>NZ_CP045292.1:2552072-2871082 GCF_009363055.1 Flavobacterium haoranii | reverse complement strand
TTTTGGTTTAAATTTTAATTTCAATAAATTTTCACTTCTATTTTTGGGGTTTAAATATCCCATATAATTTAGACGATGTGATGAAACAATTGCAGGCTTTCTAAATTTAAAAGCTAAATCAATTCTTTTTAGGCAATCAGACTCCCAATCAAATCTTGGATTAATCGTTGGCTCAAAAAACGCATTTCTAATTAAATATCTTTGTCCTAAACTATTTTTTTGACCTTGATAGTGATATTTTTTGGAATAGGACCAAGAATCCCCCTCTCTTGGTTCAAACTGATTTATTAACCCCTGAATGTATTTTACTCCATTTTCTTTTAAAACTTTTTCAAGTTGTGAATGCCAAATGTAGCAAGGTGCAATAAAACTTTCTGAATCAAAATTCCATATATGCTTAAATAGTTTTAACCCTTCAATAATGGCTTTCTCTTGAAACTCTAATTCTTTTAATTTTTTAAAATCAAATGTATCCATATATTCATTTTGGTATCCATACTTTTGAGCAACTTTTGAACTAAAAATACCTAAATCAAAAGCTAACATTTCGTCTTCTGATTTTCTTTGAAGAGCTTTCATCCAAAGTGTTACATTTAAATGTTCTCTACCATGAAACTGTGGCATAATTAATTTATTATTGATTCCTTCTCTGTATAAATCCATTACTCTATCATGCTCTGGATAATGCTTTAGAGTTTCTGTAAAAGGCTCAAAATGATACTCATTAAAATTAGATTTCTTAATTTTTTCAAAATCAGGATTGGCGACTATGTTGTTTGCCGTTAGGATTACTGGGTTACCATCGTTTCCTTTAACACTATTCAATACATCAAAAAGCATTTCTAAATCCTGATTACTCTCCAAAGCATCATGTTTATTATATGGACACTGATCAACTGGGTATCCTTTCTTTAATAGTGAGTTAAAAGCTTCTTTTGATGACATACGAATCGTGCCCCAATCATCACTTTCAATCACTACTATTTTTCTATTGGTTCGCCAACCAGGCAGGTTGGAGAGATTTTTCATAATATTTTTTATCATAATATATAATTAAAATAAATTTACTTAAGGTAATTTCTCAAAGATCTGTAAACAAGAGTGTCATCGGTATTTAAATTATTTAAGTATTAACAAATTTGTTAACCCTTAAAATCAAATAATTTGAAAAATATAACCCGTTGGGTGTAATTATTTGAGAGAAAAAAGAGAGAATTAGAGTTAAAAAAAACGGTTTAGATATTGCTCAAGATACTGAAATTCAGTATCTTGATGTCGCCAAACAAAACAATATCTATGTCAAATATAGTAAAAAATTATTTAAGAGTTTTAGAAGTTAAAAGTTCTTTGAATTGTGAGTTAATTTATAAATCAGGAGTTGGAAGAAAGCAAAAATGTCTGATTTAGAGGTTGTTGCTTTGAGTCTAACAGCTGAATTCATGTCCATTGACAGTGAAAATTCATTGTTTAAGCAGATAAATCAAGCTGAAATTCCAAATTTAATTGAGCGAAGTCAGTTCAATAAAAGAAGAAGAAAATTGTTTTTATTTTCAGAAGAAATTAGAACCAAATTAGCTAGAGAATTTTTGGAATTCGAAAATTATTTTATTGTTGATAGCATGCCGCTTGAAATATGTAAATTTTCTCGTCATAGTAGAATAAAAATCTGTAAAGAAGAATTTGAAAGCGCTCCGTCAAAAGGTTTTTGTGCTTCCCAAAACAATTGGTTTTTCGGATACAAACTTCATGTTGTTTGTTCTGTTACTGGTGTTTTTCATTCATTAGATATTACCAAAGCAGAAGTTTATGATGTTCATTTTTTGAAAAACATAAAACAACAAATGTCTGATTGTGTGTTGCTTGGGGATAGAGGATGTATATCAGAAAGCATTCAGCTAGATTTATTTCAATCGGTAAATTTTAGATTGGAAACGCCAAAAAGAATGAATCAACTGAATTATAAATCACAACCGTACATATTTAAAAATCCAGAAAAAGAATAGAAACATTGTTTTCCCAACTATGCGACCAATTCTTGATTAGAAGAAATTATGCTAAAACTTTTGAAGGATTTAAAACAAGGATTTTAGCCAAAATAACCGCACTATCTCTTGTTCAATATATCAATAAGTTTATCTTTGATAGACCAATAAATAAAATCAAAAATCAATTAATTTAATTTCACCCAACGGTTAAATATATTAATTTTTAAGTCAAATAACTATTAAAAACACACTTTATTAATTGTATATTGTTTTTTTAATTCATATTTTAGTCTGCGTTCTAAGTAAAAGTTTACATTAAGTTAATTTACTTATATTATTTCAAAAAATTAATTATTTGAATATTTTTTACTCAGAATTCTGGCTGGAAATATAAATAAAATTGTTAAAAATTTATAATGTGATTTTTTTACATCTGTCAAAATCTTCCAAAAATTAAACCCTGACATTATACCATATAAGGATACTGCAAATAGCGTCCTTAGTTTCCATTTTATTTCTGATATTCCTAATTTAGAGTTAAAATAGTTTACCCATAGTAGTTTTGAATAATAATTTTTTTCTGTAATAGACAATCTTGATGCAGATGACATAGTTACACGTTCTCCGAAATTTACAAAATATTTTCTTACAATAAAATTTGTAAAAATTGAATCGTATCCTAAATAGGCACACAAACCCCATAAATCTCCTCCATCAGTTGAGCACTTACCATACTTGTTTGGATTAGAAGTTATCTCACTCAACAATTTTCTATTAAGCTCGGTTGGCATACAACCTTGATGTTCTGTTATAATACCTTTTTCTATATTATTTATAAAATACTCATTATGAATTTTAATATAATTTGAAATGAAAACATCTTTTGGAAATCTCTTACCTAATAATTGACCTAACTGATTTTGGCACTTAGCGAATATAAATCCAATCTTTTTATCCTTATGATTTTCAAAAAGTTGATTAAATAAATTAAGTTGATTTTCATTTTGTTCATCATCGTGATCCCAACTAGTAAAATATTTTCCCTTAGCTATTTCAAGAGCTCTAATTCTATTTAATGCAACACCTTGGTTTTTATTATTTTTTATGAATGTAATATCTAACTCAGGATGCTCTTTAATGAATTTATTTAATGTTTGTGGTGTATCATCTTGCGAATTATCATCTATAACTATCCATTCATAATCAGTAAATGATTGATTAATTAAGCTTTTAAAAACCTTTTGTATGTGATTACCCGAATTATAAGTACCAGTAAAAATTGTAAACGTTTTTTGTTCAGACATTATTTATATTTTAAAATTAATTCTATAATTTTTTGTTCATTCAACTCATAATAAAATGGCAATCTGACCAATGTGTCTGCATATCTGTCTGTTTCATTCAGTATTCTATAATCATGTTTATTTCGATAAAAAATACTAGTATGCAAACTTACATAGTGAAATACTGATTGAACACCAAGTTTTTTCATGTAATCGATTAATCTAGTACGCTGTTCAATTGAATTACAAACCATATAAAACATATGTGCATTATTTGTAGCAAAATCAGGAATATGTGGCATATCAATTTGATTTTCTGCAGCCCATAATTTTAGACTATCATTATATGCGTTCCAAACTTCTAATCTCCTTTTTTGTATCTTTTCTAAATTTTCTAATTGAGCCCATAAAAAGGCTGCTATAATTTCTGATGGTAAGAATGAACTTCCTACATCTACCCAGCCGTATTTATCTACTTCACCTCTAAAAAAGGATGAGCGATTCGTTCCTTTTTCCCAAATAATCTCCGCTCGTTCAGCAAACTGCATATCGTTTATTACTAGCATACCTCCTTCGCCAGAAATAATATTCTTAGTTTCATGAAAAGAAAAAGCTGCTAAATGACCAATACTACCCAAGGCACGTTTTACCCCATCTCTACCTGTATAAAAACTATCTATGGCTTGTGCAGCATCTTCCACTACAAAAAGACCGTGCTTTTGTGCTATATCCATAATGATATCCATATCACACGCCACACCCGCATAATGAACCGGTACGATAGCTTTTGTTTTAGGGGTAATCAACGCTTCTATTGACGCTTCATCTATACCTGGGTGATCTTTTCTACTATCAGCAAACACCAATTTTGCTCCTCGCAATACAAAAGCATTGGCGGTACTAACAAAGGTATAAGATGGCAATATTACCTCATCTCCAGGCTGAATGTCTATTAATATAGCCGCCATCTCTAGTGCATCTGTGCAAGAAGTGGTTAGCAAACATTTGTTGAACTCATAGGTTTCTTCAAACCACTTTTGACATTTTTGGGAATATTTTCCGTTTCCAGAAATTTTTCCTGATTTAACCGCATCTTCTATGTAATGGGTTTCTTTACCTGAAAGGAGGGTTTGTTAAATGGTATCATAATTTATCTAATGTATCTATGTGGATTTCCAACATATAGTCCTTTTTTGTCAACATTGCTTATTACGACAGTTCCAGCTCCTAACTGAACATTATCTGTAATATTGATATTATCAATAACAAGCGAATTTATGCCAAAAATACAGCACTCATTTGATTTTACAAATCCTGCAATAGCTACTCTTGGTGAAAAAAAGAATGTGAACCGATGATTGAATCGTGAGCTATGCTACAAGAAATATTTAAAATAGTGTTGCTTTTTATTAATACGTTAGGTTCAATTATACAGCCAGGATAAATCACACATCCTTCTTCAATTATTGCCGTTTTATCTACCCAGCAAGAAGAGTGTATTATTGAAGCAAATGGAATAATATTTTTAAATTTTTCAAAAAATAATTTTCTTTTCAACATATGTTTATATCCAATACCTATAATTAAATCAGTAAAATTTCCTTTTTTATATTCATTTAAAACATTACATGTAGTACCTAATATTTTATGACCTTTTATATAGGAATCTGTGTTATAATCATCAAAAAAAACAACTTTATCGAAGTGGCCATCAGATATTGCGTAATATGCAATTTGTTGTCCAAGATGTCCAGAACCAATTATTGCTAAAACTTTAATCATATCTATTGATAACAATATTTAATACCTTGCTTGGATTAATAATTGGCTTTGGAGTATTTGATGAATAAATTATTACACCTAATCTTTTATCTGAACCGTCAACAATACCTTCAACTATATCTCCTATTTTACTTAAAGATTCACAATATACTACTTCTAAAAACTCCTCAGAATTATCCACTATTTCTACTATTTTCCCTTGTTGTCCGCTTAAAAAACAAACTCCAGAAAATCTATTATTTAACCTATTAAAATACTTATCAAAATCAAAGTTGCCTAAAGCAACATCAATAGTAGCTCGCAAAAAATCAAAACCTGTTGATAGCTCCACTAGATGACTACCAATAAAATCACCCCCATTCTTCCTGCTACTTCTACAACATGAAGATTATCATTTTTATCTAAAATTATTTCGGTATGTGATGCTCCATTTTCTAGACCCAAGGCTTTGAGAGAATTAATAGTTAATTGAAATATTCTCGTTTTCAATTCGTCTGTTATTTGAGCTGGTTGATGGTGTTCAAGTTCACAAAAATAGGGAGCTCCTGTTGTAACTTTATCCGTAACTGCTAAAGGATAGATATCTCCTTTGTAGCTAATACATTCAACTGAAAATTCTCTCATACCATCTATAAACTCTTCAACAATTACTCTTTTATTAATTGAATTATCTAAAGCTTTTCTTATTGCTATATTCGCTCCAATAATATCATTAACTTTTGTGACACCACGAGAGCCTGATCTATCGGTTGGCTTAACAATAAGAGGAAATTCAAAAACTTCATTATTTTTAAAACTATTTACTTCATAAAAACTAAATCTTGGGCAAGGAATGTTTTTTGATGACAAGGCTTTTCTCATTTCATACTTGTCGGTAGAAATTAAAGTTGCTTTTAATGAATTACCAACTAAATGAAGCTCATTTGCAATGAAGTTTACCGTTGGCATTGCAATATCTGTTGCAATGGTTGTAATTCCATGAATATCAATCTTTTTAAATCTTTCTAAGATTGCAACTTTATCCAATATTGAAATTGGATAAAAATAATCCGCTATATCCTTACCAATAGCGCCCTCTTCCCAAGCAAAAACGTGCGTTTCTAAGCCCATTTCATTTGCTTTCTTTATTAATGGAACTTGCAAATAACTCGCACCCAAAATAGCTATTTTTTTTCAATTTTTAAATATTTTTTTTTAGTAATCGGAGTATGAACCTTTTCCGTTCAAAATATGAAGTGAATTAAATTTTTTTTCATCAATATAGCACATCCTAAAGGCTACTTCCTCTAAACAAGCAATCTTCAATCCTGTTCTTTTTTCCACAGCTTTTACAAATTCTGTGGCTTCTGTCAAGGCTTCATGGATGCCCGTATCAAGCCATCCAAAACCACGCGACATGATTTGCAATTGTAAGTTATCTTCCTGAAGATATTGCTGATTCACAGAAGTAATTTCAAGCTCACCCCGATCAGAGGGTTTTACTTGTTCTGCCACTTGCACAACCGAATTTGGATAAAAGTACAAGCCTACTACTGCGTAATTGGATTTTGGATTTTTGGGCTTTTCTTCTATACTTAAAACTTTACCCGTTTCATTAAACTCAGCCACTCCATAACGCTCTGGGTCTTCAATGTAATAACCAAACACGACGGCTTGCTTTTGCTCTTGTACTTTTCGTACAGATTCGGTAAGTAATTTTTTAAGCCCAGCACCATAGAAAATATTGTCTCCTAACGCCAAACATACATCATCAGTGCCAATAAATACTTTGCCTATAATAAAAGCTTGCGCCAAACCATCTGGTGAAGGCTGCTCTGCATAGGAAAGTTTGATGCCAAACTGACTCCCATCACCTAACAATTTGATGAAATTTGGTAAATCATGCGGAGTAGAAATAATCAAAATTTCTCTAATACCTGCCAACATCAATACAGAAAGCGGATAATAAATCATCGGCTTATCGTATATGGGTAGCAATTGTTTGGATATTGCTAATGTGAGTGGGTGGAGTCTAGTTCCTGAGCCACCAGCGAGGATGATACCTTTCATTTAAAAATAATTAATTGTTTATATAATTTTCAACAATATTCTGTAATGAATAGGAAGCAACTTCTGTTTTTCCTACCAATTCATTTGAAATAGATTCAAAAATGTGATTCATTGCACTTTCGATATCTTTTTGAGTATTCGATGCAAAATACACACCCGAAAACTTAGATGAAAAATCATAAGAGGCGCTTTCTTTATGGCCAATTACTAAAATGGGTTTATTATATCCTAGGTATTTCATTAATTTTGATGAAATAAATACATCGCCTTCAGTATTCGAATTTAAATCCAGCAATATCGTACAATCCTGTATTAATTGATCGGGACTATCTGTCCACTCTATAAATTATAAACCAAAACCAAAGTTTTTGTATTGCTCAATTAAAATATTTCTATCTAGTTTAGAACCAGCTAAAACAAATTCAATAGTTGGATTGTTCTCCATCATATCGTTAAGCACCCTGTAAAGTTGTTTAGGATTTCTCTTGCCGTAAATGCTTCCTAAATATAAAAATTTAATTTTTCTACTACGAACTTGAGGTAAATCGTAATAATGAATTGGCATATATACAGTTTTTACTTGTGTTTCTTTTAAATCGTATAAATTTCTAAAATAATCAACCATTCTTGGACTGACAGCAGATAATCTATCTGCCGTTTTTAAAGTATTTTTTTAAAATTTTAATTGTTGCTTTTCGTATGATTTCATTTTCACCCCAATCAGTAGAGCCCGGCAAAGGGTCGTAAGAATGAATATATCTTGGGATATTAAATTTTGAAGCCATTTTAAAGGATAAGAAAAAAAAAAATTCTTCATAAGCGCCTCCAGAAAATTGCAACACTAAATCTGGAGTGAATTTTTTCTTGCAGAATTCTTCCATATTTTTTTTCTCAGCCCTTCTCCTAATAACTAAAATTTCCAGTCTTTAATTTGACCATACGGCTTTTTCCAAATCTGCATTAACAAATCCACACATTTTTGAGCTTTATTCAAACTACTAACATGTAAAATAACATTATCTTTTTTTATAAAACTTACTTTAACTTTAGGAATAAGAAATTTATTATTGATTCCTTCTCTGGATAAAAACATTACTCTTTTATGCTCTATAATGTTTTAGAGTTTCTGTAAAAGGCTCAAAATGATACTCATTAAAATTAGATTTCTTAATTTTTTCAAAATCCAGATTGGCCATAATTGCATTAGCGGTTATCACTGGATGCTGAACGCTTGCATTTTTAAAAATCAACAAGAGATTAAAAAGCATTTCCAAGTCCGCCCTGGAAGTCAAAGCATCATCTTTGTACAGGCTTTTATCTATCTCAAAACCTTTAAGAGCAAAGACTTTTAAGGCATCTGAAAATGGTGTGCGTATGCACTCCGGTCATAAGATTCGATGAATAATAGTTTATCTTTGATACGTTGAGAACCGGTGACATTACCTTTAATTCCTCCTAAAAAACTTTTAATGAATATTTTATACATCAAAACATAGACTTTATATAGTAAATAAGTGGTGTATTGTCTTGAATAAATAAATTAACCACTGGATTGCCAATAAATAAAAAGGCTCCAAAATAATCTGCTCCAATTCGAATTTGAACAACCACAATAAACAACAAAATCAACTGAGCCATGGATTGAAATCTTTTAGGTAAATACCCATTTACTTCCCTTGATAAATACCAAATAAAACTAAATACTACCAATAAACTAGATAAAACGGCAAATCTGCCTCCCGAGGGAATCTGACTGGCCAAATTGGAAAAGGCACTGAAAATTAAAGCCATGGCAAAAAATTGATTGAATTTTAAAATAGATTTAGCTTTTTTAAAAAACATAGATAAATATATCCAGCTCACCATACTAATGATTACATATTTAAACAGGTTACGATACATTATGATATGACCAATGTATTGCTCACTAGCTAATTTTACCCCTCAGCATATTCATCTCCCAAATAACTTTGCCTTGATTGAACAAAACCAGGTAACAACTTAAAGTAAGTTCGAATAACACCTAAATCCATTTCACCAATAAAAAAAGTAAGCACATAAATACCATATAAAAGCAAAAAGTTTTTGGTGGGCAGTAAGCGATATACAAGATACAAAGCTAAAGCTAAAACTAATGAAAAGTGAACAAATATTGGAAGTACAACAAATACATAGCCTTTCTTATTATTCATAAAATGTAACAACAACAAACCGTAAAAAAAAATACCCACCGCTGTCCACATGCGAACCCCATTGATAGACCAAATCGGATTAATAAAAGCAAAAAGTAAAATTAAAAGAACGAAAAATAGAGACAACCTATCCGGTAATAATGACCTAGCCATCCGTATGGCTTTAAACCAAAAAAATCCGAACACTATGGCGTAAATCCCGAACAACCATTGGTAGTTTCCAGTGAATTGACTCACGAGCCATGTAAGCAGTGGTTGATAAATATCCAATTTTGAACTTTCTTCGCTATATATCTGAGAAAAATAAGCATCAAATGAAACTTTGCTATCATACAACTGCTTTAATTCTTGTGCGTAACGCGTTGAATCCGCTCCAGAGTTCGGGGCCATCACAAAAGAAAACCCAAAAAAAAATGAAATCAATAAATAAGGTCCCATAGAGGATACTCCTTTCATGTTTCTCAATAGCATCAATGCGCTGATAAATGGATTAATCAACCATAAAACAAAAAACTGTTGCTTAGTAAAGGTGGTGTTTTTCAAACTAAACTAATTTTAGGAACAAATGAACAATATTTTCAATTTTGTACTTATCAACGTTTTCCAACTGTAATGCATTCGCATAAATGCCTTGTAAAAATTGCTTGATAATTTCGGCATCTAAACTTCCCGTTTCAATATTTAAGATAGGCTTTCCTATTATGACATAGTCAATCAATTTACTTGGGGTTTGAGCCGTACCTTTGTTGGCAAAGTTAACAACAAACTGAAAAGAAGATAATGTCGCTAGTAGTTCTTTGCGATTAATGGGATGGTGAACCAGAATTCGTATATCATCACCTACAAAGGGTAACACAAATTGTGGAGTAGATGTAAATATGTGAAATTCGAATTTTAAACTCTTGGGTAAAGAGGTTAAAAATGCTATAAACTCTCTCGGATCTCTTCTACCCGGAATAAATGCACCTCCATAACCAAAGCGAAGAATACCATCATTTATGGTTTCACGTTTTTCAATATCTTCAAAGCGAAAACCCTGGGGTATAACGCGGAGTTTAGAGTGAAATTCGGGGAAATAGCCTTTGAAAGAATTTACTGTGGGTACAGTAATGTAGTCGGCTTTCCTCATAAACCATTTTTCAACCAACTTAAAATAGAATGGTGACTGGAATGTATCATTTTCTTGCAAACAATAGGGATCTCCACAATCAGCAAACCATTTTTTTGCCACATTATTGCCACTCGTTTTCCAAACAGATGCTATGCCCCAGTGTATTGAATAAGGTACAGCAATAGAAATCATTAGGTCATAGCTATTTTTTTCCTGTTTTAAAGCCTTCCGTACCTTATAAAACAACTCCATCATAGGGTATTCAAAAAGTAAGGGCAAAACGCGATTAACCACCTTGTTGTATAATCTGCCTACTACGCCTAAACTTTTAAAGTTAAATATGCGCCAGTTTAAGATTCCTAAAGACTTATACTGAAAACCATATTCCTGAGCCAATTTATCCGTACCCTCTCTGAAGGGTGCCATAACCGTTACCTGATGTCCTTGTCGACAGAATTCTTTGGCCAACTCCGTAGCACGAAATGATCTCGGACTTTGTGCAGGGTAAAAGGCGCCAGTGATGATTAATATTTTTTTATTTTTCATTAGAATTTAATAATACTCTTTTAAATGGCTTATTTCTTATTGCAGCTGCCGTAACAGGAAAATCTGTTGGGTACATTATCTCCGTTCCAACACTTTCTACTGAATCGCTTTCAGAAATCATAAAAAAGTCAACGAAACTTTTTAGATGTAAATTGAAATCATTTGAAGCACTATACTCCATATGAGTTAACTTTCCTGGAATTACAAATACATTTGGCAAATTTTTGACTATCTCCAAAAAAGTCTGGGAATCTGCACACACCAAAGTGAAATGTTTTGAATCGCTAGTTCTATTCTTTACATATTTTAAGCAGATATCAACTAATTCTTGTTGTTGATTGTGGTTAAGTTTAACATTTCCATAATTTGCACTTTGATGCTCATTAAAATCACCCAATAAATTTTGAAATCTAAAAACAATACAATCCCAAGAATGATATTGGCTTTTATACTTATTAATTAATTCTGTAATTATAGGATTTGGTTTAAAAAGCTCCCAAAATATTTCGTCCATTCTGTAGCCAATTCATCAAACCATCCCCAATGAACACTTCCCCAAAGATGTAATTGTCTTTTTTTTAGATGAATTAAAGATAAATATTCATCTCTTGACCTAAAACCTAGGTAAATAGGTTTTGTATGTAAAATATTTCGAGATAGTTCACTGGTTGATTCCAACCAATCATAATTTGGTTTTAAATAGTCTGATAATTCAAAAGGATGATTAGCAATTAATCCAAATTTATAACCCTTGCTTTTGCAAATTGTATATATACCCATTATCTGTCTAAGCCTATCCGTAAGTCCTCCACCATAATTAGATCCATCTATAAAATAGATTACTTTTGGTTCAGTTTTTTTTCCATAAAACCTATATTTCGATACCTTAATAAGTTGATGAACATAAGTTCTAATTTTATTTCTACCAATTAATTGGCTTATGTGCAATTTAATATCACTTAAATTCATTTTTTATAGATTTAGCAAATAGTTAATTATCCTCTCCGCTGCCTTTCCATCCCACAACTCAGGTATGCTTCCTTTTTTCCATTGATTAGACAATAATTTTTCTAACGCTGGCTTTATGGCTTTGGGATCTGTACCAATGAGTTCATTCGTTCCAATTTCAATGGTCTCTGGTCTTTCGGTATTGTCTCTTAATGTAATGCATGGAACACCCATTACCGTGGTCTCCTCTGTAATTCCACCAGAATCTGTTATGACTCCTAAAGCATTTTCTACTAAATAGTTAAATTCATGATACCCCAAAGGATCAACAATAAATAAATTAGGTGCAGAAATCCCTAATTCTTTGTAAATTTTGGCAGTTCTTGGATGCATCGGAAAAACAATAGGTAATCCTTTTACATTAGATGTAATTTCGTGAATCATCTCCTTCAGTTTGTCGGCATTATCTACATTCGCTGGTCGGTGCAATGTTACTACAAAATACTCTTTTTTCTTTAATTGGTAATCCTCCCAAAACTTAGGTGCCTCAAATTTGTGTTGATTAGCCAAAAGCGTATCAATCATTACATTTCCCACCAAAAAAATTTTATCTGCTGCAACACCAGATTTTAAGAGATTTCCTCCTGCCCAAGGTGTCGTCGTAAAAAAATAATCCGTTAAGCTATCCGTTACAATTCTATTGATTTCTTCTGGCATACTCAGGTCTCCAGAGCGGATACCCGCTTCTACATGTGCTACTTTGGTGTTGAGCTTTTTAGCCACAATACTACAAGCCATGGTACTGGTTACATCACCAACTACTAATACCAAATCAGTAGGATTTTCCATCAATTCTTTTTCAAAAGCGACCATAATGGCAGCTGTTTGTTCGGCTTGTGTGCCTCCTCCGCAATTTAAATTAACATGAGGTTCCGGAATATTCAATTGAGTGAAAAAAGTATGGCTCATTTTTTCATCAAAATGCTGACCTGTGTGTACCAAACGGTAGCTAATATCTTTACCATCAAACTGTACCTTTTGAATAGCGTGAATGATAGGGGCGATTTTCATGAAGTTGGGGCGGGCTCCAGCGATGAGGGTTATTTTCATATTAAAGAGATTTTATTGATTGCTTCAGAGTTTGTATACCATAATACTTTTCAAGCAATTTTTTATTTAATATAACATCTTGTTGTCTGATACCTTCTTCAAATAATATTTGATTATCAAAAACCTTAAAACCTCTATTTATAAGTGATTTAAAAGATTCTGTGGCGCTTCTCATATATACAGTTTTACCTAAGGCTAGTAAAGATAGTGTTACTCCCATCGCTTCTTGACGCCAATGATCAAATAATGCTATATCTACTGTTTCGAGTAATTTTTCATACTCAGTACGAGGCATAAATTCGGTTAATGGTTGAAATTTTTCTCCAAATAGCTTCAGTCCCAAACCAATTACCTCATCTCTATATGCTAAGTCATTTCCATAACTTAAAGGACAAATAATTTTACTTAATTGGTTATCGTGAGCCTTAAGTTTTTTTAATACAGCAATATGATTATTATTTTTACTCAGACTGTTTCCCAAAAGCAATGTATAATCAGAGTCTTTTAAATTTGAAATTCTAAAATTCGCTGTTTCAACAACATTACTCAGGTACATTGGGGAATAATGAAATTTAGCATTTGAACCAAACACTTCATTAGCTAACCTTGCGTCTCCCTCAATATGTGTAATATGCCTGTCGAAATAACTGATTACTAATTTTTCAAATATTGATTGTTTCGATTTATTTAATCTTCCATATAAATCAGCACCGTGAATTACCCATGAGATTATTTTCCATTTAAATGGAAAAAATAAAAGTAAATTTAGAAAGTGTAAGCTGTGTAAAATAATTTTATCAGAATTATTGATCAATTTCCTGTATAACAAAAAATTTCTTGTGAGATTATTTCTAAAAGGCGTCTGAATAACCGAAACTTTTTCGCTTTCATTACTTATTTTAATACCATTATCAAAAATCAAAAACCTATGATTATCAAGCTTCAATTCATTTAGAATAAAATCTACTAAGGGTAGTGTAAATTTTTTCTCCGCAATCATTACATGCAATACTTTATTTTTCATCCAAAAGTACTTTGATAATTAATTCTTGCTGTTCTTGTTCCAAATCATAATACATGGGCAACCTTACCAAACAATCAGTGTATCTATCTGATTCAGGCAAATTTCTACCATCGTGTTTGCCTTCATAAAAAGGGCTCTTATGTAAACTGATATAATGGAAAACAGCCAAAATACTATTTGACTTTAACCTATCAATTAACCTAGTCCGCTGTTCAACATCTTTACAAACCAAATAAAACATATGGGCATTATTTGAAGCAAAATCAGGAACAAAAGGCATTCTTATTTCATGTTTTTCAGCCCATGACGTAAGTTCATTGTAATAGGTATTCCAGATAGTGCATCTGCGTTTTTGAATATCTTGGATATTCTCGAATTGTGCCCATAAAAAAGCAGCAATAACTTCAGAGGGTAAAAACGAAGAACCTACATCCACCCAACCGTATTTATCTACTTCTCCTCTAAAAAAGAAGACCGGTTGGTTCCTTTTTCCCAAATAATCTCCGCTCGTTTGGCAAATTGCAAATCGTTGATGGCTAGCATACCTCCTTCCCCTGAAATAATATTTTTAGTTTCGTGAAACGAAAAAGCTGCCAAATGTCCAATACTGCCCAAGGCACGTTTTACCCCATCCCTACCTATATAATAACTATCTATCGCTTGTGCGGCATCCTCCACTACAAAAAGACCGTACTTTTGAGCTATGTCCATGATGATATCCATATCACACGCCACACCCGCATAATGAACAGGAACTATAGCTTTTGTTTTTGGAGTAATCAATGCTTCTATTGATGACTCATCTATACCTGGATGGTCTTTTCTGCTATCAGCAAACACCAATTTTGCTCCTCTCAATACAAAAGCATTGGCGGTACTAACAAAGGTATAAGAGGGTAATATTACCTCATCACCAGGTTGAATATCAATTAATATCGCAGCCATTTCTAAGGCATCCGTACAAGAAGTGGTTAGCAAACATTTACCAAAACCATAGGTTTCTTCAAACCATTTTTGGCATTTTTGGGTGTATTTGCCGTTTCCTGATAATTTACCTGTATGTACTGCGTCGTACATGTAATGGGCTTCTTTACCCGTGAGAAAGGGTTTGTTAAATGGTATCATATTTTATCTTATAAATCTATGCGGATTAGCTACATACAATCCTTTTTTATTTATATTACTAATTACTACAGTTCCTGCACCTAATTGTACATTATCACAGATACTTATGTTATCAATAATTATAGAATTAATGCCTAGTATGCAACATTCATCAGTTTTAACGAAACCTGCAATAGCCACTCTTGGTGATAAAAAAGAATGCGAACCAATCACTGAATCATGAGCTACACTACAAGAGACATTTAAAATAACATTGTGTTTAATAACTGCATTAGGTTCTATAGAACAGCCTGGATAGATGACACAGCCTGGCTCAATAGTAGCCGTTTTATCAACCCAGCAACTAGAGTGAATAATTGTAGCAAAAGGTATTACATTTCTATATTTTTCAAAAAAATCTTTTCTGATATTCATATGTTTATAGCCAATACCTACGACAAGTTGAGTAAAGTTACCCTTTTGGTATTCAATTAAAATGTTATTAGTAGTACCTAATATTTTATAACCATTAACATAGGCATCCTTGTTGTAATCATCAAAAAAAACAACTTCATCAAAGTGATTGTCAGATATTGCATAATGTGCAATTTGTTGTCCAAGGTGTCCTGAACCAATTATTGCTAAGACTTTAATCATTTTAATTGATCACGATATTTAATACTTTACTCGGGTTAACTAAAGGCCTTGCAATTTTTGAAGAATAAATCACATAACCAATTCTTTTATCTGATCCATCAACAATTCCATCAATATTATCTCCAATTTCTATCAATCCTTTAATATCAACAACTTCTGGGAATTCCTCAGTTTTATAAATTACGTCAATTATTTTTCCTTTCTGCCCGCTTAAAAAATAAACGCCAGAAAATTCATTCTTTTTAGGAAATACATATTTATCATAATTAAAACACCCCAAAGCAACATCTACAGTAGCTTTCAAAAAATCAAATCCAGTTGATAGTTCTACTAAGTGGCTTCCTATAAAGTCACCTCCCATTCTTCCTGCAACTTCAACAATATGAAGATTATCATTTTCATCTAAAATAATTTCCGTATGTGATGCTCCATTTACTAAACCTAATGCATTTAGAGAATCAATGGTCAATTGAAATATTCTATTTTTTGATTCATCACTTATTTGAGCTGGTTGATGGTGCTCAAGTTCACAAAAATAGGGTGTCCCAGTTGTTACCTTATCAGTCACGACTAATGGAAAAATTTCTCCTTTAAAGCTTATACATTCAACCGAAAATTCATTCTTTCCATTAATGAACTCTTCAACAATAACTCTTTTATTAATTGAATTATCTAGCGCTTTTCTAATGGCTAAATTCGCTTCGGCAATACTATTAACTTTTGAAACGCCACGTGAACCGGATCTATCAGTTGGTTTAACAATTAATGGAAATTCAAAACTTTCACCATTTTGAAAATTATCTACTTCGTAAAAACTAAACCGTGGGCAAGGAATATTTTTAGATGATAAAGCCTTCCTCATTTCATACTTATCGGTAGAAATTAAGGTTGCTTCAAGTGAATTCCCAATTAAATTGAGTTCTTTCGCTACATAATTAACTGTTGGCATAGCAATATCTGTTGCTATAGTAGTAATTCCATGTATGCCAATTTTTTTACATTTCTGATAAATAGCTTCTTTGTCCAAAATTGAAATTGGGTAGAAATAAGAAGCTAATTCCTTACCAACAGCTCCTTCTTCCCATGCAAATACATGTGTTTCCAAGCCCATTTGATTTGCTTTTTTAATCAATGGGACTTGTAAATAACTTGCTCCTAAAATGGCTAGTTTCATCGTCTATCTTTTTTAAAAATTAAATTCTTAATAAGTTCAAATTCTTCTATTTTCAACCATGAGGATACAATAAAAACATAAGTCAATTGTGAAATTACCATGAGCAATACCATAAACATTGAACTTTCAAAGATCGAAAAAATAATCCCAATTAACATTGCTGGAACGATTACTTTCATCAAAGATTTATAATCTTTAAATTGATTTAATATCGAATAATTGAAAAAAAGATTGAAGACATGAGATATTAATAAATATGAAAACACATAAAATAAAATTAGAAGTGATAACATTACCTCTATTCCATAAAAATAGCCAAAAGTCAAAGAAATAATATTTAAAGCCAACGCCCAAATTTGAATAAACAAATAAATATTTGATTTACCTGTTACACTAATAGAATTTACTAATATAGAATTTAACATACCAAAAAAACCAATAACAGATAGATATTGTAAATATTCACCAGCTTTTTCCCATTGACTCCCAAGTAAAAAGGTATAAATGCCTTTGCTGAAAAAAACACTAAAATCATTAATATTCCTATGACATAGAAAGCTTGTCTCAATAATAAGCTAACTCCATTAACAAATTTTTCTCTATCATTTTGAACCTTCGCTAAAGCAGGAAAGGAAACACTTGTCATAACACCACCAACATTTTCTGAAATTGTATTAGAAAAAAGTTGTGCACGATTATAGTATCCTAGAGTTTGAAGATTATAAATTTTACCTATAGTCAACGCTAAAATATTATTGTAAAATTGTCCAATAATAGCACTTAAAAGAAAATTTGACCCATATTTGAAGTGCTTCATTAAAATTGTTGACTCAAATACGGATGAAGGTTTCCATTTATTGTTAAACCAAAACAAACTCGTTTGAATTATTTCTCGTGATATAGTCTTTGCTATTAAACTCCATATCCCAAATCCACTAAATGCCATACCTAGTGCTAAAATTCCTGAGGATAAACTGGATGCTATGCCTATTTTACTCATCAATTTAAAATTCATCTCCCTTGTTAGGTTTACTCTTTGTACAAGGGTAAGCGAAGAAAAGAAAATCGATAATCCGAGAACCTTAACATATAATGTCAATTCATTATTCTCATAAAAACTAGCAATACTGGGTGAAAGAAAAAAAATAAAGCCATAAAAAAGTATTCCTACAGCCAAATTGAAAAAGAATATTGTAGAAAAATCTTTATTGCCAACCTCTGGGTCTCTGACTAGTGATTGGCTAAATCCACTATTTACAAATATCAATGAAAATGAAATGATTACAGAAATAATAGCAACAGTACCAAAATCAGTAGGCATTAGCAGCCTCGCTAAAACAATACCAACTGCAAATTCAAACCCGATATTTATAACTTTTTCGAGTAAGCTCCATTTTGCTCCGTTTAAAGCTTTTTGTTTTAATCCCTTCAAAATTTTATTTAATCAATTTATTAAGATACTTAAAATAATCGCTTTTTCCGCCATGGATCGCTATCTCATTTAACTTTTCATATGAAATGTAATTCATTCTCAATGCAATCTCCTCTAAACAAGCAATTTTGAGACCCGTTCTTTTTTCCACCGCTTTTACAAATTCCGTTGCTTCTGTCAACGCTTCATGTGTGCCCGTATCGAGCCATGCGAAACCACGGGACATGATTTGTAAATGCAAAATATCGTTTTCTAAGTAATACCGGTTTACTGAGGTAATCTCAAGTTCTCCGCGAGCAGAAGGCTTCACTTGTTCGGCCATTTGAACCACTGAGCTTGGATAAAAGTAAAGCCCTACCACCGCATAATTCGATTTCGGTGCTTTGGGTTTTTCTTCTATGCTCAATACTTTACCTGCTGCATTAAATTCAGCCACACCATAACGTTCAGGGTCTTCTACATAATAGCCAAACACTACAGCCTGTCTATGCTCTTGTACTTTTCGAACAGATTCAGCTAATAATTTTTGTAGACCAGCTCCATAAAAAATGTTGTCTCCTAACACCAAACATACGTCATCATTACCTATAAACGCTTTACCGATGATAAAGGCTTGTGCCAATCCATCGGGTGAAGGTTGCTCGGCATAAGAAAGTTGAATTCCAAACTGACTACCATCTCCTAGTAACTTGATGAAGTTGGGTAAATCGTGCGGCGTGGAAATAATTAAAATTTCTCTAATTCCAGCTAACATCAAAACCGACAAGGGATAATAAATCATTGGTTTGTCATAGATGGGTAGCAATTGTTTGGATACTGCGATCGTTAGAGGATGTAGTCTAGTACCTGAACCTCCTGCTAAGATTATTCCTTTCATATTCTACTTGTATTGCTTTTGGTAATAGTTTTGGTTCTCGCCTGATGTAACATTTTGTAACCATTCTTTATTTGACAAAAACCAATCTATTGTTTTTTCCAATCCTTGTTCAAAAGTTACAGAGGGTTTCCAACCTAATTCCTTATTGATTTTTGTAGCATCAATAGCATATCTTAAATCATGTCCAGGTCGGTCTTTTACAAATGTAATTAATTTTTCGGATTCCCCTTCATTTCTTTCCAACTTTTTATCCATTTGTTGACATAATAGTTTTACTAAATCTATATTTTGCCACTCATTAAAACCTCCAATGTTATAGGTCTCCTGATTTTTACCTTCATGAAAAACCAAATCAATTGCGCTAGCATGGTCTTCGACAAATAACCAATCACGGGTATATTTACCATCGCCATAAACAGGTAACGGTTTATTTTCGATTATATTGTTAATAAATAATGGAATTAATTTTTCTGGAAAATGGTTAGGACCGTAATTATTAGAACAATTTGTTATCACATAAGGTAGGCCATAGGTTTCTCCGTAAGCACGTACAAAATGGTCAGATGCTGCTTTTGATGCAGAATAAGGTGATTTTGGATCATAAGCTGTTGATTCTGTAAATAAGCCTTCTGCTCCCAGTGAACCATACACCTCATCTGTTGAAATATGATAGAAACGTTTATTATCAAAATTATCGTTCCACGAATCTTTAGCTGCATTTAGTAAGTTCATGGTTCCAATTACATTGGTCTTTACAAAACTCAGTGGGTCTGTGATTGATCTGTCCACATGGGATTCAGCCGCTAAATGAATAACTCCATCAAATTGATGTTCATGAAAAAGATTGTTTATAAAATCTGCCTCTACTATATCTCCTTTTATAAAGGTATAATTTGATTCATTTTCTATATCCGCAATATTTTCTAAATTACCTGCATAGGTAAGTGCATCTAAATTGAAAATTTGATAGTTGGGATAGTTTTTCACAAACCTCCTAACCACATGTGAGCCAATAAATCCTGCACCACCGGTAATCAATATTTTTTTCATTTTTTTGTTTTGTATTTGAAATAAAGTGATTTCATTGTTTATTTACAATTTCGCGTCACTATTTTTTAAAACCCCTTTCACATCATACACCACTGCATTTTCTCTTTTTAGCAGTTCTAGATCTAAGTTTAAGAATTCTTTGTGTGCCACTCCTAGGACAATAGCCTCATATTTAGATCCTGAAACCAGTTCATCGTGACAAACTAAATTGTATTCATGTTTTACCTCTGCAGGATTTGCCCATGGATCAAAAATAGTTACATGAATGCCGTAATCTTCTAATGCTTTTACCACATCTACTATTTTGGTATTTCGAACATCTGGGCAATTTTCCTTAAAGGTCACCCCTAATAACAATAAATTCGCCCCTTTTACAGTAATCCCTTTTTTAATCATTAATTTCACTACTTGAGCAGCTACATATTCTCCCATAGAATCATTCAGTCTTCTTCCTGCCAAAATAATTTCTGGATGGTAACCATGCTCTTGTGCTTTTTGGGCTAAGTAATAAGGATCTACCCCAATACAATGTCCGCCAACCAAACCTGGTCTAAAAGGTAAAAAATTCCATTTGGTTCCTGCCGCTTCCAAAACAGCGTGAGTGTCTATATCTAAAATATTAAAAATTTTAGCCAACTCATTTACAAAAGCAATATTAATATCTCGTTGTGAGTTTTCAATTACTTTAGCCGCCTCAGCAACCTTAATAGTTGGTGCCAAATGCGTTCCTGCTGTAATTACTGTTTTATATAATTCATTTACTTTTACGCCTATTTCTGGAGTAGAGCCAGAGGTCACTTTAAGGATTTTTTCTACGGTATGCTCTTTATCCCCTGGATTAATGCGCTCTGGTGAGTAACCCGCAAAAAAGTCTTCGTTAAATTTCAATCCCGAAATTTTTTCCAAAACAGGGATACATTCTTCCTCTGTAGCTCCAGGATACACTGTAGATTCATAAATTACCACATCTCCCTTTTTCAAGACTTTACCCACCGTTTCTGAAGCTTTATATAAAGGAGTTAAATCTGGCTTATTATGCTTATCTACAGGAGTGGGCACCGTTACGATATATGTGTTGGCGTCTTTGATGTCGTTTAAATCTGAGGAACAATATAAACCGGTGGCTTCGAGAGCCTCAGCCACCGGATTATTTATTACTAAAACCGCTTGCAATATTTCGTCAGAAACTTCTAAAGTACTGTCTGTACCTGAACGTAATTCTTGAATACGATTTTGATTGATATCGAATCCTACTACTGGGTATTTCGTAGCAAATAAACGGGCTAATGGTAGGCCTACGTAGCCTAGTCCGATGATGGCGATTTTGTTCATAAGAATATATTATTTTAATTCTTTTTCAGAAACAATTTTTCTCAAGCTGCTGCTTGAAAAACGGTGGTTTCTTTTGTTAAAATATAACATGATACCATTTTCTTCGCAAAAGGTACGGCCTGTGAAAGTTTTGTCGCGGTATTCTTCTCCTACTATGCGAACATCAATTTTAAATGCTCTTAAAATATCCTCTAAATCTTGTTCGGTAGCATAGGGCACAATTTCATCAACAAATTTGCAACCTTTTAATTGAATGTATCGCTCCACAACGGTTTGAGTGGGTTTGTTTTTTTCAGGGCGGTCAATGGTAGGGTCTGTTTGCAATCCTACTATTAAATAATCGCAATTTCGTTTGGCTTCTTCTAACATTTTTATATGTCCAGCATGCAAAAGGTCAAACGCACTGAATGTGATTCCTATTTTCATTGGTGAATGAGGTTAGTGAATTATGGAGTTAACTATTTTTTTTAAGATACCTCTGTATAGGGACGATGGTATTGAAAGTATGTTTACAAAAATGAGAGGACTTATAATGGCTTCGCCACAGTCAATCCCATAGTGAACTATAGTTGTCTGTTTAAATGAATAACAAAAGTACTCTATTTTTTGAAATTTGAAAATAAAAGTGGAATTATTTTTGGTTAGGTTGCGGGTTAAGGGTTAAGGGTTTATGGAAAACAGATGAGAGGAATTGAAGAAATCTTTTTTTTCTTTAAAACACAAAGGCACAATAGATTTTCTTTTTTTGATTTTTAGGCGTTACACTTTTCATAGTTCACAATAGAATACAGGCATAGTTTGTCATACTGTTAGGCATCTCTTTTTGTATTTGATTTTTGAAATTGTACTTGATTTTTGTTTTGGAACATAGATTACAGAAATTGAAATCATCTTCAAAATCTTATATGTACTTTATTGGCGAAACGTTTCACTAGTTATACTTCTATGACTTATGTGTTTTAATTTTAAAAGTAAAGTACATTGTCCTTGAATTTGAACTTGCCCTTGATTTAGTACGCGGATGAAACGGTTCCGCCTAGGCGGAGCGCTGGTGATGACGGATTTTTTAGGTACCTTTTGCCTTCGAGAGCCTCAGGCAACGGTTAGAGTAGTTCTAATGAAATGCTAATGAAATAAATATTCTTAGAAAGAATTGTCCCCTTGAGGGGACTTTAGGGGTGTTACAGTTGTGATTTTACCGCAGATTAACAGATTTTAATTGTTGTAGCGGTTGTGATTTTACACCGAGCTGCTCCGAGTTTCTTTTGTTGTGGATTGTGTTGAAAGAGCTGCACAGAGGGCGCTGCGCTTTTATTGGAACGCGAATGACGCTGATTTGACTGATTTACACTGATTTTAATTAAAGGTCAGCTAAAGCTGAAACGGATGTAACGGGTTTATTTTTATGATGTGTTAAGGTTTCGGGTTTCGAGTTTTTGGAACACGGATGAAACGGTAAAACCGATAGTCACGGTTTCTACTTTATAATGAAAAAGTGCTACAACTTCAATAGACCTCTGCGACTGAAAACTGTGACTGATGACTTTTTTTTAACCTCCCCACCCAGTTTGTCATTTTGTTTAGCATCTCTTGAACAAGTGATTGCTGATTTTTGATTGATGATTGATGAAGGGAAACTTTACTTCGTAAAGTGGTTGCCTACTGTGTAGGAGATTCCTAATTATCGGAATGACAACTTTTACTTCGTAAAGCTTTGTGTGCTTCGTGCTTTCCTTGTGTTCCTTGTGGTTAAGTTTTACACCGAGATGCACGGAGTTTATTTGAATTGGATTGTGTTGAAAGAGCTGCATAGAGAGCGCTGCGCTTGAATTGGAACGCGGATGACGCTGATTTGACTGATTTACACTGATTTTAATTAAAGGTCAGCTAAAGCTGTAGCGGATGTAACGGATTTTTTTAAACAATAATACTACCGAATTAATTCTATTTAATTAATCTGTAAGCATACAAAAGGTTCTCAAGTCCATTATTTCTATACCTTCAAAAGTATTGCCTTTGTAAACATCTAAGGTAACAACCGTCTTTCTATAATTGTCATTAATTTTTAACAAATTACCAAACTCACGTTGTAAAGTTTGTTCTTCTGTGAGCTGTAACGCTACTTGAACATACCAAACCTCATTATTTTTTTTTGCGATAAAATCAATCTCATTAGTACCAATTATTCCCACTTGAACATCGTAGCCTCGAAATAGTAATTCATTATAAACTAAATTTTCAATAATTTTTCCTCTATCCTCTATTCGATACCCCCATATCGCATTTCGAATACCTAAATTCTCGAAGTAATATTTCTCACCAATCTCAAATAATCGTTTTCCCACCAAATCATATCGATTTACTTTATGGATTAAAAAAGCATGAACCAAATAATTGACATACAATTGGACTTGATTGGGTGGCATATTGGTTTTTTGAGATTTTAAAAAATCGCTAATTTTTTTACTTGAGAAAATACTCCCAGTGTTACTGCAAACAAAGTGCACTAATTTTTCTAGAAAAGCGACATTTCGTATAGCATATCGATTAATTATATCGCGATAGACTATAGTTGTATAAATACTTTTTAAATATTCAAAAACCACATCATCCCTTAGGGGAAGATTTTTTAAGTAAGGTAACCCTCCATACTTAAGGTAACTTTCTAAACTTTCCGGCGTATCTTTTAATTTATGGAACATTAAAAATTCGACATAAGCCAAACTTTGAACATTGATTTCAATGTAACGCCCACTTAAATAACCTGCAATATCTGAAGAAAGCATTGTAGCGTTGCTACCCGTACAATAAATATCGATATTTTCATTTAACAACAACGAACGTAATGCTAAACTAAAATCAGGAATGTCCTGTATTTCATCAATAAATAGATACATCTTTTTTTGATTCGAAATCTGTTTATTAACATAATTTACCAATTCCTCAGCGGAATTTATAAATGAGAAAGACAAATCTTCTTTATTAACATAAAGTATTTGAAATACTTGGAAGTTGTTTTTTATATAGTCCATTATTTGAAACAACAAATAACTTTTTCCAACCCTCCTTTGTCCTGTAAATACTTTTATTATTGACTTATCAATAAACGGTATTACTTTATTGATATAATGATTTCTTTGTATTACATTACTGGGTAGTGAATTCATATTGTTTTAATTATAATTATAACTTTACAAATATACATATATTATTTTAATTATAATTATAACTTTATTATTGCATCTTAATTCAGTTTTTTGGAACACGGATGGGAGGAATTGAAGAAATCTTTTTTTTCTTTAAAACACAAAGGCACAATAGTTTTTTTTAGCACCGAGTTGCACGGAGAATTTTTTGATATACTTTACGTTGAGGAGAGCTACACAGAGGGCGCTGCGCTTTTTATTTTAGGTTTCAGGTTTCAAGTTTTTTTGGAACACAGATTTAAGAAATTGAAATAATTTATAAAATTTTATTTTTGAAATTAGTCATTAGAAATTTATAACTAAATCTTCCAACTATAAACTCCAAACTTTTAACCCCAAACTCCAAACTCCAAACTCCAAACCCCAAACCCATACCCTAAACTTCAAACTCCAAACTTCAAACTCCCAACTTCCATCACTTCAAATGCTCCCAATACCAAGCCACAGCTTCTTTTAATCCTTGACCTATTGTATGAGTGGGCCTATATCCTAAAAGTGATTTTGCTTTTTCAACTGAAGCCAAAGAGTGTGGAATATCACCTAATCGATTTGGACCATGAACCACTTCAACTTGAGCAATAGCAGTATCATAAGCACTTAAGTATTCTTTTAAATAATGTACCAAATCATTTAAAGTTGTTCGATCGCCAACAGCAGTATTATAAACCGTATTGATTGCATTTGGATTAGTTGTATTCATGGCTAACTCATTCATTTGAATCACGTTGTCTACATAGGTAAAATCTCTAGAATAATTACCATCCCCATTGATAATTGGAGATTCGTGATTCATAAATTGCTTCACAAACAAAGGAATTACAGCTGCATAAGCTCCGTTTGGATCTTGACGACGTCCAAAAACATTAAAATAACGCAATCCGATAGTTTCTAACCCATATGTCTTACTGAAAATATCCGCATATAATTCGTTTACATATTTGGTAATCGCATAAGGAGACAATGGTTTCCCAATAACATCTTCTACCTTTGGCAAACTTTCAGAATCACCATAAGTAGAGGAACTGGCAGCATAAATAAAACGTTTTACCCCAGCATCTCTAGACGCAACCAACATATTTAAAAATCCCGAAACATTAACATCATTAGAAGTAATGGGATCTTTTATAGAACGAGGCACCGACCCAAGAGCGGCTTGATGCAACACATAATCCACTCCTTGAACTGCTAAATTACAATCATCAAAAGATCTGATATCTCCCTCTATTAATTTAAAATTAGGATTTTCTAAAAAAGGAGCAATATTGTGGCGATGTCCCGTCGCAAAATTATCCAAACAAATAACATGATGTCCTTTATATAAAAAATATTCACATAAATTGGAACCGATAAATCCAGCGCCTCCTGTAATTAATAATGTACTCATATTATTTGTTTGTTGTTTGTTGTTTATTGTTTATTGTTTGTTGTTTTAAATTTAATAATAGTAAAACCACACCCATCACCCATCACCCATTAACTATCACCCATCACCTATCACCCATCACCCCTATCGCTCCAATATCAAGGTCATTCCTAAACTATCCAAAACCAAAATTGTTTTGTTCCCTTTTTTTTCAATATAGGTTGCCGTTTGGCCTTTAAAAACCCCTTCGTCTAAAGTTACTTTGCTACCTGGTACTAATCCTGTGACCACGACTTCTTTATAACTTTCTAATAAGAGTTCTTTAATATTTTTAACCTCTTGGTCACGTACAATGGCGGGTTTACCCAACCAAAAAAGATACCTTACTACTCCTGGTACTTGAAACACCTTATCGCGTTCTTTTTCTTCTAATCGTACAAAAACATAGGAATTAAAAAGCGGTTGTTGGATTGTTTTTTTTCTATCGCTCCACTGCTTAACAACAGCTACAATAGGGCAATACACTTCTACCCCTAGTTTTTCCAATTGCTCAGCTACTTTTTTCTCATTTCGAGGTTTTGTATATAATGCAAACCAATTCACTACTATTTAAATACCTTTTAGATTAATAATGACAACGTATATCGAAAATTTATTATAAAATCAAAATCAATACCAACAACCAAAACTTACAACTTAGTAACAGTACTCAAAATAATGTTTTAAACAGTAAAAAATTAATTTAGGCTTCAAAAATCAACAAACCATTCGTAACTAAAGATCTTGAAACCGACAATACAACTGTTTTTTCGATTTCTTTTGAAATTTTTGTGGCAATTTGATTTAAATATTGTTGGTCCAAATTATCCCCCACAACTACAATTTCTATTAAACCAGTATCCAATCCTTTAGCATAATCCCCAATCAAATACACCTTTGAAACTGCACCAATACGTTCAAATATACGTTCCACTATATCATCAATTCCTACATATTTACGAACCATTTGTTGTAGAATTTCAAAAAACGGATGAGCCGCATTTGCCCTGTAAATAATCTTAGAATCAAGCTCTTCTCTAATAATAAATCCCGAATCACTTAGATGATTTAACTCTTTACGAATAGCATTCGTATTTTCCTGCATTTCAGTAGCTAAACCTCTCAAATAACCGGTATTGGCCACATTGATAAAAAATTTAACCAACAGCCTCAAACGCGTTTTTGAAGTAATTATAGCTTGCAACATATTTGTATAATAAGTAACAAAAGTACTCATTTAGTTTTAAAATAAAAATTTCAAGCAAAAAATTGTATAAAATTAAAACGGTTTAGAAGTAAAGCACTTTATTTTTTCACTATAAAAATGTTCCATCTGCTATTTTATAAGAAAATTGCTTCATTACTTATTTTTCAAATCGGAAAAGGTTAATTATTATAATGCAAGAATTTTGTAGCTTTTTTTTGCTGAAAATAAAATTAAAATTTGCGAAAATTTGTAATTATTTTTCCAAACAAAAAAATCTAATTTTCTAAAAAACAAAAAAATGTAGCGCATTAAAAACTCAAGTACATAATTGTTTAAAGAAAACTAAAAAAAGAGCAAATATAACTTAAAATGCGTTTGCAAATAATTATTATATAAGTATATTTGTCGTCTCAAAGAAATAGTAAAATGAAAAAAAAAATACTAAATTATTTACATTTTTTAAAAAGTATTAACATCTTACCTTCTTGGTTAATATTAATCTTTGATTTCATTATTATAACATTTACAGCAACATTAAGCTATTTCGTTTATAACAATCTAGGGGTTAATTTAGTAACCGATATTTCTCCATTAGGAAGATTCTCCATTTTATTTTCAGTATATCTATTTTCTTTTTTTGTTTTCAAAACCTATAAAGGAATTCTAAGGTACTCTTCTCTAAGAGATATTATCAAAATATTTAAAGCAGTATTATTATCTACAGTTATTATAGTTACAATCAATGAAATAAGTAGAAACTTGTATGGAAAAAATATATTTATTTATTCCATTTTAATCAACGGCACTTTCATTGGTTTTTTTGCTTTAATAGGTTTTAGACTCATCGTAAAGACTTTTTTCCATTATTTACACCTTGAAGAATTCCCAGAATCTGAAAAAGAAAACATTGCAATTGTAGGGGTGAACAGCCAAAATATTGCTTTAATCGAACCATTAAATTCGATTTCGAGTAAATACAATTTAATTTGCTTTTTTGATCAAAACAACTCTTTACATGGTAAAAAAGTTTCAGGAATACCTATACAAGCAATATCACCTAATATTGTGACTCTTTTAAGATTCAAAAAAATTAAAAACCTTATATTACCAAAAGAGTACCTTGAAGAAAACGAAGAAAAAAAACTACTAGAAGATTGCATTCAAAATAACATTAAAGTATACAAACCTGAGTTATTACAAAAAACCAATGCATCACAAACTACAAATCTAAAAGAATACAACTTAGAGGAATTGTTATTCAGAAAAAAAATAGATATTGACAATCCAAAAGTAATTGAACAATTCAAAAATAAAACGATTTTGGTAACTGGCGGAGCGGGTTCGATTGGATCTGAACTGGCTAAACAATTAGCAGCATTTCAACCCAAAAAAATAATAATTTTAGACCAAGGAGAAACTCCGCTACACGATATACAATTGCATTTTGACAAACATCTGTCCAATTGTAATTCTTGCTTTGAATTGGTAGATGTGACCAATAAGAAAGAAATCGGACATGTGTTTGACACACACAAACCTGATATTGTTTTCCATGCTGCCGCATACAAACACGTGCCTGTTCTTGAAAAAAACTATAAACAAGCCATCAAAGTTAACGTATATGGAACCCTAAACTGCTTAGAATTAGCCAAAATTCATGGAGCAAAAAAATTTATATTCGTTTCGACTGATAAAGCAGTAAATCCAACAAACATTATGGGTTCAAGTAAACGTATTGCAGAAATGTTGGCTCAAAATTTATTTCATAGTCAAAATGGAAAAAGTATGGAAATAATGATTACACGCTTTGGAAATGTATTAGGCTCAAATGGATCAGTTGTACATCTATTTAAAGAACAGATTGCAAATGGAGGGCCTATAACAGTAACCCATCCTGAAGTAAATCGCTTTTTTATGACCATACCTGAAGCCTGCAAATTAGTGATTGAAGCTGGAGCGATGGGAAGCGGAGGAAACATTTACGTATTTGACATGGGTAAATCCATTAAAATTGTAGATCTAGCTGAAAAAATGATTCGTTTAGCTGGAAAATTACCCGGAAAAGACATCGAAATAAAATTTACAGGACTACGTCCAGGAGAAAAATTATATGAAGAAGTCTTAACAGAATGCTCCGAAACTTTACCAACTTATCATCCTAAAATTGTGATTGCAAAAGAAACTGAAGAGAGAAAGTTTTCAAATGATGACATCATAAATACCCTTGAAGATTTTCAAAAAATAACAAGAAAAGAGACCATTACAATTATCAAAAAATTAGTACCAGAATACCAACCCGAAAATGTTGAAGATTAAAACAAAACAAGTAATGGGATTTAATATCCCTTACTTATTATAACAATTTAGAAACAAACGTATCAAAAATAATCAAAATTCAAGAAATTAAATTTAATTAACAAAACATAAATTAAATAAATCTAGCAATTACTTACATTATGCATTTCTTTTATAGGAAATTATGTTTTTAAAATCTAATACTTTTTTGATTTCTTTATAAAAAATTTATTCAACAGTAACTGATTTTGCTAAATTTCTTGGTTGATCAACATTACAACCTCTTAAAACTGCAATATGATACGATAATAATTGTAACGGAATTGTAGTTAATAATGGCGTAAATGGTTCATTTGTTTCTGGAATTTCAATTACGTGGTCGGCTAAAGCTTTTACCTGCGTATCTCCTTTAGTAACTACGGCAATAATTTTTCCGCTTCTTGATTTTATTTCTTGAATATTACTTACCACTTTATCGTAATGTCCTTTGTTTGGAGCAATTACAATTACTGGCATAGATTCATCAATTAAAGCAATTGGCCCGTGCTTCATTTCTGCTGCTGGATACCCTTCTGCATGAATATAAGAGATCTCTTTTAATTTCAAAGCTCCTTCTAAAGCTACTGGGAAATTATATCCTCTACCTAAATATAAGCAATTCGATGCGTCTTTGTAAATTTCGGCAATTTTTTAGCAATATCATTTGTTAATAATGCTTCTTCAACTTTTTCAGGTATCAACTCTAATTCAAGCAAATAACGTTGGTAATCAGAATTACTTAAAGTTCCTTTAGCTTTAGCCAAACGAAGTGCTAACAAAGTAAGAATTGTAATTTGCGTAGTAAATGCTTTTGTTGATGCCACTCCAATTTCTGGTCCAGCGTGTGTATAAGCTCCTGCATGAGTTTCACGAGAAATGGAAGAACCAACCACATTACAAACTCCAAATACAAATGCTCCATTTTCTTTAGCCAACTTAATAGCGGCAAGAGTATCAGCAGTTTCACCAGATTGAGAAATTGCAATTACCACATCATCTTTATTAATAATAGGATTTCTATATCGGAATTCAGATGCGTATTCTACTTCAACAGGAATTCTTGAAAATTCTTCGATAATATATTCGGCTACCAATCCAGCATGCCATGAAGTTCCACATGCCACAACCAAGATTCGTTTAGCATTTAAGAATTTTTCCAAATTATCTTCTACACCCGACATTTGTACAATACCTATATTAGCCAAAAGTCTTCCTCTATAAGTATCTTTGATTACACTTGGTTGCTCATAGATTTCTTTCATCATAAAATGATCGTAACCACCTTTTTCAATTTGCTCCAAGTTTAATTGAAGCTCTTGAATATAAGGGTCAACCAAAGAATCGTCTTTAATTTTTCTAACTTTTAATGGTTTGTGTAAACGCACAATTGCCATTTCTTCATCTTCTAAATAAATAGCATTTGACGTATACTCGATAAAAGGTGTTGCATCAGAAGCAATAAAAAATTCTTCTTCTCCAATTCCAATTGCTAGTGGACTTCCTAAACGTGCTACTATAATTTCATCAGGTTTTTCAACATCAATTACTGCAATTGCATAAGCACCAATAACTTGGTTTAATGCAATTTGAACCGCATGACCTAACTTACAATTTTCTTTTTTCTTAACTTCTTCAATCAAGTTAACCAATACTTCAGTATCTGTATCCGATTTAAAAGCATAACCTCTTTTGATTAATTCTTGTTTTAAAGGTTCGTAATTTTCAATAATTCCATTATGAATAATTACTAATTTTCCAGAGTTTGAAAAATGAGGATGCGAATTAACATCATTAGGCACACCATGAGTAGCCCAACGCGTATGCCCCATACCTATTTTACCAATTGTTGTATTTTCTTCTTGCGCTTTTGCTTCTAAATCAGATACCTTACCTTTAGTTTTAGATAATTTTAATTCGTTACCATCATATAAGACGATACCTGCACTATCATAACCTCTATATTCTAAACGGTGTAATCCTTTAATAATTACAGAATAAGCATCTCTTTTGCCTATATATCCTACAATTCCACACATAACTATATGGTATAATTTTATTAATTCTATATAACAACTTATTAAGTAACAAATCTACAATTTTTATAATTATTTTAACAAAAAAACCGCCTCAAATTGATTTGAGACGGTTTTCAGAGTAAAACTATGAAATATAATTATTGCTTAACCATTTTAAAAGTTTGTGTGTTAGCGCCTTGACGTACTATCACTAAATACATTCCTGCTGGATATTGTTCTCCAATGGTATGGTTTGTGATTTCATTCGCCTCTACCGAACGGCTCTCCATCATTTTTCCGGTTACATCATACACTTGATAGAATAACGTTGCCGTTTCTCGTTCCATTGGTGTAATGCTAAATGTGGTAGTAAATGGATTTGGATACGCCTTGAATTCCGAAACCATACTTGTCTTGATTTCGTCTTGATTTGATAAAGCACGTGCTGGTGCGTCTGTAAGTACCGTAATTGAACAAGCTGTTCCTTCTACTCCATATTCTGTTCCTCTTATCACTTGTACTCTAACTTGATATGTTGTATCAAATGTATAACCCGTTAATTGTGAAAAACTAAACCAATTCGTAGCACTTTCAAACGATGTAACTAACGTTGTCCCAGCTTGGTTGTAAAAATTGAATTTATATCCCGTAGCGTCAGATACAGAAACCGCATATATAGCATCAGTATATAATATACTAGTTCCACATTGTGCACTTTCGATTGATGTTGTTGGCGGACCACTTAATGTAATGGTGCATCTCGATCCTTCAGTTCCATAAACTAATCCTTGTTTAGCCTGAACTCCTACTTGATATGTAGTTCCATAGCTAAAGTTCATTTGTGAAAATCTAAAGAAGTAAATTGACCTATCAATAGCAGTAATAAATTCTCCTGATGATGTGTAGATATTAAATCGATATCCTGTAGCCCCTGAAATAGGTTGTGCATCTATCCATTGTGATGGGCTAACTGAAGTTGATCCACACATAGAAGTTACAAGTGTTGTTGTTGGTAGTTCACTTAATGTAACATTACATCTCGATCCCTCATTACCGTATACTTCTCCTTGTTTCACCTGAACTCCTACTTGATATGTAGTTCCATAGCTAAAGTTCATTTGTGAAAATCTAAAGAAGTAAATTGACCTATCAATAGTAGTAATAAATTCTCCTGATGATGTGTAGATATTAAAACGATATCCTGTAGCCCCTGAAATAGGTTGTGCATCTATCCATTGTGATGGGCTAACTGAAGTTGATCCACACATAGAAGTTACAAGTGTTGTTGTTGGTAGTTCACTTAATGTAACATTACATCTCGATCCCTCATTACCGTATACTTCTCCTTGTTTCACCTGAACTCCTACTTGATATGTAGTTCCATAGCTAAAGTTCATTTGTGAAAATCTAAAGAAGTAAATTGACCTATCAATAGTAGTAATAAATTCTCCTGATGATGTGTAGATATTAAAACGATATCCTGTTGCCCTGAAATAGGTTGTGCATCTATCCATTGTGATGGACTCACTGAACTTGAATTACACATAGCACTTACTAGTGTTGTTGTCGGTAGCTGACTTAAGGTAATATTACATCTAGACCCCTCTGCGCCATATACTTCGCCTTGCTTAACCTGAACCCCTACTTGATATGTGGCTCCATAAGTGAAATTCATCTGTGAAAACCTGAAAAAGTAAGTAGACCTTTCAATAGCTGTAATAAAAACACCTGTAGATGTGTAAATATTAAATTTATATCCTGTAGCTCCAGAAATAGACTGAGCATCTACCCATTGAGATGGACTCACTGAACTTGAATTACACATAGCACTTACTAGTGTTGTTGTCGGTAGCTGACTTAAGGTAATATTACATCTAGACCCCTCTGCGCCATATACTTCGCCTTGTTTCACCTGAACCCCTACTTGATATGTGGCTCCATAAGTGAAATTCATCTGTGAAAACCTGAAAAAGTAAGTAGACCTTTCAATAGCTGTAATAAAAACACCTGTAGATGTGTAAATATTAAATTTATATCCTGTAGCTCCAGAAATAGACTGAGCATCTACCCATTGAGATGGACTCACTGAACTTGAATTACAATAAGATGGAATAAGATTCGTATAATCAGAACAACTAACCCCTAATGATAAAGTTCTTGTTCCACCACAGGCTGTAGCAAATTGAACGCTTACAGGAATACTATTATTTACTGGATGCGCTACTAAAACAGAAATAGAAGAAGTACCAGCACCATTGGAAACACTCATCCCTTCGGGTAATGTCCATACAAAATCAGTACCTATATCCGATGGAACACTATATGAAACACTTGTAAGGCCACACAAATTTGTTGGACCCGAAATAGCACCTGTAACAGCGCTTACAGTTAAACTACGAATTGGGCCAGAACCACAACTTGAATTTACTGCTTGAACCGTAATATTACCCGATTCGAAACTAACCAAATCATAACTTATCGTTATGCTATTAGTACCTTGTCCACTTTCTATAGTAGCACCCGTTGGAACCGTCCACAAATAAGAATCAGCCCCAGCAACAGCAGCAACACTGTAAGTATAACTATTTAATGCCGAATTTGAAACCACATTCCCCTGATTATCTAATGTAACTTGTACCGCTCCACAGACACGATTTACCCCATTAATTCCACCAACAATTGGTGCTGAATTTACAGCTAAATATCTAGGAGTACTTAACCCACAACTGTTTTGTGCTTGAACAGATATTGTGCCGCTTACACTTCCTGAGATAGTTACGTTTATTGAGGATGTATTGTTTGCCCCTGAAACAACCATACCTTCTGGTAAACTCCATATATACGTTGTACCTGGTACATTTGTAACAGAATAAGTAGCTGTTGTTAATCCACATAAATTAGAAGGTCCTGTAATAGCAGATGGTAAAGCAACTCCAGAAACAGCATAATTACTTTGATAAGTATATTGTGACGTTGCACAAGTGGCTTTTATATTTCCTGAAGAAAAACTTGCATCAGTTGAAACCGAAATTTCATTTGTTCCTTGCCCTGATACTATAGTCATTCCTGCAGGAACTGTCCAAGAATAAACTCCGTTAGCTATAGTTGTAGCTGTATAGGTGGCCGTTGCATTTGTACAAATAACTGGAGCTCCACTTACACTAAAAGAAATTCCTCCTGTTAACTTGGTAGAATAAAACGAACGTGTAGCTGTTACTCCACAATCATTTTGTGCATAAACCGATACAGTTCCACTTGTAAAAGACTCTGCAATGGCAACTGTGATAGAATTACCTGTTTGTGACTGTCTGGTCATACCCGAAGGTAAGTTCCAAACATAACTCGTAGCACCACTAACTACAGGAATGGTATAAGTAGTTGTAGTAGCATCTGATGCTAAATCTATTGTTCCTGAAATCCAACCGATATTACTAATATTTTGTATTACCGTTTGAGACACCACTTGAGTATCTACATTACAAGATCCCGAATTTGCAGTTAATTTTGCAAAATAATATTTTGTACCAACGATATTAGTTGGTAAGGATAATGAATTACTAGTAGCTCCTGAAATTAAAGTAGCTCCTGTGTAACTATTTGTAGTATTGCTGTACCACTGAATAGAAAAATCACTTCCAATAGTTGTAAAACTAATGGTCTCTGAAGATGTATCCTTACAAACCTGACTATTTACAACAGTTGGCTGTGTATCAACAGAGAATGAAGCCGTGTAAGTTCCATTAGCAGCAATAGAATAACCTAATGCTCCTGTTGCGCTAATTGAAATATAATCCGTGAATCCACTTATTTGAGTAGCTGTCATACGTACATAAACTGTTGTAGCAGCAACCGATCCAGAAACAGGGTTTAAAGTTAATGTATTTTGATATGTTGTACCGTTTAATGAATATTCAAGACCAGTTACAGAACCTATCTCAATGGCAGATGACAAGTTAGAACCTGAAACTGAAAAAGTTTGAGACTCTGAAGGTAAAGAAGCACAAGTTTTTACAAAATCATTAATAGATTCAACTACAGAGATGGTACTTGGTTGTGTAGGCACAATAACTGTTTGTTCATTACCATAACTTGAACCAGCTGAATTGGTAGCAAAAGCTCTTAGGTAATAGGTACCCGATGCTAAATTATTAATTGTTCCTGTGAAGTTTCCTTGGCCACTACCATAAACTATTTTTTGATCATTGATGGTTGGATTACCCGTTGTGTTCCAAACAAAACCTCTTTCAGTTACGGGATCCTGTCTGTCATCTGTTACACTACCTTCAATATCAATTGAATTATTTAAAACTGGACTTAATACAGCTGTACCATTTACAACTACTGGAGCTCCTTGTTCAATAACAGTAGATCCTTGTAAATTCATACTGTAATTATCGAAATTAGAAACTCTATACCCACCAAATCCGAAATAAGAATACAATACAGATGAATTTGCGATTGAAGTGTTGGTAAAAGTACGCTCTTGTACAGCAGAAGCACTACCGTAAAGTAAATTACCTGATGCATCAGAAGGCCAAATTTCTAATCGCAAATGATAAGCACTGTTAGCTTGAGCTGTAATTTTTAATACTATTTTATACCATTTATCTGGCGAACCATAGTTTAACAAGTCAAAAATGCTCGCATTTACAACACCTCCATATTGCCAATCACCATAATCTGCTGTAGAATTATTGTAAAAAATAAACCCACCTCCGTGTACAGAAACACCCAAACAAACTGCTGGATTACCACTATTAGCATGAGGTTGAGCCGAAACAGATGTAAATCCAATAGCACTATATCCTGAATTATATTCACTTTTAATAAAAGTAGAAAATTCATATACCGAACCTATACCTCCATTAGAATACCCTTGTTTAGTAGTGTAAACTTCATATGCTGATGCATTACCAATATTAACAGCACCTGTTGAGCCTAAACCTGTATTTGTAGATTGTGTGATATTAGTTGTGTTTGTGTTCCCTCTTGTAAAAAACTCTGATAAATCACCTGGAGTATTAAAATCATAAAAAGTTGATGTTTGAGAAAAACCCACAAACGCCAAGAAAAGAAAGGAAATGGAAAAGAAAACTTTCTTAAAGTAAGTTAATTGTAATAAATTTTTCATAATTTAAAAATTAAAATTTGTGCAAATATAATATATTGCTTTGTTTTACTATATAGAAAAAATATAGATTTTACATGATATGTAAAAATTCAACTAATTCATTATCAGAAGAAAAGCTCATTTTCTTACGAAGTAAATATCGCTTACTAATAACACTTTCATAAGAGATATTAATTAAGGTTGCCATTTCTTTATTACTTAAATTTAATTTGATTAAAATTAAAAAATCAATATCTTTTTTGGTTAAATTAGGATACTTTGATTTTATAGTAGCAATAAAATCAGGATGCATATTAGCAAACTTTAACTGAAATTCTTTCCAATAATCATCGTTGTCAAAATGACGAACTATTTGTTTGGTAATTTTAGACAAAATCTTTTTATCCAATTGAAATTCATTAACAGATAAATAGTCCAAAATTTTTTCTTTTACTTGATGAATTTTTAATTGTAACGCGGTTAATTCTCGTTCTTTGGTTTGCGTTATTTCGGTTTTGTATTGCAATTCAACTTCTTTTAATTTAGCCCGTTTTTCATGTAACATCTTTTCTTGTTCTAATTGTGCTAAAATTAATTGCTGTATTTTGTTTTTCTTTCTTTGTTTATCTATTAAAAACACAATCAACAAAACTAATAGTAATATTGAAACCAACACCACTGCATTTTGTAGCTTTAAATTGGAAACTTGTAATTCTAAATTTTTATTTTTATCGATGGTGGTATTTAATTCATACAGGTTTAATTTTTTTTGTAAAGCCTCAAATGAATTGTTTTTATCTCGGTCGTGATACAATTTTTGGATTTTTTTGAGTACATCAAAATGATTCTTGGCATCTCCAACTTTATCATAATACAGAGCTAAGGTTTCAAAATAAAATATTTTTTCTTGTGAATTTGCTTCCACTAACATCTCGGAAGTGTTATATTTTAAAATCTCGTTTAAAGCAGTATAATTGTTTAATTGTAAGTGACAACCAACATAATACGTATAGACCTCTAAAGATAAATGAGGTAGATTTGTATATAAATAATCAAATGATGTTTTTAGATAGGATAAAGCATTTCTAAAATTTCCATTTCTATAATAATATTTTCCAATACGACTCAAACAAAAATGTTCATTTCTTTTGTCTGTAATTTCACGAAACCCTTTCAAAGATTGATTGAAATAACCTATAGCTTCTTTACGATTTAATTCGGCATAACTTTCTCCTATATTCATTAATGCCACATACTTGTTTTGCAAATTGTTAGCTTCATTAATACTAAAAAAGGCAATACCAATTTATAATTTGTTATTGCCCCTTCATAATCCCCAATATTGAATTGAATATTAGCTTGACGTAACAATTGAATATTATACAAACGCCTGTCACCCAATTTTTCTAATTTAGGCAACAATTCGGTTGATAGTTCTAGTGCTTTATTATAATTCGATTTGGCATAATAAACAGCCGATTTTTCACTTTCTACTTTTAAAATGTTTTTTTCATCATCTAAAGCAGTATATAATTTTTTAGCTAAATCTAAATTTTGAAGAGCCAAATCAAATTTACCAAACAACTTTTGTGTATTGGCTATATTACATAAGATATTGGCTTTTGATTGCTTATTATGAGATGATTCAGTATTATACGCTTTAACAAAATGCAAAAGCGCGTTATCATAATCCCCTACCAAAGCATGATAAATTCCTATATCATTTTGGGTTTTGCTTACGAGACTATCGGGTAGTTTTGGCAATACCAATATGGAATCTAAATATTGTTTTGAAAGTTCGGGGTTTGAAAACTGAACTTTTGAAAAGGAATGAAATAAGCGATCATAAGCTTTTCTAGATTGACTCCAAGATAAAATTGCAAATAATAAAAAAAGTAAAATAATATTTTTTTTCATAGTATTGAAGAAAGTAACACATTGAAATTAGAAAAATATTTCAATTAGTACAAAAATAGCACAAAAAAAAGACCTGTAATCAACTTACAGGCCTTATAAGACTTTATTTTATTAATTAATCAACTTTAAAGGCAACTCGTCTTACTAATTGTCTTGCTAACTTAGAATCTTTAGGTACTGAATTATCTTCTCCTTTAACCACTAATTTCAAACGATTAGGATCAATTCCAGAACGAACAATCATCTCCATAACACGTTGCGCTCTTTTTCTAGAGAGAGCTATATTATAATTTGCATCCCCCATTTCATCAGCATATCCAATAACCTCAGCTTTTGAATCTGGATTTGCATTTAAATACTTAATTAAGAAATTAATTGCCGAGATAGTACCCGTTGTAATTCTAGTTTCATCAAAATCGAAAAATACATTCACATACTGACCATTAATCATTTGTTTCATTTGAGCACTTGAATACTCCCCTGAAGCCATATTATTAATTACCGTTTGCATATCGCCATACTTATTATTGATATAACGCTCTAACTCGTCTGGCACCCCATTATTATTTAAATCAATAGCACGACCTTTGGTATCTACAGCAACACCTGCTATAGTGTTATTTTCTGCATCTAAATAATCAGGCACTCCATCTCTATCGGTATCATTCATCATTGTTTCGAGTTCTTCAACTCGCGCTAACAAATCTTGATATTCGTCTTTAACATATAAATTTTCCCAATACCAATCGGCATGACGTTCTTTTCTTCCTAAATATAAAGTTAACCCTAAAGTTGTTGAATGTACCAAACCGGTTCTACTTAAACTTGGATCTACTTGCGACATACCATCTAAAGCCAAATGATGCGTATAATTAGTTGTCATCGTATAATCTAAATTAAAAGCTAAACGATCGGAAACTTTAATCATTGCTGTAGCTCCCGCCAAAAAACTGAATATATTATCATAATTATTAAAAGTCGAAGTACCTGGCCCTTCTAAAAATGAAAAACCGGGACCTAAATGTATTTGCAAACCAAAAGTTTCCGTAAATTCTTCCCAATTAAAGGCACGATGAATATTCATCACCCCTTGAAAACTGGTACGATACATATTGTTACTAAAATCAGGACTTCCCGAATCAGCATTAAAGTTATCATATCCAAAATCCCACATTACCCCAAACTTGGTATTGAACATTCTACGAACATTCAAATCAAAATGATTGAACTCCGGTTTGGTAAAATAATTAGGAGTAGTAGCGTAATAGCCATCCGTAAAAGGACGAATACCTATATTAGTACCCACATTTAAATTAACTGACCAGCGATTGTAGTTTTTTTCACGATCTTTAGGATGCACCGTATCAGAAACCGTCTTGTTAATTACCTTATTTGGAATGTAAACAGAATCTCTTTTTTCAGAATCACTTTTATCAACCCTTTTATTTTTAGCATCCTTTTCAACAGGCTCTTTTTTATCTGAATCTCTTTTTTCTTGCGATAATCCAGCAGTCAAAACAAAAAGAAAAGCAAAAACAAAATACTTTTTTAACAAATTCATAAGAATGATATTATTTTTTTATAGTTAGCAAAATTAATATTTTTTTTAATATGGTTAACAACTTATTAAAAATTAAACAAAAAAGAACTTTTTCTTAACCATCACCCATCACCCATCACCAAAACCTCTCAAAAGAATCTCTCGTAATTTTCTTACTTGAAAAAACATAGGATACTTTAAGTCCAATAGCTGAATAAAAAGAAGTACCTTTCGTTGTAAAATCAGATGCATGCCCTAATCCTACATGTGCATTAAATAAAAGGTTGGGGTATAAATTACGTTGGATCCCCCAATGCACTTCATATAACATCATATTACTTAGAGGAGTTTTTTGGTCAAACAAACGTTGTGTGAGAAATTTATTTTGAAGTGCAAAATAACTACCCTCTCCATTACGTGTGGGTAATTTTTTAGCCACACGAACATAACGGTTGTAATAATATTTCAATTCCGTTTTCAAATAGAAGGTGGGATTTAACAAATTCTTTTGAAATCTAACTTCATCCTTAGGCAAATGTGCCCCAGAAGAAAAGCCGAGCCCCGAATCCAAAGACAATGCTTTAGATATCGGAAATTCATAATTAACCCCCAAGCTTAATAAAGAAAACTCGGCTTTTTGTAAGTAAGGTAATGCGGTAGTATCAGTAACAAAATCTTGCGATTTAACTACATTGACACATAAAATAAAAATTACAAGTGTAAATTTAGTAAAATTCATATTTAATTAATGTGCTATTACAACAAAGTTAAACTAATTTTAATTACCAATTACATTAAACACAAAATTTACAAGAAAAATATGTTTAATTTAAATAAACTTGAAAATACACTTATTAAAAAAAATTAACATTTATTACACAAACTACACATACACATCTCAACCATAAACAACAAACCATAAACCCTAAACCACAAACAACAAACCAAATTCAACAATAAAATAAGTTTTGTTATTCAATAATTTAGATTATATTTGTTGCGTTCATTAATCTATTCATTTATGAAAACAAATTACTCGTTTACAAAATTCATAAAGTCAATTATTTTATTCGTTGTATTGACTTCATTTTACTTTTCCAATGCAACAGAATACACAAGTGTAGCCACTGGTAACTGGGAAGATTCTTCTACATGGTTTCCAAGCGGCATCCCTACAACTGGAGATATCGTAAAAATTCAAAATCACACTATCACTGTTAATAGCAATGTAAGTTGTGAACAAATTGAATTTTATGGAGGTAATGGAGGAATTTCAAAATTGGAAATAACACTTGGAAAAAAGTTAACCGTTAGCGGTAACATTTTAGTAAAACCTACAAATAATTACAACAACGATTCTTTCATTGCAGGTTTAGGAGAATTAGAAATTCAAAATCTAATTGTAGGAAATGCTACTTTAGTTAATTCGTTCCCAACAAATACAAGGTTAACAACCCTTTATGTAGATGATTTAACTAATTTTATTATCAACGGGAACATGGTTTCTACAACTCATGTTAACACGAATCCTGTTGCTTTCAATGAATCAAGAATTAGACATCGTTCAGGTATCATAACCTTATATGGTGTATTTAATATTCAAACAGGAGGATCTGGACCTACGGGATTAGGCTACAGAACTGATAACACATTGCAAGGTGATGCTAAAATTATTTTAAGTAATATTGATCCTATTATATATACTGATGCTCAAAGAGGACAAGATTTTAGCAATGCAACTGTTGAGTTTAATTGGATTAACACTGGCACAGCATTAAGTTCTACAAACTTATTGAATATTCCTGGTAAAAAATTTAAAAACTTAATACTAAATTCAGATCGTAGATTTTATGCAAATGGAACATCAGAAATAATTGAAAATGGAAGTTTTCAAATACTTAAAGGTAGATGGTATAACCAAAATACAGATGAGAATAGTACTTTAGGTAAAATATTATTAAATGACAATACAAATATAATTATCGGAATTGCTCGTTTTTATAGTAATACTAATCCAATATTGAAAAATTCTAATAACAAATATTCTATTACTTATAAACAAGCAAGCTCTACTATTATCGGCGATGAAATTGCAGCTCAAGGCGAAATAAACGGAACTATACAAATTATAAATGGGGCAATCAAAAAAATAACATTAGATTCTTCTGGAAGTTTTACGATAATATCAGAATATAATGTTGAATTAGAAGAACTTATGATTAATAAATCAACATCTTTAATTGGACATTCTACACAAGGATTAGGCAAATTAAAAATAACTAAGCTATTAAATATACCAAATAGTTCAAATATTATCTTCGCAGATAATTTAGTCACTTTAAAATCAACAATAACAGAAACCGCAAGAGTTTCTGAGCTGCAACCAAATACTAGTATTTTGGGTAAGATAAATGTAGAACGTTATTTATTAAACAATAAAAGACAATGGCGTTTATTGACTACACCTTTAAGAATTGTTAATGGAGATAATTCTACAATTATAACGAATTGGCAAAATAATGGAGAATACACTACACAAAATATAGGTATAGACATATGGGGACCAACAGGTACATTAACGGTTAACGTTCAAGAAGAAGAGGATTTCTTTGGTGATATTTTTTATACGTATAGTATTGGAAGTATTGGAAATGGTCTTGTAAATATAAATAATTCAAGTTATAATGTCAGAAAATTTAACAATATTAGCGGAAATTGGTCTAATGTAACTGACACCACTAATGAGCTTTTATTTGATTCAGATAAAAATTATGGTTTTTTGGTATTTGCAACACATCCTTTTTTAAAGGCTCAAAATTTTAATGGTGTTAGTGTTTCTGGTTCCTTATCAACAACTATATCAAGTTATGGACATTTAATTACTGGAAGTAAGACATATGAAAACATATATACGAATAAATACTATATGATTGGAAACCCCTATGCCAGTCCTATAAATTTTGTACAAGTTTTAGCTGAACCTGAGAATTCAGGAATTAATAAAGTATGGTTTATAGACCCTACTGTTTCCACATACGGGGGTATGTTATGTGGGAAGAAGGGGTTGGCTACAGTAATGCTGCAAGTATTTTCAAAACGAATAATGCATCAGGTCCCGTGTTTCAGTCAGGAGAAGCTTTTTTTGTAAAAGCAACAAGCGCCACTTCTTCTTTAACCATAAAAGAAACTCATAAAACGGATGGCGTTACTAATACTACTTTAAATAGAAATGCTAATCAAACGAATACAACAAATTATGAATTGTTTCGCATTTTGTTAGAAAAACAAAGTGAGAACAACTTTATAAATGCAGATGGCTGCGTGGCTGCTTTTTATATGGGAGGTAATAATGAAGTGGATAATGCAGATGGTAGTAAATTAAGCAACCCAGGGGAAAATATCGCACTAGTTAATGCCACAAGTTTACTGTCTATAGAACACAGAAATACCATTGAAAATAATGATTTTTTAACGTTACGTATTAGTAACGCAACTTTAGGTACTAATTATAAATTAAAATTATATACCGAAAATTTTGAATATGACGGATATGCTTATTTACAAGATTTATTTTTAGGCACTACAACTGAAATACCTTTAGACGGTAGTGTATTTGAATACGAATACCAAATAACAGAAAATACAGCAAGCACAGGAAGTCGTTTTAAAATTTTATTTCAAAATACTACATTAAGTAATGCTGAATTTACCGCTACTGATTTTATGCTTTACCCTAATCCAGTAATTGCAAATGAATCTTTTACCATTCAGTTTCATTCAAAAGCTAATGAGGTAGGAAGTTTTGATTGTACTATTTATAATGCTTTAGGGCAACTTATACAAAAAAACCATCTCAATGTAGTAAATGGAAGTATTACAGTACCGTTAACCAGTAGTTTTAAAAGTGGTGTTTATTTTGTGGAAATATATAACACTCAAAACCATTCAAAAACTACTAAATCTTTGATAATTGAATAAAACACACATCATGAAATTTAAAACTTTAGCACTATTAATTACTTTACTAATATCTTCATTGACTTATTCTCAATTTGAGGATGATCCTGGCTTTGGTGGTGGTAGTGGCGACCCTGCTTCTGAACCCTTACAAACACCAATTGATAATATTATTATTCCCTTATTAATAACAGGAATACTAACCTCAATATACTTCATTAAAAAGAAAGAAAAACAACTCCATTAAAATTCTATTTAAAAATGCGCTACAACTTGTTTTGTAGCGTTTTTTTTTATAATTTTAAGAAAAGTTTTGCCTCCCTAGCCAATACTTTTAGTAATTTCTAAAAAAACAACTATAGGTATGCCCCAAGAAAATAGCTATAAACACGTTAGTATTTTAATCTTCTTACTGTTTTCAATGGTAGGATATAGTGCCACCTATAATGCTTCATTTACTACAAATCCTGCAGATATTAATGGCACTGTTACGATTTGCAGCACGCAGAGCATAACATTTACAGATAATTCTACTAACACAAATGGGGCAACCATTTACAATTGGTCATTTCCCGGTGGAAACACAACAACAGCAAACACTAGTGGACCTCATACAATAACGTATATCACTGCAGGAAATTATACTGCTACATTAACAATTGACAATACAACTTCTTTTAGTGTTAATGTAGTTGTATTGAATAGTACCCCAAGTTCGCCGGTACTAGAACTTATAGATGGTAATTTCTGGACCGTAACAACTTTCAACAATCAAAGCTACTTTACATACTGTAGTAACGATGCCAATATTTCGGGAGGATTGTTTTCATTTACAACGCAATCAACCCAAACCAACAACAACACCCAACATGTGTTTGATTGGGGTGATGGAACTTCTGATACTTTTACAGGTACTAATTTATCGGACACTTTCCATTTTTATGCTGCTGCTGGAAATTATACTTTAACCTATACGGTACTACTAGACAATGCCTGTAGTAGTACAAGAACTTACAATCTATATGTAGGAGCCATACCCACCGCTACCATTAGCGCCGTTGGTATTCCCACTTTATGCAACCCGGGAAGTGTAACTTATGATTTATTAATTGGGGCACAAAACACACCAGGCACCACTTATACCTTTCAAGTTAATGATGGAACACCTCCAGTAACGTTTAATCACCCGCCACCAGCAACTATAACACATCAGTTTTTAGATAGCTCATGCGGCACTACATCCAATATCAATAGTACGGTATATCCAAATTCCTATCAAGCATCAATTACCGTAAATAATCCCTGTGGGAATAGTACGAATGCTGTAGGACCAATTAATATTCAATCAGCTCCTATTGCCAACTTTACCAGAATCCCAAGTGAAAATATAGTTTGTGAAGGAACTACTGTTGCTATAAGCGATAGTACTCAAGGCGGTTATAATATTGGTGGCCCACCAACCTACACCTGTACTCAAACCTACAGAAAATATTGGACCATAACTGGACCCTCTGGTTTAATAGCAACAAGTAGTGGAGGACTTTTAATTGCTAATCCTTACATTTCTTGTCCAAATAATTTTGGTTACAATAATAATCAACCTAACAATCCAGGCGCCTGGTTGCCCATAGCATCAAATGTTCTTAATGTTACTTTTTTATTACCAGGAAATTACACTATTGACTTTTACACAGGCTCTAATTTATGCGGAATAAGTACAACTTCTCAAACAATTTGTGTAACACCGAGAGTTACTTCAGATTTCAGTTTTGCTACTAACTCAAATTGTGCGCCTGCTATACTTAATACAACTAACAATTCAAGTGTCCCAGGATGTGGTAATGCAATAAATTACAATTGGACCATTACACCAAGTAATCCAGATAATTGCCCAAGCTTTGATTCCAATGGCTGGCTATTTTCAAATGGAACCGCTACAGATCCAACACCAGAAATCACTTTAAATTCACCAGGAATTTACGAAATTTCATTAGCCGCATCTTTAGCTATACCAACTGCTGGAGCCTTATGCACTACTAACACAAAAACAGAAATAATAACCATTGCTGGGAAACCTGTTACTTCTTTGAGTCCAGAAACCATTTGCGAAGGCGAAACAATCACTTTAAACCCCACCGTTTTTAATTGTTACGCAACAAATCCGGTGAGTTATTTATGGGACTTTGGAGCAAATCCACCAACCAGTATATCAAGTAACAACGACCCAGCACCAATTGTCACATTCGACACACCTGGTATATATAATTACACTTTAACCATTTCAAATGAATGTGGTAGTAATTCATACAGCAGTAGTATTACAGTAAATCCGAAAGTAAATGTAACAGCTGTAGGATCAGCTGCAACCTGCGTAAATACAACTTTACAATTAAACGGAACCATTACAGGTGGCGCAACTACAGGAGTATGGACGGCATCTGAATCAGGAGGAACATTTATCCCAAATGCAAACGATTTAAACCCTATGTATGTTCCACCAACAGACTTCATCGGAACCATTACATTTACTTTAACTTCTGATGCTCCTACAGCACCATGTACCATTATTACAGCATCTTTTAGCACCGTATTTAATACAGAAGCAACAGCAAATGCAGGCAGCTATGAACCATTATGTGAAAATTCAAGTATACTATTAAATGGCGCTTTTGGAGGAGCTGCAGCTTCTGCCACATGGAGCGATTCAGTTGGAGGTTTATTTTCAGATATCAATAACATAAATAGCACTTACACTCCACCTACTGGATATATTGGAGACATACTATTAACTTTAACAACAAATGATCCACCAGGACCTTGTGATGCTGTAATTGACACAACAACAATAACAGTATTACCAACACCAACTGTTAATCCTATAGTAGATATTTTTAGTTGTGATAATACAGCAATAACGCCTATTACCTTTACAGGAAACAATGCAAATGTTTTTACTTGGACAAATTCTGATACTAACATTGGTTTACCTGCTACTGGCTCCGGAGATATTAATTTTACACCAAATAACACATCAAATAGTGCAATTACAAGCACTATAACAGTAACCCCTGTTAACAATGTAAGCACTTCATTTTGTGATGGAAATCCTATCACGTTTTCTATTACTGTAAACCCAAAAGCACAAGTAAATAGCATTAACAATCAAACGTTTTGTAATGGAGACACCTCAGCTTTAATTGAGTTTTCAACTGTAAATGTAGATGGTACTACAACTTATGAATGGACAAATAACAATTCTACTATTGGATTGGCGTCAAGTGGAACTGGAACTATAGCACCATTTACAGTAATCAATACTACAAATAGCCCAACAGTAGCGACTATTACTGTAACACCAACATATACCAATAATGGAATAAGCTGTATTGGAGATAGTATAAACTTTACAATAACTGTGAATCCAACAGCACAAGTTGAAGTAATTTCAGATGCAACTTATTGTAATAATGTAGCAATTACCCCAATTATTTTTACAACAACAAACCTAGGTGGCACCAATACATTTGAATGGACAAATGACAATCCCGCAATTGGACTTGCAGCAACAGGAAATGGAAATATCAATTTTACAACTACAAACAATACTATAGTCCCACTTATAGCAAACATTACAGTTACACCTATTTTTACAAACAATGGAATTTCATGTAATGGTAGTAGTGAAACTTTTACTATTACGGTTAACCCTAATCCAAATTAACCCAATAAGCGATCAATCACTTTGTAATGGTGATAACACAAATACGATACAATTTTCAACAAATACAACTATTGGAAACACCGTATTTAACTGGACTAATGACAATCCAAACATAGGTTTAAGTGCTAATGGCAGTGGCGATATTCCAAGTTTTGTTGCAATTAATAACACGAATAGTCCTATAACTGCAACTATTAGCGTTACACCAACCTATACCTATAACGGAATAAGTTGTAATGGAAACACGGAAGAAATTAGAATCACGATAAATCCAACCGCTCAAGTTAACCCAATAGCAGATAGTACAGTTTGCCAGAATTCGTCAACTACTCCAATTCAATTTACAACAAATAATTTAACAGGAATTACAACGTATCAATGGACTAATGACAATCCCAATATTGGTTTACCTTCAAATGGAAGTGGTGACATACCAAGTTTTATAGCTACTAATACCACATCTGAACCTATAGTAGCAACGATTACAGTAACACCATTTTTTACTAATAGTGGAATCAGTTGCAATGGAAATAGTGAAACTTTTACTATTACTGTTAATCCATTAGCGCAAGTAAATCAACCAATAAACCAGATAGTTTGTAATGGAACAAACACTAATATCATTGAATTTTCAACATTAAATACGCTAGGAATTACTACTTATGAATGGACGAACAATACACCATCTATTGGCCTATCGACAAATGGAACTGGAGATATAAATGCTTTTACAGCCTTAAATCCAACTCAAAACCCAATTACAGCAACTATAACAGTCACACCAACTTTCACTTATAACGGCATAAGTTGCATAGGAAATAGCATTCCATTTAACATTACGGTTAATCCAAGTCCTGAAATCCTGTTTTCATTACCAAATCAAACCATTTGCTCACAAGAAAATACATCAGAAGTGCTTTTATCTAGTTCATCATCAAATATAAATTTTTCTTGGACTGCAACACAACCTGCAGGTATTGAAGGGGTAATAACATCTGGCACAGATAGCATCCCAATACAGAATTTAATAAATTTAACAAACGTTCCTATTACTGTTACTTATGAAGCTTATGCAAGCACTAATGATTTAAATGCGTGTCAAGGATTAGCTTATTTCTACTCTGTAACAGTTAATCCAAAACCAAATTTAATCAACGAAGATATTTTACTATGTAGTGAACAAACATATATTTTTTCACCCACTAATGGTGTTCCTAATGCTACTATTATTGTACCATCCAATACAAATTATAACTGGATAATTACACCAAATTCAAATATTTTAGGCGCAAGTAATGGTTCGGGTAGTGAAATAAATCAAACATTGACAAACACAACTGCAACACCTCAAACCATAACGTATATAGTAACACCAGAGACTAATGGCTGTTTAGGAAATAATTTTACACTTAATTTTACAGTCTTACCAAAACCAGATGTTTTATTTAACATCCCTAATCAAACGTTATGTAATGGCAGTACTTCATCGCCTATAGAATTGTACTCAACTATTCCAGGTAATTATACTTATATTTGGAATACAACAATTCCAGCAGGCATTTCAGGGGCAATAAGTAATGGTACTGGAAATATCCCAATTCAAACTTTACAAAATAATACAAATTTACCATTAACCATAACGTATGAATCATATGCTATATTTGATAATTTAGGATCTTCTTGTACAGGTCCTGTAAGTACTTATGAGATAACAGTAAATCCATCGTTCTCGGCTTCTAGTACTATTTCAAATTATAATGGATATAATATTAGTGGGTTTGGTGGCAACAATGGATTTATTGAATTAGATATATTTGGTGGTTCCGGTAGTTATAGTTACAATTGGACGGGACCAAATGGCTATGTAGCAGTTACTGAAAATGCATATAATTTAATTGCAGGAGACTATATGGTTACAATTAATGATGGCATATGTACTCCCATAATTTTAAACTTTAGTTTAAACCAACCAGATGAATTACTAGCAATTAATAACAATAGTGCACTAATAAATGTTGATTGCTTTGGAACTGCTACAGGAACATTAGGAATTTCAATTACTCAAGAATCTGTACCTCCTTATACATTTATAGTCAATAACAATGGGAACGCAATTCAAACCATTACAAATTCGTACAGTTCAACTCCTACTTTTAATGGGTTAAGTGCAGGTATTTATGATATTCAAATCATTGATGCTAATGGTAATACCAAAACCATTTCTAATTTAGTCATTTCTGAACCTACTGAATTAATTGCAACTACAACTGCTACTCAGATAAGTTGTTTTGGTTCAAATGATGCCAGCATAACACTATCAATTATCGGGGGAACACCTCCTTATAATATCAATTGGAATAACTTTGCAACAGGTAATCAATTAAATAACTTAGGAGCAGGAACTTACACAGCAACGGTAACCGATGCCAAAGGTTGTGTTAAACTAGTACAAACTACAATTACCGACTTACCTGTTTTTATGTTGCAACCTGTTGTAAATCAAATCACTTGTTTTGGTGAAACAGATGGAAGTATTGATTTAGGACTAATTGGAGGAGTAGCACCTGTTACAGTAACTTGGGATGACGGAAGTACTGCGGGCTTAGTTAGAAACAACTTATCAGAAGGTATATACACTGCAGTTGTTACCGATGGAATGGGTTGTACCATTCAAAGAACATTTGCCATAACAGCACCGCAAGTCTTGATAATTAACGGTATTGTTCAAAATGACATAGATTGTTCATCTAGCAATTCAGGTAGTATCAATTTAATTCCGTCAGGAGGAAGTCCGCCTTACAGCTATAATTGGTCTAATGGAGCAACAACAGAAGATCTTATCAATATTACAAGTGGTAATTATTCCGTTGTAGTTACAGATTCAAGAGGTTGTAGTGTGGTGGGACAATATAGTGTTTTTAGACCTCAACCCCTTGTTGTAAATTTAACCCAATCGCAAAGAGTAGATTGTGAAAACGGAGAAGTTAGTAATGAATTTGAAGCATTTGTAAGTGGAGGTGTACCTCCTTATCAAATCAATTGGAGCAACGGAACTCCATCTGGACAGTTTAACCAATTCATGACAACAACTCAAAATGGATTAATTTCAGTAATAGTTACAGATGCAAATTCATGCTCAAATACGGCCAGTTACACCATTTCAAATCCAGATATTGGTAACGCATTATTTAGCCAAACTTCAATTGGATATACGACATTGGGAGATTATGCTATAGAAGACCCAATCCAATTTACCAACTTATCAACAGGTACACCAATTGGATACATTTGGGATTTTGGAGATGGAATATTTTCAAATGAAGAAAATCCAACACATACCTATTTAATTGAAGGAACGTATAGTGTAACATTGACTGCAACATATGAATTAGGATGTAGCAACACTTACACCGTAACAATAAATATTACAAAAGGCTATAAATTAATTGTTCCAAATGGGTTTACAGCGAATAATGATACTATTAATGATAATTTTGGACCAGCATTTGAAGGTTTAAAATCATTACAATTGAGCATTTATGACAGTTGGGGAAATTTAATTTTCTTTGAAGAAGGAGACAATTTAGCGGGATGGAACGGAACCATAAACAATATCCCTGCAGAAAACGGAAATTATTATTACAAATTAAGCGCAAGTACATTTTTTGGTAAAAAAATTGAACAAAATGGAGCTTTTGTCTTACTTAAATAATCAAAACTATGAAAATAAAAACAGTAATATACAGTATATTCATAGGATTAGTAAGCACAGCTGTAAAAGCTCAAGATCCTATTTTTACCCAATATTTTTTGGTGCCAGAAACAATTAATCCCGGATTTACAGGATTTCTAGAAACTACTAGTGCTGGAGTAATGCATCGTTCACAATGGACTAGTTTACAATACAAAATGGATACAAACTACGCATATGCTAGCACTTGGCTAGAAAATAGCAATAGTGGCATAGGGGTAACTTTTCTTAATCACAGAGAAAACTTTACAGGGTATAATTTTTTACAAGCCAACATAAATTATGCTTATCGAATTGAACTAAATTACGAATGGTATTTTAGACCTGGTATTGAAGTTGGGTATGGAAGTAAAAGTTTTGGTTTTCAAAATCTATTATTGAGAGATCAAATTAACATTAGTTCAGAAACCATAAATCCAGTAAGTATAGATCCACTACAATTAAACAATAGGATACATTTCATTGATTTCTCTACAGGATTGTTATTCTATAAAGACAATATGTGGTTTGGAACAGCGGTAAAACACCTCAACAAACCCAATATTGCAATGGCAGAAGAAGGAAATATTCCTTTAGAAATGTTCTATAATATTTCAGGAGGTTATGAATTTGAATTAGGACAAATGATTTCAACATTTTTACCACTTGAAACCAGAATGATGGTTACTGCCAACTTCATGAAACAAGGACAATACAATCGATTAGATATTGGAGGCACCTACATCTTTAATCACTTTACTATAGGAGTTACTACGGCATTAAATCCAATGAAAAAAGCAGACAATAGTCACACCTTAACTTCGGTAAATCTTTTTAGTGGATTAAAATATGAGAATTTTAAATTCGGATTTTCCTATGACGCAAACACCTCCAAGATAGGTAATACTGGAGGTGTTTTCGAACTAGGATTAGTATATCAATTTGATGTTGATGCTAGAAAATGTTTTGGTTGCCCAGGATATTAATATATTATCCAATTTTATAATATTGAAAACCTATTGCATTCATTTTTTCTGCATCTAAGATGTTTCTTCCATCAAAAACAAAAGCTGGTTTTAACATAGCATCGTATATTTTTTGCCAATCATACGCCTTAAATTCATCCCATTCTGTTAATACAGCAATAGCATGCGCATCTTTGCACGCTTCATATGGATTGTCATACACATGTACTCCTTCTGAATTAGAAGCTTCTGAACGAGTTTCTAAATAATTCAAATCCGATTGAATTTGAACTGCCCCTACTTTTGGATCATACACATGAATAGAGGCTTGCTCATTTAACAAATCATCTGCCACATAGATAGCTGCAGATTCTCTTGTATCGTTTGTATCTTTTTTAAATGCCCAACCTAAAAATGCTATTTTTTTCCAGAAACGGTGTTGTATAAAGTCTTAACGATATTTTTGGCAAAACGTCTTTTTTGATGGTCGTTCATTATGATAACTTGTTCCCAATAATCAGCCACTTCATTTAATCCGTAAGATTTAGCAATATAAACTAAATTTAAAATGTCTTTTTGAAAACACGAACCTCCAAAACCAACAGATGATTTTAAAAATTTTGGTCCAATTCTACTATCCATTCCAATGGCTCTTGCTACTTCATTAACATCCGCACCTGTTTTTTCACACAATTCACTTAATGCATTAATAGAAGAAACACGTTGAGCTAGAAAAGCATTCGCCGTTAATTTTGATAACTCAGAAGACCATACATTTGTAGTTAAAATATTCTGTTTTGGAACCCAATTTGCATAAACTTCTACCAAAAGATCTATAGCTTTTTGTCCTTCAGGAGTAGTGTCTCCACCAATTAAAACGCGATCAGGAGCTAATAAATCTTCTACAGCTGTTCCCTCAGCCAAAAACTCAGGGTTTGATAAAATTTGGAAATTAACTCCGTTACCGGTATGATCTAATATATTCTTTATGGCACTAGCAGTACGAACTGGTAAGGTAGATTTTTCTACCACAATTTTATCATTTTTAGCAACTCGCGCAATTTGACGAGCACATAATTCAATATATTTTAAGTCTGCTGCCATACCCTTTCCTACTCCATATGTTTTTGTAGGCGTATTAACAGATATAAATATCATATCAGCAGCATCAATTGCGGCATCAACATCGGTAGAAAAAAATAAGTTTCTTCCTCTCGCCTCCGCTACAACATCACTAAGTCCAGGCTCATAAATAGGGATATTCAATACATTTTCGTCATTCCATGCAGCAATTCTTTTCTCATTTAAATCTACTACTGTAACTTTAATATGAGGACATTTTTGAGCTATTATTGCCATTGTAGGTCCACCAACATAACCCGCTCCAATACAACAAATATTTGTAATCATTTTATTTAAATTTAATTTTTTATGTTTTTTATAATCTTTTTTATCCCTTTTGGCTCAATTGGTTCATCATGATAACCTTCACCATACGCGCCATAGCCGTAACCATAACCGTAATGTGCCTTATTTGTAAAACCATTAAAATTATACTAATATTATGCAATTCACCTCGTTTGTGCTTTTCATTAACAACACTTAACATTCCTTTTTTGGTAAAGCCTTGACGAGTAACATATAATGTGGCATCACAAAAATGAGCTAATTCCAATGCATCAGAAACTAAACCTACTGGTGGTGTATCTAGCACAATATAATCGTATTTGGTTTTTAATTCCTCTATCATTTCTGCCATAGCTTCACTCATTAATAATTCGGAAGGATTTGGAGGAATTGGTCCAGATGGAATTACATCTAAATTAGGAATATGTGTTTTTTGAATTACCTCATCAATAGTTTTTTGACCGATTAAATAGTTTACTACACCCGTAACATTATCGATATTGAAGTCACCAAATATTTTAGGTTTTCTTAAATCAAGACCCACGATAACTGTTTTCTTTTCACTCAAAGCAAAAACTGTCGCTAAATTTATAGAACAAAACGTTTTACCTTCACCACTAACAGAAGATGTAAGCATCAAAATTTTTGCTCCTTCTTTTTGTTGTTTTTTATACATAAACTGTAAAGAAGAACGAATTGCTCTAAAAGATTCAGCAAGCGGAGACTTCGGTTTTTCAAAAACGGATAAATTATTTTCTGTATTTTTCTTACCAATAACTCCAATTAATGGAATTTTGGTTAGTTTTTGAATATCGTCAGTTGTATTGATACTATTATCTAACAATATGATAACAAAAATCACTAACAATGGAACTAAAAAGCCCAACATTGCCGCTAAAATATAATTAATACTAGTTTTTGGACCTCGTAAACCACCACCAACATCTTTAGCTCGATCTAAGAAACTAATATCTGAAATATTAGCTGCTTTTACAATTTCAGCTTCACTTCTTTTCTCTAAAAAAGTGCTGTAAATTTTATCTTTTAAATTATATTTTCTTGTGATTTTAATATGCTCTTGCTTATTTTCAGGGAGTAAGCTTGCTTCACCTTCTGCTTTTGCAATATTTCTGTTGATTAAAGATAAATCTAAATTCAGAGCGCTTTTTGCACTAGCAATATTTTCTAGCAATACTTTCTTTATCGATTCCATTTCAACATCGAAATCAGAAAATAATTTTTTATTCTTAACAGAATACGACATATTTGCTCTTTCTGCTGAAAGCTGGATTAACTTTGAAATATTCCCTATAACATTTGGATCGTCTATTCCGGCAACTGTAGGAGCAGGTAATTTTGAATAATCAGTAGTTTTTTCTAAATAATTTTTAAGCAAATTATAGTATGCAATTTTTCTATTAATTGCATCTTTTTCTACATCATAACCAGACAACTTAGCACTCAAAAGTCCACTACCTCCTTCTTCTTCAAGTTCAAATATATTTTTACCTCTTCTAAATTCTTTCAATTCATTTTCGGCTTCTTTGATTTGATCTTCCATTTCTTTCAAAGTACTATCTATGAATCGAATTGTATTATTCGCAAACTGATTTTTACTATCAAATTGAATTTTTCTTAATACATCAACTGTAGTATTCAAATATTCAACCAATCGATACTTATTAGAACCTTCCATTTGCAATCTAACAACGGATAACGCTTTTGCATCAGCACTAACATCAATTCCTTTATACGCAGCTACAGTTCCATTGAAATCATCAAATCTTACGTAATATTCTTGATTTGCATATTCTAACGCATCAGGTTTAATGATAACTTTTAAATTTAGAAAAGGTAAATCTACTTCTTCATTAATTTTAAAAACTTTTTTAAACTCACCTGCAGAAACATTTACAGGTTTAAAAGATAAATCTGAATATTGAATTACTTGTGTTGATGTTGATTCAGCAAAATCGACACTTAATTCATACTGAGAAGGTGACAGAAATTTAATTTTTATTAATTGCCCAAAAAGTTGTCCTTTATTTTTATCAATTTCTACATAAAAAGGCACTTCACCATAAACATCTTGATAAAAATATTCACCTTTTTTAAGATACTTTATATAGTATTGTAATTTATCAACAACAATTTCGTTATGAGAACGTGATTTTAAAGTCGTAATGATTGTCTGAACCTTGTCTGAAGTTCCACCCCAGTTAAAAATCAAACTTGTATTTGAAGTAAAGAAAGGGTTATTTTGATCTTCAACCACTATATGTGATTCCATCCCATAAATCTTTTCTTTACGGATATTTACATTATAAGCATATACAAAAGTTAAAATCAATGATAATACAAACCACTTCCAATAACCAAGTATTTTTAAAAGGAATCCTTTAAAATCAAATGAATTTTGTGATTCAAAAAAATTAAAATCTTTAGTATCTAGCATTTCAATTACAATGTTTTAGACAAAACTAATAATGTTGTAATTAAAGAAATTGCAGTCATAATAGTTGCCACTGACTGTACTCCTGTAACTCCTGTACGCCAAGTTTTTTGTTTCAATGGCTTAACAATGATGTAATCATTTGGCTGAATGTAAAAAAACGGAGAATTCATAGCACTTTCCTTTGTCAAATCGATACTATAGGTTTAAAAACCGTGAGCAAACTTTCTAATAATTTGTACTTCTTTTCGATTTCCAGTTGTAGTTATATCACCTGAATTTGCAATAGCTTCCATTATAGTTGCTCTATCTTGGTACAATACATTAGTCCCAGGGCTTCCAATTTCTCCATTAATTGTATATCTTAAACCTGCCAATTTAAAGGTAACAAAAATATTTGCATCTTTTTTAAAGTATTCTTCAAGCAATTGCTTTTCAACTTTTTGCCTTACCTCATCTGCAGTATATCCTAAAACATTTACTTCGCCTAGTATTGGCACACGAATATTTCCGTGATCATCAACTGTATATCCTTGAAAAAACAAAGTTTGAGGTGATGTTTGATTTTGACTTGTTGACTGAGAAACTGAAAACATCTCAACCAATTTTTGATCCAAAGCTTTTATATTAATACTTAAGATATCATTAGTCTGTATTCTATAAGGCTTAGAAACTTCTTGAGACACCTTTATAGAATCTGATTTTGAAGTTTGATTTGACTGCAAATATGTTAAGTCTTTAGTAGAAATACAAGATGTAAACAATACTGCAATTATGGATAAAAAAAATATTTTTTTCATGTAAAATCTATACTTATTTTGAATGCTTTCCCATTTTTAAAATCAAAAATGCAAAGCATACTAAATTAGATAACAAATATAGTTTTTACAATTAAAAAAACGAACTTATTACTAATTTTTGATTAAAATTTTATCAATATGGTTTGATTGAAGTTTCAAATGGAATTCTATTAAGCAAACTTCTGCCTAAGGTAACTTCATCGGCATATTCCAATTCATCTCCAACAGCTATTCCTCTTGCTATTGTAGAAGTTTTAACATTATAATCTTTAATCTGTTTATAGATATAAAAATTAGTTGTGTCACCTTCCATAGTAGAACTCAAAGCGAAAATAACTTCTTGGACATTTCCTGAAGCTACTTTTTCTTCCAATGTTTTTATATTTAACTGACTTGGACCAACACCTTCAATTGGATTAATTTTTCCACCAAGTACATGATAAACTCCTTTAAAAATACCTGTGTTTTCAATTGCCATTACATCACGAACATCTTCTACCACACAAACCAATGATTGTTCTCTTGAAACATTTGAACAAATATCACAAATCTCTAAATCGGAAATATTATGACAACTTTTACAATATTGTATTTTATTTCGCAATACCAAAAGTGAATTTGCTAAATCATTTGTTTGTTCTTGTGGTTGCTTTAATAAATGCAAAACTAAACGCAAAGCAGTACGCTTACCTATACCAGGTAATTGCGAAATTTCGTTTACAGCATTTTCTAAAAGTTTAGAAGGTAATTCCATAACTGCAAAAATACAAAAGTCTAATTTTAGATAAGTATTTATTCTTTTATATTTGCTAAAATTAATCGATATGCAACCTACTACCATTTTATTTTTAATACTCGCCTATTTTTCTGTTTTAATACTGTTTTCCTACTTTACTGGAAGAAACGAAACCAGTAACAACAATTCGTTTTTTAAGGCAAACAAACAATCACCATGGTATTTAGTTGCATTTGGAATGATTGGTGCTTCGCTATCTGGAGTCACTTTTATTTCAGTTCCAGGAAAAGTTGAAACTTCTCAGTTTGTATATTTTCAATTAGTTTTAGGTTACATTTTAGGATATTTTGTAATTGGAACAGTTTTACTTCCGCTATATTACAAATTAAACTTAACTACAATTTATACTTATTTGAAAGATAGATTTGGGAACTATTCATATAAAACCGGAGCTTGGTTCTTTTTAATTTCAAGAACCGTTGGTTCCAACTTAAGATTATTATTAGTTGCCAATGTTTTACAAACCTTAGTTTTCGATCCGTTAAACATCCCTTACTGGGTTACCGTAACGGCAACTATCTTATTAATTTGGTTATACACTTTTAAATCGGGAATAAAAACTATTATTTGGACCGATACTTTACAAACTCTTTTTATGCTAGTTTCAGTAGGAATTTGTATTTATGTAGTTTCAGCAGATTTAGGAATTTCTATATCGAATTTTTCAGATTATTTAGCGGAAAGTTCATTTTCTAAAACATTCTTTTTTGAAGAAGTGAGTTCACCCAAATATTTTTGGAAACAGTTTCTTTCAGGTGCTTTTATTGCCATTGTTATGACAGGACTTGATCAAGATATGATGCAAAAAAACTTAACATGTAGAAGTTTAAAAGATGCTCAAAAAAACATGTTTTGGTTTACCATAGTTTTAACCATTGTGAATTTCTTTTTCCTAGTAATGGGATTGTTATTTACAGAATATGCTGCAAAAAATGGTATTGACGCACATGGAGATAATTTATTTCCAATTTTAGCCAATCATCATTTAGGAATTGTAGTTGCTTTTAGTTTTATACTAGGACTTATTGCAGCCGCTTATTCTAGTGCCGATAGTTCTTTAACTTCTTTAACTACATGTTTTTGTGTAGATATTTTAGACATAGAATCTAAACATAGTGAAGCAAAACAAATACAAATAAGAAAGCGTATTCATTTCTCATTTGTAATTATTTCTATACTTGTTATTTTATTTTTCAAATATGGTTTTGAAGACAAAAGTATTATTGACAAAGTATTAAAATATGCTGGTTTTACTTATGGACCTTTATTAGGTTTATTTGCTTTTGGTTTATTTACAAAATGGCAAATTAAAGATAAACTTTCGCCAATCATTGCTCTTAGTGCTGTTGCAATTTCATTACTTCTAAACGCTAAAAGCAACGACTGGTTTGGGTTTGATTTTGGTTTTGAAATACTAATTGTAAACGGAATTTTAACTTTCTTAGGTTTAGTATTGATTCGTAGCCAAAAGAACTAACGTACAGGCAATTTCGTACTCAATTCCGTTTTCCATTAAAATTGTATAAAATTCAGGGTTTTCAGTTCCAGGATTAAAGATCACACGTCTTGGTTTTAACGATATAATGTAATCGTAATATTCGCGCTGATGAATTGGGTTTAAATATAAAGTTACCGTATCTATTCCATGATAAGGCATTTTTTCAGTTTCAATAGGTACATCTAAAGCCATTCCTTGTTTTGAACCAATAGCAACAACTTGATGACTTTTTCCTATCAAATTATGAATCGCTTTATAAGAATAGCGTTCTTTATTTGTTGTGGCACCTAATACTAATGTTTTCATCTTTTAAATTGTTTTCATAAAATTAATAAAAAAAATGAGTGATTGATAACTTTGAAATAACTTTATTTTAAATTTATAATTTCAATTAAAGATTTAATTTTGTAAAAAAATTCTATGGATACTTTTATTTATTTGTTCGCCGCACTTTTTTCGGTTTTAAATCCTTTAGGAACCATTCCTATTTTTGTTGGATTAACATCTGATTACACCAAAAAGAAAGAGCTATTGTTTCTTTAAAAACATCACTAAATGTTTTTATTATTTTAGTTATATCGTTCTTTTTAGGACAATATGTTTTGAGTTTCTTTGGAATAACAATTACCGCTTTACGTATTGCAGGTGGACTTATAATTACGAGTTCAGGATTTGGTTTATTAAACGGTCAGTTTAGTAAAAATAAAGGAATTAATAAAAAAGTAAGAAAAGAAGTAGAGGAAAGACATCATATTGCTCTTACTCCACTTGCAATGCCCATGCTAGCAGGGCCTGGTTCAATTTCATTATTAATTGCTTATTACCAAGATCACAACACAACATTAGAAATCATCGCTTCAAGTTTTGCTATTTTAGCAATTGCTATTGCAATTTATGCCATTTTGAGAAGCGGACATTATTTGGCAAGGATTTTAGGTTCTTCTGGAATTGTTGCAATTTCCAGAGTCATCGGGTTTCTTACCATTGCGATAGGAATTCAATACATTATAAGTGCTATTGTAAGTATTATTAACGAAATATAAACCATAAAAAAATCCCGAAAAATCGGGATTTTTTATTCTACAAAACCAACTGCAACAGTATTATTTGTTTGTTGGTCAATTAATATAAACGATCCATTCGATTTATTTTCATCATATCGATCAACAAAAAGTGGATTGGCTAATTTTATTTTTACAGTCGCAATATCATTTAATTTAATCTCATTTACTGAATGATTTCCTAAAGGAGATTCAGGTTGAATTGAATTTATAACTTCTTGTATTTTACAAACTTGAATTCTCGAACCAGATTGAATTAAATATTTTAATAACGGATTCATTGGCTTCTCATCTAACCAAACTATTTTAGATTGTAATTCTTTTTCGAATAGAAATTCATCATTTTCTTTAACAAACATCATTCCTCTACTAATATCAATATCATCTTGTAATCTAATTTGAATAGAATCACCTTTTATAGCTTCTTCTAAAACAGTTTCAAATTTTCTAATCTCAATAATTTTAGATTTTTTTTCTGAAGGCAAAACAATAACAGAATCACCAACTTTAATCTTCCCTGAACTAATTTTCCCAGCATATGATCTATAATCTACAAACTCGTCATTTTGTACATGAAAAACTTGTTGAACATCCATTCTAAAATCGCAATTTTCATTTTCACTTTTACTAAAATTATGTAAAATATTAGATAATGTATCTCCTTTGTACCAATTCATGTTTTTTGTAGGAAAAACGACATTATCTCCTTTTAACGAACTAATTGGAACTATAGAAATTTTTTGTTTAAATCCTTCGAGTTTATTGGTCATTTTTTCAATATCTGAGGCGATTTTCAAAAAAACATCTTCGCTAAAATCGACTAAATCCATTTTATTTACACAAAAAACTATCGATTCTAATCGCAATAAATGACTGATAAAAAAATGTCTATACGTTTGCTCTAACAAACCTTTTCTCGCGTCGATTAAAACAATAGAAACTTCAGAATTTGAAGCTCCTGTAACCATATTTCGCGTATATTCAATATGACCTGGACTATCGGCTATAATAAACTTTCGAGTTTCTGTTGAAAAATAAATATGAGCAACATCAATTGTAATTCCTTGTTCTCTTTCAGCGATTAAACCATCTGTTATTACAGAGAAGTCTAAATCTTTTAATCCTTTTTCTGTTGTTTTTTTTCTAACTAACTCTTCTTGTTCTAAAGTAAGTGCATTACTATCATATAAAAATCGACCTATTAAGGTACTTTTTCCGTCATCTACACTTCCTGCTGTATTTATTTTTAGTAATTCCATAAATTAAAAATAACCTCCTTTTTTTCTTTGTTCTAAAGCTGCTTCAGAACGTTTATCATCAATTCTTGCTCCTCTTTCTGAAGATTTAGAGTTTTTATTTTCAAACATAATAGTATCAATTGAATTAGCTTCAGAATATAATGCTGCAGTACATGTCATATCGCCAACAGTTCTAAAACGAACTTGACCCATAACAATTTCATCAGTTTCAACTAAATTTAAATATTCTGAAAAAGCTAAAATTGCGCCATCACGTTTTACTAATTTTCTTTCGTGCGAAAAATATATGGAAGGTAACTCAAGATTTTCTCTTTTTATATAACTCCACACATCTTCTTCTGTCCAATTACTAATAGGAAAAGCTCTTACATTTTCTCCAAAATTGATTCTTCCATTTAAAATTGAAAACATCTCAGGTCGCTGTTTTTTAGCATCCCATTGTCCAAAATCATCTCGAACTGAAAATATTCGTTCTTTTGCTCTTGATTTTTCTTCATCTCTACGAGCACCGCCAATACAAGCGTCAAAACCAAATTCTTCTATAGCATCTAACAATGTAATAGTTTGCAATGCATTTCTACTTGCATATTTCCCAGTTTCTTCTTGAACCTTATTTTGATTAATACTATCTTGAACATAACGAACAATCAGCTCTACACCTAACTCATTAATTAACTTATCTCTAAATTCAATAGTTTCCGGGAAATTATGTCCGGTATCAATATGCATAAAAGCAAATGGAATTTTAGCAGGATAAAAAGCCTTTTGTGCTAAACGAGCTACAGTAATAGAATCTTTTCCTCCTGAAAACAATAACACAGGCTTTTGAAATTGCGCTACAATTTCACGTAAAATGTAGATACTTTCGTTTTCTAATTCATCTAAATGATTTCTCATTTTCATTTATTTAATTATTTTTACTTTCATGAAGATGCAAACCACATTCTTTTTTACCATCTTCCCACCACCAACGGCCAGCTCTAAAGTCTTCTCCTGGTTCCAAAGCTCTAGTACAAGGCGCACAACCAATACTTAGGAAACCTTTTTTATACAAACTATTTATTGGAATATTAAACTCATTTATTTCTGCTTCAACATCTTTTAAAGTATAATGCAACAATGGGTTGAATTTAACCAATTGATGATCTTCATCCCATTCTAAAAACTGCATACTTTCTCTATTAGCAGATTGTTCAGCACGTAAACCTGTAATCCAAACAGAAGCACCTTTTAAAGCTCTATTCAAAGGTTTTACCTTTCGAATAAAACAACATTGTTTACGCTCTTCAATGCTATTATAAAAACCATTTACACCAGATTTTTGATAATATTCTTGAATATCAGCTTCTTCCGGATAATAAGTTTTTATAGTTAAATTAGGATACTTACTTTGTGTTTTTTGAAAAACTTCATAAGTTTCATTAAACTGGCGACCAGTATCTAAAGTAAAAACTTCAACTTTATTATGAAAAGGATTTAAATAATGTGTTAAAACTTGATCTTCAATTCCGAATGAAGTAGAAAACACAACTCTTCCTTCTACATTTTTTAAAACTATATCTAAAATATTTTCTAATGAAATGTTATTTAATTTATCATTCCAATATTGCAAATTCTCTTTTGTTATCTTGTCCATCTATCCCAAACTTTTTCATGTATAAAATAAAGTACCATTTTTGTAAAAACCTCGAAACTGCCTATTGAAAACGCAATTTTTACACTTCCTGTCATAAAATAAGAAATTACCATTGTATCAATAGTCCCTAGTAAACGCCAGGTTACAGCTTTTAATGCTGAAATTTTAGTATTTCGACTAAATATTTCATTAGTTTTTTTTGAACGCAATATATCTAGTATCATACTCGTCTAAAAATTAATATGCAAATATACTATTAATCTATAGAATTAGTAGACTAATATTGTAAATTTTTTTATGTATTTGCTAAATCAAATAATGTCTTATTTTCTAAAATTACCAAGGCATTATCACGCACTTGAATCATCAATTTATTTAAAGCACATGTTTCTTCACTAGGACAATCTTCACATCTTTCATAAAAATTGATACTTACACAAGGTAACATGGCAATTGGTCCTTCTAAAACCCTAATTACACTTGCAACTTTTATTTCTTTCGAATCTTTAAGCAAATAATATCCTCCACCTTTTCCCATTTTAGAGCCTAAAATTCCGTTTTTTTTCAAATCTAATAAGATAGATTCTAGGAATTTTTGGATATTTTTTCTTTATCAGAAATTTCTGAAATCAATACGGGTGCTGATTTATCTTGCTTTGCAATATAAATCAGCGCTTTTAACCCATATTTTGTTTTTCTTGATAACATATTTATGCTTTTGGTAAAAATACTTCTGCCATCATACAACGAGCACTTCCACCGCCACAAGCTTCAATAATATCTAAACTAGCGTAAACAATTTTACAATGTTTTTCGATTTTAGTGACTTGATTTTTTGTTAAAGACTGATACGCTGCATTACTCATTACAAGAAAACGTTCATCATTTGCTCCGCGAACTTGCAACATATTCCCAGCAAAATTATTAACTTGAGCTTCTGTGATTAAAATAATTTCTTTTCCATTATTCTTCAAGCTTTCTAAAACCATTTTGCGCTCTGCTTTATCGTCAATGCAATCTGCACAAATAACTGCAAATGTTTCCGCAATACACATCATAACATTAGTATGATAAATATGTTTTCTTTCACCCTCTACTGTTTGAAATGCTTCAAAAATAATTGGATTATATTCAAAATCTTCACAAAATTCGATAAACAATTCTTCATCTGCTCTAGGAGATAAAGCACAATAAGCAATTTCATTTGCTCTATCCAAAATGATACTTCCTGTACCTTCTAGAAAAATATTATCTTCTTCAGCAGAAGTGTAATCCATTATTTCATTGATTTGAAATCCAGATTCTTCTAAGATATCTAAGACATCTTCTCTACGTTCTAAACGACGATTTTCGGCAAACATTGGATACAAAACAACATCACCAGTTTCATGAAAAGAAATCCAATTATTTGGAAAAATACTATCTGGCGTATCAGGATCTAAAGTATCGTCTACCACAACAACATTTACACCAACAGATCGTAATTTTTCAACATACGCATCAAATTCTGCCTGAGCTTTAGCATTAACTGTTGCTGGCGTTAAATTATCTAAAACTTTTTGGTAATAATTATTAACCGCAGTTTGTTCGTTCATTCGGAATGCAACCGGACGAATCATTAAAATAGTATTAGTTGTTTGATTCATTTTTTTATGTTTATGTTAATTGTTCATCGTTTTTAGTTTACTAACAATAAACCACAAACTCTAAACTACAAACTTTTTAATCTCTAATTAACGGTAATGTTGAACATCTTAAAAGTCCTTCTTGTTTTGCAATTTCAGCATACGGAATTTCTTCTACAGTAAATCCATTATCTCGTAACCAATTATTTAATCTTGTAAAGTTTTTTTCTGAAACTACAACATCAGGAGCAATAGAAAATACATTTGAATTCATGTGATACATTTCTTCTCTTTCGATATGAAATAAATTTTCTTTACCAAATAAATCTACTAAATACATATAATCTGCTTCTTCACGGAAGCCACTTTTATAAATAATTCCTTTATTTGTACCAACTGGCTGAAAACAACAATCTAAATGCAATGCATTATCGCGCGGTTCAATTTTAGATTTAACCAAATCAAATTCTTTTACAATTTTATTTGGAAACAATTCTTTCAAATAATTTACGCCATGCATGTTTGTTCGCGCAGTAATGTAATCTTTATAATCTGAACCTTTATAAGTTCCCACAAAAATATGATCGTTCCATAACATTACATCTCCGCCTTCTACGTGAACTTCTTCTGGAGGACGAACAACTTTAAGCGGATCAATTTGATCAATTACATATTGAATAGCGTCTAATTCTCTTTCTCTATCTGGTAAGATATTCGCTTTAATAAAAATATCATCAATTACGAAACCAATATCCCGAGAAAAAATTTGGTTATAATTTTCAATTACTTCGGGACGAAAAACTTGAACATTATATTTTTGAAACACTTGATTAAAAGCTTCCATTTCTTTCACCATATCTTCCTCAACAGGATAAGTTCCTGCTTTAATATGTTCTAATGATTTTGGATCATATGCTCCATCTATTGTAGGTGTAGGTCCATTACTTACAGCAGTACCTAAAACTACAGCACATAATCTAGATGTTTCATCTTTTATATTTAACTGTAACATAAAGTTTGGTTTAGTTTTCTAGTTTGATTTGTAGCAAAGATAGAAAAATAGCACTACTAGAAAAAAAGAGTTATAAACAAAAAAATCCCGATTTCTCGGGATTTTTATTATCTATCTTTTACTTCTTTGAAAGCTCTAAGTGGAGAACCAGTGTATACTTGACGAGGACGTCCGATTGGTTCTTTATTTAAACGCATTTCTTTCCATTGCGCAATCCAACCTGGTAAACGACCAATAGCAAATAACACTGTAAACATTTCAACAGGAATTCCCATAGCACGGTAAATAATTCCAGAATAGAAATCTACGTTTGGATATAAATTTCTTGCTTTGAAATATTCATCTTCTAAAGCTACTTTTTCTAATTGCTTAGCAATATCTAATAATGGATCATCAACACCTAAAGCAGTTAAAACATCATCAGCAGCTTTTTTAATAATCGTTGCTCTTGGATCGAAGTTTTTGTAAACTCTGTGTCCGAATCCCATTAAACGGAATGGATCGTCTTTATCTTTTGCTTTTAAAACGAATTTAGCAACATCACCACCATTATCATGAATTTCTTGTAACATTTCTAACACCGCTTGGTTAGCACCACCATGTAATGGACCCCAAAGTGCAGAAACACCTGCAGAAATAGAAGCAAATAAACCAGCATGAGAAGAACCAACAATCCTTACAGTAGAAGTAGAACAGTTTTGTTCATGATCAGCATGAAGAATGAATAATTTATCTAATGCACTAACAACTTTTGCATCTGCCTTGTAAGGACCTGTTGGTAATTCAAACATTAAACGCATGAAATTCTCTACATAGCCTTTAGTGTTATCATAATAATTTAATGGATAACCCATTCTTTTTCTATAAGTCCAAGTTGCAATAACTAAGAATTTACCCATAGTTTTACAAACTGCCTCATACATTTCTTTTTCATTATCAACATTAACAGATTTAGGATTAAAAGCAGTTAAAGCACTTGTTAACGAAGATAAGACACCCATTGGGTGAGCTGTCTTAGGAAAACCGTCAATGATATTTTTCATTTCTTCATGAACAAGTGTATACTTGCGAATATCATTTTCAAATTTCTCTAATTGAGCAGCCGTTGGTAATTCACCAAAAACTAATAAATAAGATACTTCTAAGAAGTTAGCTTTGTCAGCTAAATCTTCGATAGCATATCCTCTATAACGTAAAATTCCTTCTTCACCATCTAAGAAAGTAATTTCACTTTTACATGAACCTGTATTTTTGTAACCTGGATCAATTGTGATTGCTCCTGTTGCTCCACGCAACTTTTCAACATCGATAGCAACTTCATTTTCAGTTCCTAGAATTACAGGAAACTCAAACTTATTACCATCTAACTCTAATATTGCAGTTTTAGACATATATATTAATATTTTTTTATAATGAAACTCTGCGAATTTAATCAATTTCAATCGATTTCTAAAGAATTTAATATTATTTTATGCTTAATTATTATATATAAAAAAACCCAACACATTGATGTTGGGTTTTTTAAATTATTTCTATAAACTATTTCACTTTAAAAGCATTTACGCCGGGAAAATAAGCCACTTCAGCTAATTCTTCTTCAATTCTTAATAATTGATTGTATTTTGACATACGATCTGAACGTGAAGCTGAACCCGTTTTAATTTGTCCGCAGTTTAAAGCAACCGCTAAATCAGCAATCGTATTATCTTCAGTTTCTCCAGAACGATGAGACATTACAGAAGTATATCCAGCATTATGTGCCATATTTACCGCTGCAATAGTTTCAGTTAAAGTACCAATTTGATTTACTTTAATTAAGATTGAGTTCGCAATTCCTTCAGAAATACCTCTTGATAAACGTTCAACATTAGTCACATATAAATCATCTCCAACTAATTGCACTTTATCTCCAATTTTCTCAGTTAATAATTTCCAACCTGCCCAATCATCTTCGTACATTCCGTCTTCGATAGAAATAATAGGATATTTTGCTGCTAATTCAGCTAAGTATTCAGCTTGTTCAGCAGAAGTTCTTACTTTACCTGTTTCTCCTTCAAATTTTGTGTAATCATATTTACCGTCTACATAAAATTCTGAAGCGGCACAATCTAAAGCAACCATAACATCATCACCAAAAGTATAACCTGCTTTTTCCACAGCTAATTTGATAGAATCTAATGCATCTTCTGTCCCACCAGCTAAATTTGGTGCAAAACCACCTTCATCTCCAACTGCAGTTGATAAATTTCTATCGTGTAATACTTTTTTCAAGTTATGGAAAATTTCAGTTCCCATTTGCATAGCATGTGTGAACGATTTCGCTTTAACAGGCATAATCATAAATTCTTGAAACGCAATTGGAGCATCCGAATGCGAGCCACCATTGATGATATTCATCATTGGAACTGGCAATGTATTAGCAGAAACACCACCAACATAACGATATAAAGGCATTCCTAATTCGTTTGCTGCAGCTTTAGCCACTGCTAACGAAACACCTAAAATAGCATTCGCACCTAAGTTTGATTTATTTGCTGTACCGTCTAATTCGATCATAGCTTTATCAATTGCATTTTGACCAAAAACAGACATTCCAACAATTTCAGAAGCAATAGTAGTATTTACATTTTCAACTGCTTTTAAAACACCTTTACCCATGTAATTTTTACCACCATCTCTTAACTCAACTGCTTCATGCTCACCCGTTGAAGCTCCACTTGGAACCGCAGCTCTACCTAAAACTCCATTTTCAGTTACTACATCTACTTCAACTGTTGGATTTCCTCTAGAATCCAAAATCTGTCTTGCATGTACTTTTATAATAATGCTCATTTTTTTATAATTTTTTGTTATTAGTTTTGTGTTTTAAACAAAAATATAACTATTATTTTTAATAATTCCTATTTCTAAAAAAACTTATAAACGATAACGTTTTAGTTCTTTGAAGCCTTAATATTTTCAATAAACTGATCAAAAAGATATGAAGAATCGTGTGGTCCTGGACTAGCTTCTGGGTGATATTGTACTGAAAAACAATTTTTAGATTTCATTTTCATACCGGCAACTGTGCCATCATTCAAATGCACATGAGTTAACTCAAAATCGTTATTCTTGTCTAAATCTTCTTTTGAAACTGCAAATCCATGATTTTGCGAAGTAATTTCTCCTTTGCCAGTAATTAAATTCTTAACAGGATGATTTATTCCTCTATGTCCGTTAAACATTTTATAGGTAGAAATTCCATTTGCTAATGCAATTACTTGATGACCTAGGCAAATTCCAAATAAAGGTTGGTTCTCATTTAAAATATCACGCGCTACTTGTTGAGCAGAAGTAAGTGGTTCAGGATCACCAGGCCCATTTGACAAGAAATAACCATCAGGACTAAACGATTTTAAATCAGCATAAGTAGCATTAAAAGGGAACACTTTTATATAACAATCTCTTTTAGCTAAATTTCTAAGGATATTAGTTTTAATTCCTAAATCTAAAGCAGAAATTTTATACTTAGCATTTTCGTCGCCAAAGAAATAAGGTTCTTTTGTAGAAACTACAGATGCCAATTCTAATCCGTTCATATCAGGAACATCAGCCAATAAAGTTTTCAATTCTTCAATTGGAGTTCCGTCTGTACAAATAACAGCATTCATTGCCCCATTATCTCTAATATAACTAACCAAAGCTCTTGTATCAACATCCGAAATAACAATCAAATTTTGTTTTTCAAAATAATCGAATAAACTTTCAGAAGCACTAGTTCGAGAATAATTAAAACTAAAATTTTTACAAACCAAACCAGCTATTTTCACTCCGTTCGACTCAACATCCTCTACACTTACTCCGTAGTTTCCAATATGAGCGTTTGTAGTTACCATTATTTGTCCATAATAAGATGGATCAGTAAAAATTTCTTGATAACCAGTTGTACCCGTATTAAAAGCAACTTCACCAAAAGTTTTACCTTCAATACCAATTGATTTACCATAAAAAATTGTTCCATCTTTTAGCAGTAAAACTGCTTGCTTGCGATTTGTGTATTTCATTATTGTGTTGTTGTGTATTTTTTGCAAATTTAATTCTATTTCAAAGTATTTAAAAATAAAACATAAAAAAAGGATAAACTATTTTAGTTTATCCTTTTAAATTATAATGAATTATAATAACCTAATATTTTTACGACATCTTTTTCATTTGAAAAAGATAACTTATTCCTTTTAACAAAATCTTTCACTTCCTTCTCTTTATCCTTTAAAAATTTTAATATGTCTCCTTTTTTCAATTTTATGTCAAAACTTTTACCTTCTACTTGAATTAAATAATTCTCTACTTTGATAATTTCCTCCGGCGTTAATTCATCATGTGTTAAAGGATTAAAAACAGCGTCCTTAGTTTTTAAACTATATTTAATATATAAACCAACTTTACCTGTCATCAATTCTTTCATGAACTCTGAATCAATTAATTTGAAAGTAGAATTCATGATTCTCACTTTACTAATTCCTTCAGTATTGAATTGAAAAACCGAATCATTTGAAATTTTTGCTTCTAATTTTTTACTCTTGATATTATAATTTAAATTGGTAATTCTAAAAACATTACCATTATCAGAGTATATGTTTGCAAAATTTTCCCATTTTTCAAACAAATAATTAGACCCTTTTATATTTTTATTAATGCTTGAAGCAGGAATCCAAAAACCTGACGTTAGTAAATCACCCGTACTTTGAGTTCTAAAGTTTGTAGTATCTTGTGAAAAAACTACACTAAAAGAAATACAGAAAACTAAAAGAAAAAACTTTTTCATATTTTATTTTTTTAAATTTTTGGGTAAATATAAAAAAAGGGATAAACTGTTAATTTATCCCTTTTATATTTAACATAATTTCATGATTATTCTTGAGTTTCTGAAGTTTCAGAAGCATCAGCTGCAGGTGCTTCAGGAGCAGCTGTCTCAGCTTTTTTAGATCTACCACGACGAGTAGTTTTCTTAACTTCTTTTTTACCTCCGTTGTAAACTGTATTGAAGTCTACTAACTCAATCATAGCCATATCAGCGTTATCTCCTAAACGATTACCTAACTTGATGATACGAGTGTATCCTCCTGGACGGTCACCAACTTTAGCAGCAACTTCTCTGAATAACTCAGTTACAGCATATTTATTTCTTAAATAAGAGAAAACAATACGTCTGTTGTGTGTAGTATCTTCTTTAGATTTTGTTACTAAAGGTTCAACAAACTGTTTTAAAGCTTTAGCCTTAGCAACTGTTGTGTTAATACGCTTGTGCTCGATTAACGAACATGCCATATTAGCTAACATAGCTTTTCTATGACCTGTTTGTCTACTTAAGTGATTTACTTTTTTTCCGTGTCTCATGACGTTTCTATTTAACCTTCATCTTGCATCAATCCTTTGTGGAGCGCAAAATATGAAGTAATTTATTCTTTATCTAATTTGTATTTACTTAAATCCATTCCGAAGTTTAAACCTTTAGACGCTACTAATTCATCTAGCTCTGTTAAAGATTTTTTTCCAAAATTACGGAACTTCATTAAGTCGTTTTTGTTGAAAGAAACTAAGTCTCCTAATGTATCAACTTCTGCCGCTTTTAAACAATTTAATGCTCTTACAGATAAATCCATATCAACAAGCTTAGTTTTTAACAACTGACGCATGTGTAAAGATTCTTCATCATAAGATTCTGTTTGAGCAATTTCATCAGCCTCCAATGTAATTCTCTCATCTGAAAACAACATAAAGTGATGAATCAACGTTTTAGCTGCTTCAGTTAAAGCATCTTTTGGATGTATTGAACCATCGGTAATGATTTCGAAAACTAATTTTTCATAATCAGTTTTTTGCTCAACACGATAGTTCTCAATTGAATATTTTACATTTTTTACCGGTGTATAGATAGAATCTGTAAAAATAGTACCAATAGGTGCATTTGCTTTTTTGTTTTCTTCAGCAGGAACATAACCTCTACCTTTTTCGATAGAAAGCTCCATGTTGATAGTTGTTTTACTATCTAAATTACAAATTACTAAATCTGGGTTTAAAACTTGAAATCCAGAAATAAATTTTTGGAAATCTCCAGCAGTAATTTGCTCTTTACCAGACAATGAAATTGAAACTGATTCGTTATCAATATCTTCAATTTGACGTTTGAAACGTACTTGTTTAAGATTTAAAATGATTTCAGTTACATCTTCAACTACTCCAGTAATTGTAGAAAACTCGTGCTCAACTCCTTCAATGCGAACTGAAGTAACAGCATGACCTTCTAATGAAGATAGTAATACTCTTCTTAATGCATTACCAACAGTCAATCCATATCCCGGTTCTAAAGGTCTAAATTCAAATTTACCTTCAAAATCGGTTGAATCGATCATGATAACTTTATCGGGCTTTTGAAAATTAAATAATGCCATATTCGACTAAAGTCAATTATTATTTGTTATACAACTCAACGATTAGTTGCTCTTTAATATTTTCAGGAATCTGAATTCTTTGTGGAACAGCAACAAAAGTACCTTCTTTAGTATCATTATTCCAAGTAATCCACTCATATACAGTAGATGAACTAGATAAAGAACGATCGATTACATCTAAAGATTTAGATTTTTCACGAACTGCTACTTTATCACCTGGTTTTAAGTGATAAGAAGGAATATTTACAACTTCTCCATTTACAGTAATATGACGGTGAGAAACAATTTGACGTGCAGCTCTTCTTGAAGGAGCAATACCCATTCTGAAAACAACGTTATCTAAACGAGCTTCACATAATTGTAATAAAATTTCACCAGTTACCCCAGATGCAGCAGATGCTTTTTCATATAAGTTTCTGAATTGTTTTTCTAAAATACCATAAGTATATTTAGCTTTTTGCTTCTCCATTAACTGAACAGCATATTCAGATTTTTTACCTCTTTTACGAGCTAAACCATGTTGCCCTGGAGGGTAATTTCTTCTTTCGAAAGATTTGTCGTCACCGAAAATTGCTTCACCAAATTTACGTGCGATTTTAGTTTGTGGACCAGTATATCTTGCCATTTTAAAAAAAATTATAAAGGTAGGGATTATGAATTCAGGTCTATATCCTTCGATAATCGTAAACCTACCTTAGTTTATACTAAAAAAATTATACTCTTCTTCTCTTTGGAGGACGACATCCATTGTGAGGTATTGGAGTAACATCGATAATTTCTGTAACTTCGATACCACCATTGTGGATAGAACGAATTGCAGATTCTCTACCGTTACCTGGACCTTTAACGTAAACTTTTACTTTTTTAAGTCCTGCCTCAAGTGCTACTTTTGCACAATCTTCTGCTGCCATTTGAGCTGCATATGGAGTATTCTTTTTAGAACCTCTAAAGCCCATTTTACCTGCTGAAGACCAAGAAATAACTTCCCCTTTTTTGTTAGTTAAAGAGATAATGATGTTATTAAAAGTAGCATTAATATGTGCTTCTCCTGAAGATTCAACGATAACTTTACGTTTTTTTGCTGTAGTCTTAGCCATATTACTTACTTATTATTTAGTTGCTTTTTTCTTGTTAGCAACAGTTTTTCTCTTACCTTTTCTAGTTCTAGAATTATTCTTAGTTCTTTGACCTCTTAATGGAAGTCCAGCTCTGTGACGAATACCTCTTTGACATCCAATATCCATTAAACGTTTGATGTTTAATTGAATTTCTGAACGTAATTCACCTTCAATTTTGAAATAAGAAACAGCCTCACGAATTGCGCTGATTTCATCATCATTCCAATCTTGAACTTTTTTATCTTCACTCACTTGAGCTTTAGCTAAGATTTCTTTAGCTCTACTTTTACCTATACCAAAGATATAAGTTAAAGCAATTATTCCTCTTTTTTGTTTAGGTACATCTACCCCTGCGATTCTTGCCATAATTATCCTTGTCTTTGTTTAAATCTAGGATTCTTTTTATTGATCACGTATAATCTTCCTTTTCTACGTACGATAATGCACTCTGCACTTCTCTTTTTTACTGATGCTCTTACTTTCATTTTAATAGCTTTAGTATCTGTATGTAATTCTTGCTTTTGACAAATCGTAAGGACTCATTTCAAGTTTAACCTTGTCTCCTGGTAACAATTTAATGTAATGCATACGCATTTTACCAGAAATATGAGCAATTACAACATGTCCATTTTCTAATTCAACTCGAAACATAGCATTTGATAATGCTTCTACAATTGTTCCGTCTTGTTCTATTGCTGATTGTTTTGCCATAAATATATTAAGCTATTGCCTTTCTATTTTTACCACTTTTCATCAAACCATCGTAATGTCTATTCAATAAATAAGAATTTATTTGTTGAATAGTATCAATTGCAACTCCAACCATAATTAACAAAGAAGTTCCACCGTAGAAATAACCCCAAGCTCCTTGAACATTTAATAAACTTACCACAATTGCAGGTAAGATTGCGATTAAAGCTAAGAATAATGATCCTGGGAAAGTAATTAAAGACATCAAATTATCTAAATAATCACTAGTTTCAACTCCAGGTCTAACACCAGGAATGAATCCACCACTTCTTTTTAAATCGTCAGCCATTTTGTTTGTTGGTACAGTAATTGCGGTGTAAAAATACGTAAAAATTACGATTAGTAAACCAAACACTATATTATAAACTAATCCGAAAGGATTGTTAAACATTGTTGTTAACGATTGAGCAGTTTCAGATTCTTTAGCGAAACCTGAAATTGCAGCTGGAATAAACATGATAGCTTGAGCGAAAATGATTGGCATAACTCCAGAAGCATTTAACTTCAACGGAATGAATTGTCTTGCACCATCTTGCTCAAAATCTCCAGAAACTGTTCTTCTTGCGTATTGCACAGGTACTTTTCGTACTGCCATTACTAATAAGATAGATGTAATAATTACCAAGAACCACAAGATTACTTCAATAATTATCATCATTGCTCCACCACCAACTTCTTGAGAAGTTCTTGACATCACTTCTTGAATGAAAGCTTGTGGCATTCTAGCAATAATACCTACCATGATCAATAATGAAATACCATTACCGATACCTTTATCAGTAATTTTTTCACCTAACCACATTGCAAAAATAGTTCCTGTAACTAAAATTAAAACAGAAGAAAACAAGAATGCAAACGAGCTAAATCCTAATAAAAAGGCATCACTTGGTAGTGTTCTATACAAGTTATAGATATAACCCGGCCCTTGAACTAGAGTAATTAAGATAGTTAACCATCTTGTAATTTGGTTGATTTTCTTTCTACCGCTTTCTCCATCACTTTGTAATTTCTGTAAATAAGGAATAGCAATTCCCATTAACTGAACTACGATTGATGCAGAAATGTATGGCATAATACCTAAAGCAAATACAGAGGCTTGCGAAAACGCTCCCCCTGTAAATACATTTATTAACCATCCGATACCACCTTCTGTTTGATTAGTAAGATTTCCTAATTTAGTAGCATCAATACCTGGAAGTGTTACTTGAGCACCGAAACGATACACTAATAACAAACCTAGAGTTAATAAAATTCTATTTTTTAACTCTTCAATTTTCCAAACATTGATAAAAGAATCTATAAATTTCTTCATGTTACTAAAAGGATTATAATGTTACAACTTCTCCTCCAGCAGCTTCTATAGCAGCTTTTGCAGATGCAGTAAACTTGTGAGCACTTACTTTAAGTTTAGCTTTTAGCTCACCTCTTCCTAAAATCTTTACTAAGCTATTTTTTGTAGCTAAACGATTTTCTACTAAAACGTTGAAATCAACAGTATCAGTAATTAAACCATTGTCTACTAACAATTGTAATGTATCTAAGTTTACACCTTGATACTCAACTCTATTTATATTTTTAAATCCGAACTTAGGTACACGTCTTTGAAGTGGCATTTGACCTCCTTCAAAACCAATTTTCTTAGAATAACCAGAACGCGACTTAGCTCCTTTGTGACCTCTTGTTGAAGTACCACCTTTACCAGAACCTTGTCCTCTACCTACTCTTTTATTTTGGTTGTGAACTGAACCTTCAGCTGGCTGTAAGTTACTTAAATTCATAACGAAAATTATTATTTAGTTTCTTCTACAGAAACTAAGTGTTTAACTTTATTTACCATTCCAAGGACAGCAGGACTTGCGTCATGCTCAACAACTTGCCCTAATTTTCTTAACCCTAAAGAATCTAACGTTCTTTTTTGAGTTTCTGGACAGTTAATTCTACTTTTAACTTGTTTTACTAAAATTTTTGCCATTTTCCTTGAATTTTTTAACCTTTAAATACTTTATCAAGAGAAACTCCTCTTTGTTTTGCAACAGTAGCAGCACTTCTCATTTGTAATAAAGCATCAAAAGTAGCTTTAACAACGTTATGAGGGTTAGAAGAACCTTGAGATTTTGACAATACGTCATGAATCCCAACTGATTCTAATACCGCACGCACAGCACCACCAGCAATTACTCCAGTACCGTGAGAAGCAGGCATTAAAAATACTCTAGCTCCACCAAACTTACCTTTTTGCTCATGAGGAACAGTAACACCACTTAAAGGAATTCTTACTAAATTTTTCTTTGCATCTTCAACTGCTTTCGCAATTGCTTCAGAAACATCTTTCGATTTACCTAATCCGTGACCTACTACACCGTTTTCATCACCTACTACTACGATAGCAGAGAAACCAAATGCTCTACCACCTTTAGTAACCTTAGTAACACGATTTACACTAACCAAACGATCTTTTAATTCAAGACCACCTGGTTTTACTAGCTCTACATTTTTATAATTTTGATACATAACTTCTTAGAATTTTAATCCAGCTTCTCTAGCTCCTTCAGCTAATGATTTAACACGTCCGTGGTATAAATTACCTCCTCTATCAAAAGAGATTTCAGTTACACCTGCTTTAAGAGCTCTTTCAGCTACTAATTTACCTACTGCAGTTGCAGTTTCAGTTTTTGTACCTTTTGCTACTTCTTTTTCACGAGAAGATGCAGAAACTAATGTAACACCGTTTACATCATCTATGATTTGCGCATAGATTTCTTTATTAGATCTAAAGACAGAAAGTCTAGGTTGAGAAGCAGTACCGCTTACAATCTTTCTTATTCTGAACTTAATTCTTTGTCTTCTTTCAGTTTTTGTTAATGACATAACCTTAATTTTTAAGCTGATTTACCTGCTTTTCTTCTTAATTCTTCACCAACAAACTTAATTCCTTTTCCTTTATAAGGTTCAGGCTTACGGAAAGATCTGATTTTTGCAGTTACCTGTCCTAATAATTGTTTGTCAAATGATGATAATTTCACTATTGGGTTTTTCCCTTTTTCAGAGATAGTTTCTACCGTTACTTCTGGTACAACCTCAAGAACTATATTGTGAGAATAACCTAATGCTAAATCAAGTTTTTGACCTTGATTAGAAGCACGGTAACCAACACCTACTAATTCTAATTGTTTAGTAAAACCTTCAGAAACTCCAACAACCATATTGTTGATTAGAGCACGATATAACCCATGTTTCGCTCTCTCAACTTTATTATCTGATGAACGCTCAACAATCACTTGATTGTCTTCAACATTAATCGTCACATCAGAAAACTCTTGAGAAAGCTCGCCTAATTTTCCTTTTACTGTAACTACAGCATCTTTCACTTCTACAGTTACTCCTGCTGGAATTGCAATTGGATTTTTACCTATTCTTGACATGCTTTCGTCTTTTTATTAATATACGTAACAAATTACTTCTCCACCAACATTAAGTTGTTTTGCTTGTTTCCCTGTCATAACACCTTTAGATGTAGAAACAATAGCACAACCTAAACCATTTAAAATTCTTGGTAAGTTAGAAGAGCCAGCATATTTACGCAAACCTGGTTTACTAATTCTTTGGATATCTCTAATTACAGACTCTTTAGTTTCTTTGTCGTACTTAAGAGCAATTTTGATAGTACCTTGTACAGTATTATCTTCGAATTTGTAACTCAAGATATAACCTTGATCGAATAAAATTTTTGTGATTTCCTTTTTTAAGTTAGACGCAGGAATTTCAACAACTTTGTGTTGAGCTCTTGACGCATTTCTAACTCTCGTAAGAAAATCTGCAATTGGATCTGTATACATATTAAACAATTTGCGGTTTCGGTTTTCAAGAGGCAACCCACTCCTTGAACCTAAAACCAATTAATTTCAAATTTCTATTTACTCCTATAAGCCGCAAGAGCACTCTTTTTAGAGCACTTTTGCGACTTACAAGAATACTTTTTCAAACAAAAAGTGTGCAAATGTACACTTTTTATTTATAATAACAAATTTTTATTACCAGCTTGATTTTTTAACACCTGGAATTAATCCTTGGTTTGCCATTTCACGGAATGTTACACGTGAAATACCGAATTGACGCATGTAGCCTCTTGGTCTTCCAGTTAATTTACAACGATTGTGTAAACGTACAGGAGATCCATTTTTAGGTAATTTTTGTAATGCTTCATAATCTCCAGCTTCTTTTAAAGCTTTTCTTTTTTCAGCATATTTAGCTACTAACGCTTCTCTTTTAGCCTCACGGGCTTTCATAGATTCTTTAGCCATGTCTTAATTCTTTTTAAAAGGTAAACCTAATTCTGCTAATAATGATTTTGCTTCTTTATCTGTGTTTGCAGATGTAACAAAAGTGATATCGAATCCAGCAATTCTATTTACTTTATCGATATCAATCTCAGGGAAGATGATTTGCTCAACAACACCTAAGTTATAGTTACCTCTACCGTCGAAACCATTAGATTTAATTCCACCGAAGTCACGCACACGAGGTAAAGATGAAGTAACAAGTCTATCTAAAAACTCATACATTCTTTCGCCACGTAAAGTAACTTTAGCACCAATTGGCATACCTTTTCTTAATTTGAAAGACGCAACGTCTTTCTTAGAAATTGTAGCTACTGCTTTTTGACCAGTAATTTTGGTGATTTCTTCTACAGCGTGATCAACTAATTTTTTATCAGATACAGCTGCACCAACTCCACGGCTTACAATAATTTTTTCAAGTTTAGGAACTTGCATTACGTTTTTGTAACCGAACTCTTCTGTAAGAGCAGCGATAACTCTACTCTTATATTCTTCTTTTAATCTAGGTATATAAGCCATAACTATAATACTTGATTAGATTTTTTTGAAAATCTTACTTTCTTATCTCCTTCCATTTTGTAACCTACTTTAGTAACCGATTTCGTTTTAGAATCGATTAAAGATAAGTTAGAAATATGAATAGGAGCTTCTTTCTTAACGATACCACCTTGAGGGTTTTTTGCACTTGGTTTTGTGTGTTTAGAAACCATGTTAACACCTTCAACTATCGCTTTATTTGCTTCACGAAGAACGCGTACAACTTTACCTTCAGTACCTTTATGGTCACCTGCGATAACTTTAACTACGTCTCCTGATTTAATTTTTAGCTTTGCCATCATTTTTAGAATTAAAGCACCTCAGGTGCTAATGATACAATTTTCATGAATTGTTTTTCACGAAGTTCTCTAGCTACAGGACCGAATACACGAGTACCTCTCATTTCACCTGCTGCGTTTAATAAAACACAAGCATTATCATCGAAACGGATGTAAGATCCATCGGCTCTTCTAACTTCTTTCTTAGTACGAACAACAACTGCAGTTGAAACAGCTCCTTTTTTAACGTTTCCGTTAGGAGTTGCATCTTTAATTGCAACTACAATTTTGTCACCTACAGAGGCGTAACGACGTTTCGTTCCTCCTAAAACACGAATAGTTAAAACTTCTTTAGCTCCCGTGTTATCTGCTACTTTTAATCTTGACTCTTGTTGTACCATAATTACTTCGCTCTTTCAATGATTTCAACTAATCTCCAACATTTAGATTTACTTAAAGGACGTGTTTCCATGATTCTTACAGTATCTCCAATATTACAATCGTTTGTTTCGTCGTGTGCAACATATTTTTTAGTTTTCAACACGAACTTACCATATAATGGGTGTTTAACTCTTCTAGTTTCAGAAACAACAATAGATTTCTCCATTTTGTTACTTGTAACAACACCAATTCTTTCTTTTCTTAAATTTCTATTTTCCATCTTTCAGCAGAATACAATTATTGTAACTCTCTTTTAGTTAACTCTGTAGCTATTCTCGCAACCGCTCTTCTAACATTTCTTAATTGAAGAGGATTTTCAATAGGAGAAATAGTGTGAGCATTTTTAAGGTCGGCATAAGTTCTTCTTAACTCACTAAGTTTCTCTTGTAACTCAGCTGCAGATAGATTTTTTACTTCTGATTGTTTCATAATACTTAATTAATTATGCTTCGAAATCTCTAGCAACAATAAACTTAGTTTTTACAGGAAGTTTTTGAGCTGCAAGACGTAAAGCCTCTTTTGCAACAGATAGTGGAACACCACCAACTTCAAACATAATTCTTCCTGGTTTTACAACTGCAGCCCAATATTCAACTGCACCTTTACCTTTACCCATACGTACTTCAAGAGGTTTCTTTGTAATAGGCTTATCTGGGAAGATTTTAATCCATAACTGTCCTTCTCTTTTCATAAAACGAGTTGCAGCAATACGTGCAGCTTCGATTTGACGAGAAGTAATGAAAGAATAATCTAAAGATTTAATTCCGAACATTCCGTTAGAAAGTTCGTGACCTCTTTGAGATACACCTTTCATTTTACCTTTCTGTACCTTACGGTATTTTGTTCTTTTAGGCTGTAACATTTTTCTTTAATTTAAAATAATTACTTTCTTTTACGAGCGTTTGGCTTACCAGATTTACCTTGACCATTTCCTGCAGATTTAGAAGACTTTTGTTTGTCCATACCTACAAGTGGAGATAAATCTCTTTTACCGTAAACTTCACCTTTCATGATCCATACTTTAATACCCATTCTACCGTAAGTAGTGTGAGCTTCAGCTAAAGCATAATCGATGTCTGCTCTAAAAGTTGATAGAGGAATTCTACCTTCTTTGAAGTGCTCAGAACGTGCCATTTCAGCTCCGTTTAAACGACCAGAAATCATAACTTTAATTCCTTCTGCATTCATTCTCATTGCTGCAGCGATAGCCATTTTAATAGCTCTTCTATAAGAAATTCTGCTTTCAATTTGACGTGCAATACTGTTAGCTACTAAATAAGCATCTAACTCAGGTCTTTTGATTTCAAAGATGTTAATTTGAACCTCTTTGTCAGTAATTTTCTTAAGTTCTTCTTTTAACTTGTCTACCTCTTGTCCACCTTTTCCGATAATGATACCAGGTCTAGCAGTAGTGATAGTAACGGTTACAAGTTTTAAAGTTCTCTCGATAATTATCTTAGAAACACTAGCTTTAGATAAACGCGCATGGATATACTTACGGATTTTATAATCCTCAGCGATTTTATCTCCGTAGTCATTTCCACCGTACCAGTTTGAGTCCCATCCTCTGATGATACCAAGTCTATTTCCGATTGGATTTGTCTTTTGTCCCATACTGTTTATTAGCTTTGTGTGTTATTATTTTCTCCTAACACGATTGTTACGTGGTTAGAGCGTTTTCTAATTCTGTGTGCGCGACCTTGTGGAGCTGGACGAAGTCTTTTTAACATCATACCACCATCTACACGGATCTCTTTTACAAATAAGCCAGCTTCTTCTAAATTAGCTTCAGCGTTTTTTTGCTGATAGTTGTTAATTGCTGATAACAACAATTTCTCTAATTTTCTAGAAGCTTCTTTTTGACTAAATCTTAATATATTTAGAGCTAATTCTACTTTCTTACCTCTTACTAAGTCAGCTACTAAACGCATCTTTCTAGGTGAAGTAGGGCAATTGTTTAATTTAGCAAAAGCAACTTGTGCTTTAGCTTCCTTAACTTGCTCGGCTCTTTCTCTTTTACGAACTCCCATAGCTTCTTATTATTTTTTACCTTTATTTTTTGCACCAGCGTGACCACGAAATGATCTAGTTGGCGAAAATTCTCCTAATTTATGACCTACCATGTTCTCAGTTACGTAAACAGGAACAAATTGACGACCATTATGTACAGCGATAGTTTGTCCAACGAAGTCTGGAGTAATCATAGAAGCTCTTGACCATGTTTTGATCACGGCTTTGTTTCCATTCTCAGCGTTTTCTAAAACTTTCTTCTCTAATTTATAGTGTACGTAAGGTCCTTTTTTTAATGAACGTGCCATGTCTATCTAATTATTTCTTTCTACGTTCTACAATATACTTGTTGCTCGGATTAGTTAAAGAACGAGTTCTATAACCTTTAGCAGGTAAACCTTTTCTTGAACGTGGGTGACCTCCAGAAGAACGTCCTTCACCACCACCCATTGGGTGATCAACAGGGTTCATTGCTACTGGTCTAGTTCTAGGTCTTCTACCTAACCATCTAGATCTACCAGCTTTACCTGATACAACTAATTGGTGATCTGAGTTAGATACTGCACCAATTGTAGCCGTACAAGTTAACAAGATTAATCTTGTTTCACCAGAAGGCATTTTAATTGTAGCATATTTTCCATCTCTTGCCATTAACTGAGCAAAAGTTCCTGCAGAACGAGCAATAACTGCTCCTTGACCTGGTCTTAATTCGATACAAGAAATAACTGTACCTAGAGGAATTTTACTTAAAGGTAATGCATTTCCAATTTCAGGAGCTGCATTCTCACCAGAAACTACAGTTTGTCCAACTTGTAAACCGTTTTGTGCAATGATGTAAGTTTTAGCTCCATCAGCATAAGCGATTAATGAAATAAAAGCTGAACGATTTGGATCGTACTCAATAGTTTTAACTACAGCTGGAACTCCAGCTTTAGCTCTTTTAAAATCTACAACACGATACTTTTGTTTGTGACCACCACCTGTGTAGCGCATGGTCATTTTTCCTTGACTATTTCTACCTCCAGAGTTTTTTTTCGGAGCCAATAATGACTTTTCCGGCTTATCAGTTGTAATAGTGTCAAAGCTATTCACAACTCTAAAACGCTGACCCGGGGTAATAGGTTTTAATTTTCTAACTGACATTTTCTATTAGATATTATTATAAAAATCTATTGTTTCACCCTCTTGAACTTGAACAACTGCTTTTTTGTAAGCATTTGTTTTTCCACTGATTAAACCACTTTTGGTATATTTAACACTTCTATCAGCTCTATAGTTCATAGTGTTTACAGCAACTACATTCACACCATAAGCAGCTTCTACTGCATTTTTGATTTGAATTTTGTTAGCATTCTTTGCAACTACAAAACCAAAACGGTTAAAAACTTCACCATCTTTGGTAATTTTTTCAGTAATAATTGGCTTAATAATGATACTCATAACCTTATTATTAACTTAAATTAGATTCAATTCCGTTTACTGAACCTTCAGTTAAAACTAAACTTTTTGCATTCATTACTGCATAAGTGTTTAATTCTGAAGCGGTTACAACAGAAGTTGATTGTAAATTGCGCGACGACAAATATACATTTTTATTTGTATCACCCAATACGAATAATGACTTTTTACTTTCTAACCCTAAAGCTTTCAATACATTAATGAAATTTTTAGTGCTTGGTGCTTCAAATGTAAAATCCTCAACAACTACTAAGTTAGACTCTTGAGCTTTTAATGATAAAGCAGATTTACGAGCTAATCTTTTTAAGTTTTTATTTAATTTGAAAGAATAGTTTCTTGGTTTTGGACCAAAAATTCTACCACCACCTACAAATACAGGAGATTTAACACTACCTGCACGCGCTGTACCTGTACCTTTTTGTTTTTTAATTTTACGAGTACTTCCAGCTACCTCAGCTCTCTCTTTAGACTTGTGAGTACCTTGTCTTTGATTTGCTAAATATTGTTTAACATCAAGATAAAGAGCATGGTTATTAGGCTCAATTGCGAAAACAGAGTCAGAAAGTTGTACTTTACGACCTGTATCTTTTCCGTTGATATCTAATACTTTTACTTCCATTACTTCTGAATGATTACGTAAGAGTTTTTGTGACCAGGAACACAACCTTTAACAACTAAAAGGTTTTTCTCAGCTACTACTTTTAAAACTCTAAGGTTTTGAACTGTTACATTTTCTCCTCCTGTTCTACCCGCCATACGCATTCCTTTGAATACTCTTGATGGATAAGAAGATGCTCCTACAGAACCTGGCGCTCTTAAACGGTTATGTTGACCGTGAGTTGCTTGACCAACACCACCAAATCCGTGACGTTTAACAACCCCTTGAAAACCTTTACCTTTAGACACACCTTGTACATCTACAAATTCTCCTTCGTTGAATAAATCAACAGTTAACACATCTCCTAAATTGTGTTTTTCTTCAAAATACTTGAATTCAACGACTTTCTTCTTAGCATCAGTACCAGCTTTTTTGAAGTGACCTGCTTCAGCTTTAACTGTATGCTTTTCAGTCTTGTCATCGAAACCAAGTTGAAGAGCTTCGTACCCGTCAACCTCGTTGGTTCTGACTTGGGTAACAACGCATGGACCTGCTTCAATAACTGTACACGGAATGTTTTTTCCGTTTTCGTCAAAGATACTAGTCATGCCGATTTTTCTTCCGATTAACCCAGACATATTTAACAATTATTAATTAATATTCTTATTTCGTTGAGAAAAACACTTTTCCCAATGGGGTGCAAAGGTAAACTTTTTATTTTATTATACAAACAATTGATTTTCTTTTTTTTAAGAAATTTTACAAAGATTTTTTTTTGATGAATTTTAAACCATATAAAATGACTTTAAATAGTCTATATTAAAACGAAAAAGAAATTCCTAAATTGACAAATCCTGAAAAAGAACTTACAGTTGTTTCTTCTGCAAATACTTGATTATAATTAATCGAGTTTTTAGTATTATTCTCACTAATATTAAGAATATTGCTACCCAAAAGATAAAAGTTAAAATTTTTTAAATCATATTTCAACAAAAAGCCAATATCGTAAATATCATCAACAGCAGTGGAAGATGTTTCAAATTTATGCAATGTCACTTTGGTTTCCCAATAAATTTTATCTTCTAAAATCTTTCCATTGAATTTTAAGTATGGACTGTATTGCTTATAACTATTAGTTATATTGCTTGTCAGGTTATCATTTTTACTTGATAAATATTCAAAACCTGTTGCCAAATTGAAATTGTTCTTTTTAAAATAGGATTTTGCTTCAACTGTAATTTTATTTTGAGAATTTTCATTTACATTTCTTATCTCATTAATATAAGTTGCTTTCTTAAAAACTGAATTTAATGATTCTATGTTAAAGCCAAGTGGAATCTTATTAAATTTTTTTTCACCAAAGAAAAGCATATATAAAGATTTATCTAAGTTTGAATATATATATTGTTCTTTCGTTAATTGATTATTATTATCAAATGACTTATTAATTGATTTAGGAAGTTGCGAATATGAAATATTTAAAAAAGAAAAAATATTCGCAGTTGGCTTTGAATAAGAAGTGTTGAATTGTAAATTATTAGTTCTAATTTTTTCAATTGTCAAATTACTTTTTTGAGTTAAAGTTCTATAATCTTGAATTATTTTACCATTTGCCATTTGATATACCGAATAATCGGATTTTGCAGCATTATAAAAAATTCCGAAGTTTAAATTTTTACTTGGTGTATATGTAAATTCAGCACTTGGTAGCACTATGAAAAATTTATCATTTACTGAATTTATTGAGTAATTTTTACTTATAAAGTCAATACCCGCTGAATATTTAAAAAACTTATTTATTTTACAATTATATTTAATTAACATACTATTCTCAGTTGTTTGAAAATTAGTTCTAAAAATATATGATTCTTGTAGTGTATTTCTATTTTGCAATGTTTCATTTCTATTTATCGATTTTAACCCTAAATTAAGACTACTTTTACTATTTATCTTAACCACCAAGCTACCTTTTGCTCCTAAAAAAAAGAATTGTAATTATTTTTTTGTGTTAACCAATTTTCATTTGAATCAAATTGGGTTAAAACTTTGGTTGAAACAATTTCAAGATTATTAGAAACCTTTGAATAATCACCAATTAGATTTGCTTCTAAAAGAATTTTTTCGGAAAGTTTATTTTTATACTTGGTATTAAAGCCCAATTTCAGATGTTTATTTACCAAATCATTTTCAAAAGCAGTTTCACCACCTGTTGTTAAAATTTGATTGCCTATGTAGGAATCCTGAATGTCTTTATTAAATATAAGATAGGAATTTATAGAAAAGTATTTTTTTTCATTTATTTTGTTCTCAAATTTTAGAATATTAGTTGAATATACCGAAACTCCACCAATTGTGTTATGTTTTAAAACAGATGGACTACCGTCAAAAAATATCTGTTTACCATTAGTAAATTCATTTTGATTTATTTTATTTAAAACTGAAAAAAAATCGATTTTTTTATTGTTCTGTTTTTGGGACAAATTGAATGTATAATTTTGAACCGTTTTACCCTTAATTAGATCAGTGCTAAATAAAAACTCCGGCAAATCTTCTTCTTGTATTATCTCTGAATTACCTGAGCTTTCACTCAACGCTTTTGAACCTAAACTCTTTTTTATATTTAAAAAATCGTTTATTGTAAATACATTCTTATTGATGTTGTTTGTATTCAATAATAAATTGTATTTAAGGCTTTTACCAAAATTAAATGTATTGGCATTGAGTTTATATTTTTCTTTATAACCACCTTCTACCTCAACAGTTCCCTTAAACATATTTTTAAATTTTTCATTCAAGCCAATGTTCAATGCAGTTGCTCCTGAATTTTCAAATCCTTTAATTGAAGATAAGTCTTGGTAATTTTTGAGAACTTCAATTTTTTCGATCATTTCGGGTGTTAAATTTTCTGTCGCCAGTTGGTGCTGGTCGTTATAAAAATCGTCACCGTCTAAAAGTAAATGATCTATCTTTTTTCCATTATAACGTATTTTTCCATTTTCGTCAATTGATAAACCTGGAAGTTTTTCAATAATATCTTTAAGTTTACTCTCGGAACCATTTAAAAGTCTTTTTAAATTATACTTTAAAGTATCATTTTGTTCTACAACATCAAAAACATTTTGCTCAAGAATAATTTCTTTTAAAAGAGTAGTTTTGCTTTTTAGTATGAGACGTATCTTATCACAATTATTTATTTCTATTTCTTCTTTTTGAAAAGATAAATGTGTAATTTTTAAAACTATTGGAAAATCAATAGTTTTACAATTAATTGAAAATTGCCCATCGTCATTTGTTTGCGAAAAAAAAACACTTTTAAAAGTGTTTTTTTCTATTAACTGCACATTTGCAAACGGTATGGGTTTTTGTAGACTATCAAGAACTATTCCTTCTAAACTTTGGCAAAAAGATGAAAAAGGATAAAATAATAATAACCAAATTAATCTTTTTTGCATTTAGTTTTTGTAAATAATTGTTTCGCGGGTAATTGTTTTATCACCATCTTGAGTTGTAATGCTTGAAGACTGTAATCCTTTTATCTTTTGTTTAATTATATCATTAATTTCCTCAAGCGTATATGTTTTTATTTTATCAAAATTTGGTTTTTCAATATTAACCTTATCTTTCATCTCTTTAACCAACACAGCAGAATATTCATAATACGGAGTTCCCACATATAAAATCAAACCAGGTAAACCATCAAATTTTTCAGGACCTGCCTGTACAGGAATATCTTCAGTAAACCATGCAACATACTCACCTCTACCCCAAACAGCCGTTGCTTTTTTACAAGTATAACCATAAATTATTTTAGTTTCATTTGTTAATTGCCAATTCCAATTTTTTAAAGAGTCTTTACCCGTAAACAACTGGTCACCGTTAAAAAACTCAAAGAGCATTTCATCCTTACCAAAATCTTTATAATAAAATTTTTCAGTATTCTTCAGGTCAACAATTACTTTTGTAGTAATTATTTCTACATGATCGTCATATTGCGTCTCTTTTTCATATTCAGTGTTATAACTAGAGTTTTTAGTATAAACATCATTCACATAATAAGACAAACCTTTATTTACATCAACAAATAAATTATATTTTTTTTCTTCATTCTTTCATTCCTAATTTCTTCTGGCAACTCCTTTAATCTTTCCTCTGAAATAATAGAATTTTCACAATATTTAACTAGTAAAGTTTGTCCGAATGTAGAAATTGTAAACCCCAAATAAATTATAATTATTTTATAGATTTTTTTCATATAAAAAATAAAAATCCCAAACTTAAATTTGGGATTATTTAAGTGTTATTAAACTGTTATACAGCGTCTAGTTGTTACAACTTGATACATATCCATCGATTGACCTGTTTCAAAATCTGTATATGAATACATATAATACATCATTACAGAATCATAACAATATGTCAATAAATCTTTTTCAGTACTAAACTGTCTTGTATGTAAAACCGTACCTTTATTGTTTCTTACTTCTAAAGTATAAGATACTACTTCAGCAATTTCTGTCTTTGCTTCGCTATTGTTAGCAAAACTTACCACGCTTAGCATTAAAGCTAAAATTAAAAGAACTTTTTTCATTGTATAATGTTTTAAAAATTATACATGCGAAAAAAAAAAAAAATGACATGTGCAAGAAAAACATAATTTATTTCCGTTTTTAACTTATGTTTTTTATTTTTTTTAAATTCAACTTCACATATTCTATTCGTTTTAACTATTTTAAAAACAAAAAAACTCCCAACTTTCGCTGGGAGTTACTCTAAGTAGTTAAAAATTCTATCAAACTTTAATTTCTACTTCAACACCACTTGGCAACTCTAATTTCATTAAAGCATCAATAGTTTTTGAAGAAGAACTATAAATATCTAATAATCTTTTATATGAGCTTAATTCAAATTGCTCTCTAGATTTTTTGTTTACGTGTGGAGAACGTAATACAGTAAAAATCTTTTTATGCGTTGGTAACGGAATTGGACCAGTTACAACAGCACCTGTACTTTTTACAGTCTTTACGATTTTCTCAGCTGATTTATCAACTAAGTTATGATCGTAAGATTTTAATTTTATTCTAATTTTTTGACTCATCTTTTTAAAAATTAATTACCACCTTTAGCTTTTTTGATAACTTCTTCAGAAATATTAGAAGGAGTTTCTGCATAGTGAGAGAATTCCATAGTTGAAGTTGCTCTACCTGAAGATAATGTTCTTAAAGTAGTTACATAACCAAACATTTCAGAAAGAGGCACAGACGCTTTAATAACTTTAGCACCAGCTCTATCATCCATATTGTTTACTTGACCTCTTCTTCTATTTAAATCCCCAACGATATCACCCATGTTCTCTTCTGGAGTTAACACTTCTAATTTCATGATTGGCTCAAGGATTACAGCACCTGCAGCTTTTGCAGATTCTTTATATCCTAATTTAGCAGCCAATTCGAAAGAAAGAGCATCCGAATCCACAGGGTGGAAAGATCCATCCGTTAAAGTTACTTTCAAACTATCAACTTCATAACCTGCTAAAGGTCCTGATTTCATAGCTTCTCTGAAACCTTTTTCTACAGCTGGAATATACTCTTTTGGTACGTTACCACCTTTAACTTCGTTAACGAATTGTAATCCCATTGGAACTTTTCCGTCAACTTCGTCAGCTGGTCCAATTTCGAATACGATATCACCAAATTTACCACGACCTCCAGATTGTTTTTTATAAACCTCTCTGTGTTGTGCTTTTCTAGTAAATGCCTCTTTGTACTCAACTTGTGGCTCACCTTGGTTAACTTCCACTTTAAACTCACGTCTCATACGATCCACGATGATATCTAAGTGAAGCTCACCCATTCCAGAAATAATTGTTTGTCCTGAAGCATGGTCAGTTCTTACTGTAAAAGTAGGATCTTCTTCAGCCAATTTAGCTAAAGCCATACCCATTTTATCAACATCAGCTTTTGTTTTAGGCTCAACTGCGATACCGATTACTGGATCAGGGAATACCATTGATTCTAACACGATTGGGTGTTTTTCATCTGATAAAGTATCTCCAGTTTTGATATCTTTAAATCCTACAGCTGCTCCAATATCTCCAGCCTCAATATATTCAATTGCATTTTGCTTGTTAGCGTGCATTTGATAGATACGAGAGATACGCTCTTTGTTACCTGAACGGTTGTTCAACACATAAGAACCAGCATCTAAACGTCCTGAATAAGCACGGAAGAAAGCCAAACGACCAACATAAGGGTCAGTAGCAATTTTAAATGCTAAAGCCGCGAATGGATCATTTACAGATGGTTTTCTTGAAATTGGCTCATCAGTATCAGGGTTTGTTCCTTCAATAGCTTCTTTATCTAATGGAGAAGGTAAGAATTTACAAACAGCATCTAACATAAACTGAACTCCTTTGTTTTTGAATGAAGATCCACATAACATTGGAATAATAGCCATATCAATTGTTGCTCTTCTTAATGCATTATTGATTTCTTCTTCTGTAATAGAGTCTTCATCTTCCATGAATTTCTCTAATAAGTTTTCATCATATGCAGCAACCTCTTCGATTAATTGCGCTCTATATTTCTTAGTATCAGCAATCATATCTTCTGGGATTGCAACGATATCAAAAGTAGCTCCTTGAGTATCATCATGCCAAACAATTGCTTGGTTTTTGATTAAATCAACTACTCCTTTGAAATCAGCCTCATCACCAATAGGTAACACTAAAGGCACAGCGTTTGATTTCAACATATCTTTAACTTGCTGACAAACTGCTAAGAAGTTAGACCCTTGACGGTCCATCTTGTTAACAAATCCCATACGAGGAACTTTATAGTTATCAGCTAATCTCCAGTTAGTTTCTGATTGTGGCTCAACACCATCTACCGCAGAAAATAAGAATACTAAACCATCTAATACACGTAACGAACGGTTTACCTCAACTGTAAAGTCAACGTGACCTGGAGTATCGATAATATTAAAGTGGTAAGAATGCGAATCTGCTGTTGGCTTACCTTGCTCAGTTGGGAAATTCCACTCACAAGTAGTAGCTGCAGAAGTAATTGTAATACCTCTTTCAGCTTCTTGCTCCATCCAGTCCATTGTAGCGGCACCTTCGTGAACCTCACCAATTTTATGAGTTTTACCAGTATAGAATAAAATACGCTCAGTTGTTGTAGTTTTACCCGCATCAATGTGAGCTGCAATACCGATATTTCTTGTATATTTTAAATCTCTTGCCATTTTGTTGTGTTCTTTATGAATTAAAATCTAAAGTGAGAGAATGCTTTGTTAGCCTCAGCCATTTTGTGAGTATCCATTCTTTTCTTAACTGCAGCACCTTCTTCTTTAGCAGCAGCTAAAATTTCAGACGCTAAACGAGCAGCCATAGATTTCTCATTTCTTCTTCTTGCATAAAGAATCATCCATTTCATCGCCATAGAAATTTTTCTATCTGGACGAATTGGCATTGGGATTTGGAAAGTAGCTCCACCCACACGACGAGAACGAACTTCTACGTGAGGCATAACATTAGTTAAAGCGTCTTTCCAAGTTTCTAATGCTGATTTTTCAGCATCTTGCTTTTTGTTTTCTACAATTTCTAAAGCATCGTAGAACACTTTGAAAGCAACTGATTTTTTACCATCCCACATTAAGTTATTCACAAAACGTGTTACTAATTGATCGTTAAACTTTGGATCTGGTAAAAGAGGTCTTTTTTTGGCCTGTCTTTTTCTCATGTCTTTTCTTTAAAAGTTTTTAAAATTACTTTTTGTCTTTAGGGCGTTTAGCACCATATTTAGATCTTCTTTGTAAACGACCGTTAACTCCGGCTGTATCCAAAGCACCACGAACGATGTGGTATCTAACTCCTGGTAAATCTTTTACCCTTCCACCTCTAACTAATACTATCGAGTGCTCTTGTAGATTGTGTCCTTCTCCTGGGATGTAAGCATTTACTTCATTACCATTTGTCAAACGCACACGCGCAACTTTACGCATTGCTGAGTTTGGTTTTTTAGGTGTTGTAGTGTAAACACGCGTACAAACCCCTCTTCTTTGAGGACAAGAATCTAAAGCAGCCGATTTACTCTTCTTAGTTATTTTGGCTCTTCCAGTTCTTACTAATTGTTGAATTGTTGGCATAATTACTAATAAATTAATACTTTTTTTAACTACCCTATTTTAGGGACGGCAAAGGTAGAAATTATTTTTTATAATCCAAACCTTAATTATTTAATTTTCAAGTTATTTAAAACAAAAAGCATTTGGTACGAACCAAATGCTGTAAAATTTTAAATGAAAGCTATTTTATTCTTCTAATATAAAATACTGCCAAGGTTTTAATTTTAAATAAGATGTAGATGACAAATCATATTTTTCATTTTTTATATAATCTGTAAAAGATTGATGAAATGGATTTTCAAATCCTTGTACTTCATTACTTAAATTAGCTATGAAAATTATTTTATTACCATCTTTAGCTCTTTCAAATGCTAAAATGTTAGGATTAGACGTTTCAATTTTCTTATAACTCGCTTTTTGTTTTCCTCCAGCTAAAGCGATTCTGTTATTTTTCAATTTTCCTAACTTCGTTAGCAAATCCCATTCCTTCCCTTTTATTTTTGGAATAGAATCCTTTTCAAAAAACTTTAAACTATGGTCTAATCCATATTCATCTCCGCTATAAATCAAAGGCATTCCCGGCGTCACATAAGACAAAGCTATCATAGCTTCTCTAGCTTTACCTAACCTTGAATTGATTGTTCCATTCCAAGAATTTTCATCATGATTATCCACAAAATTCATTAGAATATCATTTGCTTCATATTCTTTAGAAACTTTTTGCATGTAGTTATCCCAATCAGCAACCAGCTTTTTGCCTTTTGCAATATCATTCATTAAATGATGACCTTCCCAAGCATACGCCATATCAAACAAACCCTCTTTTAATAATTCTGGTTCCCAAGCTTCTGCTAACATGAAGATATTTTTTTCTTTTCTTAATTGCGGAATCGCTTGTTGCCAAAAATCTAAAGGCACATTACTTGCTACATCACAACGGAAACCATCAATATTTTCGTTCTTCACCCAATGCAACATATCAGAAGTCATTTCTTTGCGCAATTCTTGATTATCGTAATTTAAATCCGCTACATCTGACCAACCCCAAGATTTTCCATTTTCAGGATTAATTGGATCGATAATTTCCCCTTTAGCATTTTGAGTGTAAAATTCTGGATGTTCTTTTATCCAAACATGATCCCAACCCGTGTGATTTGGAACCCAATCTAAAATAACATACATCCCGTTTTCATGAGCCGTTTTTACCAAATTTCTAAAATCTTCAATAGTTCCAAACTCAGGATTCACTTTTTTAAAGTCGGAAACTGCATAATAACTTCCTAAATATTTGTGTTGTTCCGCTTCTGGCATTTCAGAAGCAAATTTACTATCATCGCCACCGGTTGCTTTTCTTTTGGTTTCCGAAATAGGAAAAATGGGCATTACCCAAATAATTTTTACACCTAATTCTTTTAATTGCGGAATATCTTTTGTAAATGCATTAAAAGTTCCTTCAGGAGAATATTGACGAACGTTTACTTCGTAAATAACCGCGTTTTCTGCTGTTGTTTCGTTTATAGCTTCTAATTTCTGCTCTTCAGGTTGAATTTCTGTCGGCTGTTCTTTTTTACAGCTAAACAAAATCAAAATGGTTAAAACTGATACAATTATTTTCTTCATTATGTTAGTTATTTTAAAAAAATATGCTTTATGAGATTTCTCGCTAACGCTCGAAATGACAATGTAACATTATTTTAATTCTAAAATTAAACTTGATTTTCCTTCAACTGATAATTCTTCTTTTAAATCGATAGTTTTTCCAGTAAGAATATCATTTCCAGACGTAAATCCCTTTAGATTTTCTTGGAATCGATTCAATTTTATTTTTTGATTGTCTAACGAATTATTCAAAACTACCATCACGCTTTCTGTATCGTTGTGCCGGAAATACACATACACATTATTTTCCGGAATGTAATGCGTTAATTTCCCCGAATGAATGACTTCTTTATTTTTTCTCCAATTCAATAGTTTTTTGGTGAAATCAAAAAATTGCTTTTGTATTTCAGTTCGTCCAGAATTGGTAAACGCATTATTTGCATCGCCTTTCCATCCGCCAGGGAAATCTTGACGAATATCAGCATCGCCTTTTCCTTTATCACCTGCCATTCCAATTTCGGAACCATAATACAATTGTGGAATTCCGCGAGTGGTTGCCAATAACGTAATTCCTAATTGGTACTTCTTAATGTCGTTTTGATAGATTTGATTGAAACGACCCGTATCGTGATTCTCTAGGAAAATCAATAGATTATTTGGGTTGGCATACAAGAAATCATTGGTAAAATTATCATAGAATTTGATTACACCATCATTCCAACCTGCATTGTTTTCATTGAAAACATTTCCAAAAGCATCGTGCAATGTAAAATCCATTACACTTGGCAAATACGAATTATAACTTTGGATTTTAGCAATTGGACTATCTTTTTGCCAATAAGACATTTGAGCTTGATCGTGCATCCAAACTTCGCCAACTATATTGAAATATGGATATTCATCTGTAATGGCTTTGGTCCACTTTGCAATGCCGTCTTTATCATTATAAGAGTAAGTATCTACACGTAAACCGTCTAAATCAGCATATTCAATCCACCAAATTGCATTTTGAATTAAGTAATTCAACACTAAAGGATTGGATTGATTTAAATCGGGCATACTTGGCACAAACCAACCATCCATACAATATTTGGCATCTCGTTTTGAAGCATTTGAATCAAATTGAGTAGTCATTCGATAGTTACTTTGTGCATAACCCGGAAATTGATGAAACCAATCGTATGTTGGAATATCTTTAAACATCCAATGCTCTGCTCCCCAATGATTGGTAACATAATCTTTGATTAATTTCATGTCACGTTTGTGCATTTCCGCAGCTAAACGTTTGTAATCTTCATTGGTTCCATATCTAGCATCAATTTGATACACATCCGATTGTCCGTAGGTGTGATACGAATAGCCTTTATCGTTGTCTTCGCAAAGTGGGGTTGACCAAATTGCCGTTGCACCTAATTCTTGGATATAATCTAAATGATCTATAATTCCTTGAATGTCGCCACCGTGTCTTCCACCTGGTAAACTTCTGTTTCCTTTTTCTTGTAATTTTGAAGAGGAATCGTTGCTTTCGTCACCATTTGCAAAACGATCTGGCATTAGCAAATACATTACATCTGAAGCATCGAAGCTTTTTCTATTAGCTGAATTTTCTTTTCTCTTTTGGATTTCGAAATCTTTTGAAAACGATTTTTTACCGTTTTTAAATTGAAATTTCAAAGTTTGTGCTACAACATTTTTTGTGTCAATCGTAACGAAAAGATAATTCGGATTTTCAGTTTTAGTGACATTTGTAATCACAACATTATTAGAAACTGAAACTGAATTTTGTGCTATATTTTTTCCGTAAAACAGAATTTGAATTTCGCTTTTGTTCATTCCTTCAAACCAAAATGGCGGTTCCATTTTATCGATTTGGGCAGAAATTGAAATTGTAAATAGCGTTGTAAGTATGTACAGTAGTTTTTTCATAATCTAAAATTGTCTACTTAATAAAATTCCTCCTATCGCCAGCATGACAAAAGGAGGAATTTATGATTATTTCACTTCAACAATACTGATAGCGTAACCACCACCTGCAGCTGAAGTCATTTTTAGTTTTGTTTTATTGGTAACTTTTTGATTCGAAATTACATAAGCTTGAGGATTTGTTTTATAGTCTGCATCTTTTGCATCAGCATAAATAGTTGCTTCATATTTTTTACCTTTTTCTAAGAAATCTAAGCTAATTGTTGCACTTCTTTTATTGTATCCGTTAGTGTTACCAACAAACCAATTGTTTGAATTTTTATCTTTTCTAGCAATAGTTAAATAGTAACCTGGCTCAGCTTCTAAATATTTTGTTGTTGACCAATCAACCGGAACATCTTTAATGAATTGGAATGCATCCAAGAAACGATTGTAATTTTCAGGTAAATCGGCTGCCATTTGAAGTGGACTGTACATGGTTACATACAATGCCAATTGGTTCGCAATTGTAGCATTTACATGAGAATTATTATCCGGATTTAATTTTGCAATATCCATTTCAAAAACTCCAGGAGTATAATCCATTGGCCCTCCAATTAATCTTGTGAAAGGTAAAATCGTAGTGTGATTTGCTTTTGAACCACCGAAAGCTTGGAATTCTGTTCCACGAGCGGATTCGTTTCCAATCATATTTGGATACGTTCTGTAAATTCCTGTTGGACGAACCGCTTCATGTGCATTAATCATAATTTTATAATCAGCTGCTTTTTCAATTACAAATTGGTAGTGATTAATTATTGATTGCGAATAATGATGCTCACCTAATGGCAAAATATTCCCCACATAACCTGTTTTAGCAGCATCGTAACCATGGTCGTTCATAAATCTAAACGCTTTGTCCAAATGACGCTCATAATTTCTGGTTGAACCTGAAGTCTCATGATGCATAATCATTTTTACACCTTTTGATTTGGCATAATTTTCAATTTCCACCACATTAAAATCAGGATAAGGCGACACGAAATCGAAAACATAATCTTTTTCGTGACCAAACCAATCTTCCCAACCTTGGTTCCAACCCTCTACTAAAACACCATCAAAACCATGAAGCGCAGCAAAATCGATTAACTCTTTTACATGTTTAGTAGTAGCACCATGTTTTCCGTTTGGTTTCGTTTTAGCATAATCCGTAATTCCTAATTGTACTGAAGGAACATCATCTGTATAAGCCCAAGAACTTTTTCCTGTAATCATTTCCCACCAAACACCAACGTATTTTACTGGTTTAATCCAAGAAGTATCTTCAAGTTTACAAGGATCGTTTAAGTTCAATGTCATACGCGAAGCTAAAATATCACGTGCATCGTAACTTGCAATAATTGTTCTCCATGGTGAAGTAAACGGCGCTTGCATGTGACCTTTATCGCCACGAGCGTCAGGAGTTAAATGCGATTTAAACACCATGTTTTTATCGTCTAAATCCAAATTCATTAACGAATAATTGATTAAAGCCGCCTCGTGTAAATTGATATACAATCCGTCAGCCGATTTCATCATTAATGATGTTTGCACTCCAGTTTCAGAAAATTGCGTTTGCGAAGCATTTGAAGTCAAAGCCGATTTAAATAACGATCTGATTTCTGATAATTTTGATTCAGTATAATCGTATTCTTGTGTATCATAATCGCCTGGAATCCACAAAGCAGTGTGATCGCCAGTCATTGCAAATTCTGTACGTTCTTCTTTGATGATAAAATAGATCAACTCTTTTTGTTCAGGAAACTCATAACGGAAACCCAAACCTTCATCAAACAAACGGAAACGAACAATTAATTTTCTATTGGTTTCTTTCTGTTTAAGCGTTACCGCTAACTCGTTGTAATGATTTTTGATTGCAGATTCTTCTCCCCAAACCGGATTCCACATTTCATTATGGGCACCTCTAGCTTCATTTATTAATTCAAAATCATTAACTAAAGACTTTTTATCATCTTTAATATAAAAACCTAATTTACTAGGTTTGATTACTTCTTTTCCTTTCAAATACAAAGCATACGTTGGTTCACCACTTTTAGAAAGTGAAAAATCCATTTCAAATGCTCCGTTTGGAGATTTTAGTTTTTGTGCATAACCATTAAAAAGGTTTAGAACGACAACTAAGATTACTGCAATTTTTTTCATTTGGTACTAATTTGTTTGTAATGTCTTCGCAATAGTTTCTTTTCCATTTACTAAAACCGTAAAATCGTTTTCACCATCTACTTTTATAGAAACTTCGTTTTGGTTTACTTCAACTTTTACGATTGTATTTCTGAAGTTTACTTTAAACGAGAATCCTTTCCATTGTGAAGGAATTTTTGGTTCGAAAGATAATTTTCCGTCTTTCACACGCATTCCTCCGAAACCTTCTACAATACTCATCCACGTTCCCGCCATTGATGTAATGTGTAAACCTTCGTGAACTTCTTTGTTATAATCATCTAAATCCAAACGAGACGTTCGTAAATAGAACGTATACGCTTGTTCCATTCTACCTAAAACAGCAGCTTGAATAGAATGTACACAAGGCGAAAGTGAACTTTCATGAACGGTAAAAGGTTCGTAAAAATTAAAATGCTTCTCTAATTCTTCTTTTGTAAAATGATCTTCAAAGAAATAGAAACCTTGTAATGTATCGGCTTGTTTGATATATGGCGAACGTAAAATTCTATCCCAAGACCACTTTTGATTGATTGGACGTTGCGCTTTATCTAATTCGGCAACCGTTACCAATTCTTTATCTAAAAATCCGTCTTGTTGTAAATATACGCCATATTCTTCAGAATAAGGAAAATACATATTATCAGCAACTTCTTTCCATGAATCCATTTCAGTTTGCGATAATTTTACCTTATTCATAATTCTAGTAAAATCAGATTGGTAATCTGAATTCACTTTTTGAATTTGTTCTAAAGTATATTGAATACACCATTTGGCAATATAATTTGTATACCAATTGTTGTTTACGTTGTTTTCGTATTCATTTGGTCCAGTAACACCAAGAATTACATACTGATTTCTATACGTTGAAAACGTAGCTCTTTGATGCCAAAAACGTGCAATTCCGATTAAAACTTCTAATCCTTTTTCAGGAATGTAAGAATAATCTCCAGTAAAACGATAGTAGTTATAAATAGCGAAAGCGATAGCTCCATTACGGTGAATTTCTTCGAATGTAATTTCCCATTCGTTATGACATTCTTCTCCATTCATAGTTACCATTGGATACAAAGCTGCACCATTTTTGAAACCTAACTTCTCAGCATTTTCAATCGCTTTATCCAATTGATTATAACGATAAGCTAATAGGTTACGAGCTACTTGTTGGTCTTTGGTTGCCATATAGAACGGAATACAATACGCTTCGGTATCCCAATACGTAGAACCCCCGTATTTTTCACCAGTAAATCCTTTTGGACCAATATTTAATCTTGAATCTTTTCCTAAATACGTTTGGTTTAACTGGAAAATATTAAAACGAATTCCTTGTTGCGCTTTTACATCTCCATTGATAGTAATGTCGCTCATTTCCCAAATTTTAGCCCATGCTTGTTTTTGGTTTTCTAATAATTGATTGTAGCCTATTCCGTTTGCTTTTTCAATTACTTTTTTTGAAGCCAAAATTAATTCTTCAACCGGATGATTCATACTTGAAACATATCCACCAAATTTTTGAAGTGTTACTTTTTGCCCTTTTGAAGCGGCTATTTCGTAAGAGAATGAAATTTTCGAAGCTTCTTTTTCTACCTCAACAAGTTTTACATCAGAAACTGCATCATTGACTAAAACCGAATTGTGCATATACGTTGAAACCGTAAACTTTGTTTTTAAAGTTCGCGCTACAACATACGCTTGATTGTCTTGATTTTTAACTTCTAAAGTTTCCCAAAAACGTTCTTCCCAATTGGTGTCTTCATTTTCGATTCCGGCATCAACATACGGTTTAAAAACAAGCTTTGCATCTTGATTTAGTGGCGTAACTTCGTATTGAATAGCACCTAATTCATCAATTTCTAAAGAAAGAAAACGATTAACATTAACTGCAACATCAACACCGTTTTTCAATGTAATTTCGAAAGAACGATTGTACCAACCTTCTTTCATATTTAACTCACGGCGGAAATTTTTGATGTCTTTACATGATGCTAAATCTAATTTTTCACCGTTAATTTCAACATTAATTCCTATCCAGTTTGGTGCATTTAATACTTTTGCAAAATACTCTGGGTAGCCATTTTTCCACCAACCCACTTTCGTTTTATCAGGATAATAAACTCCGGCAATGTAAGAACCTTGAAATGTTTTACCAGAATAAAACTCTTCAAAGTTGGCACGTTGCCCCATAGCTCCATTTCCTATACTAAATAAACTTTCAGACGATTTTACTCTGCCTGCATCAAATCCTTCTTCAATAATTGACCATTCGTTTGGTACTATATAATCTTGGTTCATCTGTTTTAACAATTAATTAAGTCTAATAAAAACTCATTAGAAATTTTTGTAAAATCTGTAAAGCAAAATTTTGCTTCATGTAATACATTTTGTTCTCCAATTCCGATGCTAAGCATAGCTGCTTGATTAGCCGCTTGGACGCCAGCCACAGAATCTTCGAACACAATACAGCTTTTGGGTTTAGAATAAACTTTGTCAGCTCCTACTAAAAATACTTCAGGATCTGGTTTTGCTTTTGACACATCATTTCCATCTACAATAGCATCAAAATATCGAAACAAGTTTACTTTTTCTAAAATTGGTTTCGCATTTTTACTTGCCGAACCCAATACGATTTTTTGGTTATGTTCTTTTAAGAATTGTAATACTCTTTCTACATCTGGAAGAATTTCTGACTCATCCATTTTTTCGATAAAAGTTAAATACTCTTCATTTTTTTGAACAAGCCATATATCTTTTTCTTCTTGTGTTGCCTTTTTGTTTCCCAAACCTAAAATTAATTCAAGCGATTGAACGCGACTAACACCCTTTAACTGTTCGTTGTCTTCGTGTGTGAAATTGACACCAATACTTTTGGCTAAGTTTTGCCATGCAAAAAAGTGATATTTTGCGGTATCAACAATCACTCCGTCTAAATCGAATATGAAAGTTTTTTGTTTCATTGCTTATTCTCCTTTGATATCTTTAACTTTCATTACTAATAATGCTGCAATTAAGAAACTTACACCACTAGTTACAATTGCATAAATTGCATGGTCGTTGTAAAGGTATTTTACAATTGGCCCACCTATTAATGCATTAATGATTTGAGGAATTACAATAAAGAAGTTGAAAATTCCCATGTAGACACCCATTTTCTTAGGCTTAATTGAGCCCGCTAAAATCGCATAAGGCATTGCTAAAATACTTGCCCAAGCAATTCCGACTAATACCATTGAAAATATTAGCGCTTCTTTTGTTGGCATGAAATACATAGAAATTAAACCAATTCCACCTAAGACTAAAGAAATAGCATGTGTTTTCTTTCTTCCTACTTGTTTAGCAATTACTGGTAAAGCAAATGCGAAAATGGCAGAAACAAAATTGTAAACTCCGAAGATAATTCCTACCCAATCACCAGCGGATTGAAAGTCAGGATTTTTAATATCATCGGGAGCTAAACCATAAATGTGTTGAGCTATCGCTGGAGTTGTAAAAACCCACATTCCGAAAAGTCCAAACCATGAAAAGAATTGCACCCAACTTAATTGGCGCATTGTTTCAGGCATTTTAGCAAAATCAGAAAAAATATCAGTTAATTTTGATTCTTTAACTTCTTCTTCTGATTCATTACTAATTTTCTCTTCAGTAAATTGAGCTAATTCTTCAGGTGAATATTCTTTGGTTGTAAATATTGTAATTAAGATGGAAGCGACTAAAATAAGTGCTCCTATGATAAAAGAATAGATTAGGTTTTGGGGAACTGCTGATGTTTCAGTAGATTGATTACTAATTCCAAACCAATGTGTTAAAACATATGGCAACCATGAACCTACAACAGCACCAATACCAATTAATGCAGTTTGCACACTAAAACCAAGTGTGTGTTGATCGGCTCTAAGATTATCTCCTACTAATGCACGGAAAGGTTCCATTGCGATATTAAAAGAGGCATCCATAATCATTAACATTCCCGCACCAACCCAAAGAGCTGGCATCAACGCAATAAAAATTTCAGCTTGTGGCATTAGCACTAAACCTATAGATGCTAAAAGAGCTCCAGTTAAGAAGTAAGGTTTCCTTCTACCAAATTTTCCCCAAGTATTATCGCTGTAATGTCCAATTATTGGCTGAACTATTAAACCCATTAATGGGGCAATAATCCAAAACCAAGATAATTCATGAACATCGGCACCAAAAATTTGAAGAATTCTACTTGCATTGGCATTTTGCAAGGCAAAACCCATCTGGATCCCTAAGAAACCGAAACTCATGTTCCAAATTTCCCAGAAACTTAATCTACGCTTTTCCATTATTGTAATTTTAAATTACTCGACAAGCGCACTTATGTGCTTATCAAAACTTAATTGTGGAAGTGATATAAGCTTTGATTTCACAAATTTATTTTTATGTATAGAAAGTTAATCCAAATTTAACAAAAAAAATAAATGTATTTTAAAAATAAAAAACTAATTTATTGACTATTAGTTGTTTATAAAAACTATCTCGTTTTCGTAGACTCTCTTAAAATCAAGCTTGTCTCGATAACTTCAGTTCTATAATACTCACTATCATACTCTTCCAATTCATGCTCCTCTTCTTCTAATCTTCTGATAAGCATTTCTGCCGCTTTTCTACCCATCTTAACTCCATTTTGACTCACAGTTGTTATGGTTGGTGTAGAGAATTTAGAAATAATTCCATCAGTAAAGGCGATAACTGATAAATCATTTGGAACATTAATATTTAAGCTATTTGCTATTTTAATAGTTACGACTGCAAATAATTCGTTCACTGCAATTACTGCATCAACTTTCTCACTATGCAGCAAGTAATGAATTTTAGAATCACAAGTTTCAATATCTTCAATTTTAACGATATATTTATCTTCAACCTTAATATCATTATCTTCTAAAGCTTTCAAATAGCCTTCCGTTCTTAATTTTCCAACACTAACATAATCTACTGTCGTAATTAAGGCAATTTTTTTAGCACCATTTTGAATTAAGAAATTAACCGCTTCATAAGCTGCTTGATAATCATCAATTATAACTTTATCAGTTAAGATTTCGTTTGCCACTCTATCAAACATGATAACAGGCATACCTTGATTTATTACTTCTTTAATATGATGATAATCTCCTTTTTGTTGCGTTTCTTTAGAAAGTGACATAATAAACCCGTCTATACTACCATTGGCAAGCATTTCCATATTGATAACCTCTTTATCAAAAGACTCATCTGATAAACACACAATAACATTGTAGCCTGTCTCATTTGCTACTTGTTCAACTCCACTAATTACTGTTGCAAAAAAATGATGTACAATTTCAGGAATTATAACCCCTATTGTCTTTGTTTTTTGTTTTTTAAACTTAGTGCAATATTATTAGGCTTATAGTTATATAGTTTAGCAAAAGCTTGAACTTTTAAACGCGTATCTTCACTAATCTCAGGACTATCTCTAAGAGATTTTGAAACTGTTGAAACCGAAACATCTAATTCTTTTGCAATTTGCTTTAAAGTAACTTTTTTCTTCATATCATTTATAATATTGCAATAAATGTAATTCATAAATTTTAATATGGCAATTTTAACTGTTAAAAATAACTTAATTTATAAAGTTTTCAACACGAAAACGTTTTCGGTAGGTAGTTAGACGTCAAATGTTTTTTAAAACCGTTTTTTTACATAAATTTAACATTGGAAGTGAATATAAGCTACTATAAAATAGCGTTTAACTTAATTAATTTGTATGAAAACACTGCAAAAAAAGTTATTACTTTTATTACTTATTTTACCTATAAGTATGTTTGCACAAAACACTTTAAATGGTGTCGTTTTAGATAGTGGTTCTCAACAGCCATTACCTGGAGTAAACATTGTAATAAAAGGAACTTCTAATGGAACAACTACCGATTTTGATGGTAATTTCTCATTAGAAAAAGTAAAACAAAATGATGTAATTGTATTTAGCTACTTAGGCTATAAAGAGAATACGGTTACTTATACAGGACAAAAAAACATTTCAGTTTCTTTAACAGAAGATTCTCAGCAATTACAAGATGTTGTAGTAATTGGTTATGGAACTGTTAAAAAAGAAGATGCAACAGGTTCGGTAAATACAATTACAGATAAAACCTTTGTTAAAGGACCTGTAGTAGCAGCTGATCAAATGATTCAAGGTAAGGTTGCCGGAGTTCAAATTACTAATGGTGGTGGAGCTCCAGGTGAAGGTGCAACTATTAGAGTCAGACAAGGTTCTTCTCTTGGTAGTTTTGGATCTTCTAATGACCCACTTTTTGTTATTGATGGTGTTCCTGTTGCTGCAGATAATACTGGAGGAAGAAATCCATTAGCAACAATAAACCAAAATGACATTGAAAGTGTTACCGTTTTAAAAGATGCGTCAGCAGCAGCTATTTATGGTTCAAGAGCATCGAATGGTGTTATAATAATCACTACTAAAAAAGGTAAAAGTGGTGAAATGAAAATCAACTATAATGGCAATGTTTCTTTTAGTTCAATTGCAAAAAAAGTAGATGTATTAAACGGAAACCAATTAAGAGATTATGTTACCACTTACGGAAATGCAAATCAACAAGCATTACTAGGTACTGCAAATACAGATTGGCAAAAAGAAATTTACAGAGATGCAATTGGCACAGACCATAATATCTCATTATCTGGTGGAGCTGACAATATCACTTATAGAGCTTCAGCTGGCTACACAAACATGGATGGTATTTTAAAAGAAGATAATTTTTCTCGAGCAACTACAAGTGTAGCATTAGTTGGTAACTTTTTTGATAACCACCTAAAAATTGAAGCAAATAATAAAACTTCTTCCATGCAAAACAACTACAGTGAAAGAAGTGCAATAGGTGCCTCGTTAGCTTTTGATCCAACTCAAAATGTAACAAATCCAGATGGCTCTTACTTTGAATGGAATCAACAATTAGCAAGTAGAAACCCTGTTGGATTGATAAACAAATCACACAATTATGGGACTTCATTTAGAAGTTTAGGAAACATTCAAACCGAATATAAATTACACTTTTTTCCAGATTTAAAAGCAGTAGCTAACTTTGGTTATGATTACACTTCTGGAAGAAGTTATGGGGGTTATGATAATGATTATGTTTACAATAATGTAAATGCGGAATATGACTACAGAAATGAAAGTAAAAATAGATTGATGGATTTATTTTTAAATTATAAAAAAGACATTTCTGCAATTAAAGGTTCTATTGATTTAACCGCTGGATATAATTATCAAAACTTCGATTACATTAATAATCCAGGATTTTCAACTACGTTAGCTGGTAACACAAGTACATCTCAATACAAAAAACAAGGATATAATATACAATCCTATTTTGCAAGAGGTATTTTTAATGTTTATGACAAATATATTTTAACTGCAACCATAAGACGAGATGGAACTTCTAGATTTGCTCCTGCATACAGATGGAGTAATTTCCCATCTGCTGCTTTAGCTTGGAAATTAGATAAAGAAAAATTTCTTGAAAATGTTAATTCTATATCGTCATTAAAACTAAGATTTGGATGGGGAATTACTGGACAACAAGATATTGGTAGACTATACCCATCTCTGCCAACTTATTTAAGTGCTGATAATCAAGCACAATATCAAATCGGAAACAGTTTTTACAATCCAATTAGACCACAAGAATATAATCCTAATTTAAAATGGGAGCAAACAGAAACAAGAAACATAGGTTTAGATTTTGGTCTTTTCAAAAACAGAATTACAGGTGCTGTAGATGTATATGAAAAACGAACTAAAGACCTTATTGCATACATCCCAAATCCACCATTTTATGGTTTTTCAAATTATAACTATTACAACATAGGTAAAACTAAAAATCAAGGTATTGAAATGGCATTAGAAGCAATTTTAGTAACTAATGACGATTGGAATGTAACTGTAGGAGGAAATGTAACATTACAAAACGCAAAAGTAACTGGGTTAATTGATGGTGCTTCCGAATTTGGAATTTCAACTGGTGGTATAACTGGTGGTATCAACAATGAAGTACAAAGAATTCAAGTTGGTTATTTCCCTAATGCATACTATGTATATGAACAAGCGTATGATGCAGATGGTAACCCAATTGACGGTGTTTTTATCGACAGAAATGGTGACGGACAAATTAATAGTGCTGACCGCTATTTTTACAAAAAGCCTCAAGCAGATGTTTATTATGGTTTTTACACTAATATAAGCTATAAAAACTGGGATTTTGCAATGTCTTGGAGAGGCAGCTGGGGTAACTATAATTACTATAATGTTGATTCTAATTTAGGTTGGCAAAACCAAATCTTAATTAGAGATACAGATTTAGGTAATGCTACAACAGAGGTTTTAAATACAAACTTCACTTATGCTGGTTCTGAAAGATTTTTATCAGATTATTACGTTAGAGATGCTTCTTTCATAAGAATGGACAATGTAACAATTGGTTACAACTTCAAAAACTTCTTAGGAAGTAAAGCAAATGCTAAATTATCGCTTGGTGGACAAAATTTAATCTTAATCACTAGTTACAAAGGTATTGACCCAGAGGTTAACGGTGGTATCGATAATACAATTTACCCAAGACCTAGAATGTACACTTTAGGTTTAAATGTAAACTTTTAAAAAAAAAACTATGAAGAATTTAAAAATTAACCTTTTAAGTTTATCTTCTTTTCTTCTTTTGTTATTAACTATTTCTTGTACTGATGAGTTAAACACAAAACCAGAAGGAGCTGAACAAACAGCTGACGAGGTATTTTCAGACCCAGATTCTTATAAAAACTTCTTAGCAAAATTATATGCAGGTCTTGCAACCACTGGACAACAAGGTCCTGCGGGTGCTGGAGACGTTGCTGGAATAGACGAAGGTTTCAGTTCTTACTTAAGAAATTACTGGAATTTTCAAGAATTAACAACAGATGAAGCAATTATTGCTTGGAATGATGCTACTATAAAAGATTTCCATTGGCACAGTTGGACAACCTCTGATGGATTTATTAAAGCTACTTTTTATAGATTAGCATATCAAATAACTAATTGTAATGAGTTTTTAAGACAATCAACTGATGAAAAACTAGATAGTAGAGGTATTACTGGAGCAGTAAGAGATGAAATTATAGTATACAGAGCAGAAGCTAGATTTTTAAGAGCTTTAAGTTACTGGCATATTATTGATTTATTTGGAGGTGCTTCATTAACTACTGAGGACTCTCCAACTCAATATTACTTACCTCCATATGCTTCAAGACAAGATTTATTTGATTTTGTGGAGCAAGAACTAACTGAAATGGAATCAGATTTAAAAGACCCTAATACTAATGAACAATTTAGAGTAGATAAAGCTGCTGCATGGATGTTAAAAGCAAAATTATTTTTGAATGCTCAAGTTTATATTGGTGAAGATAGAAATGCAGATGCTTTTACTTATGTAAATAAAGTTATCAATGAAACTAGTTATTCATTACATAATAATTACAGACAATTATTCATGGCTGACAACAATTCAAACGGAGCTCAAAATGAATTTATCTTTGCCGTTGCTTTTGATGGTTTACATACAAAAACCTACGGTGGAACCACTTATTTAACACACGCTGCCGTGGGTGGTAGTATGACTGCTTCTGATTTTGGAATCAATGGTGGTTGGGCAGGTTTAAGAACTACATCTGCATTTGTAAATAAATTCAATGGCATGGACAATGACTACCGTAAACAATTTTACACTAACGGACAAAGTCTAGAGATAAATGATGTGGGAAGTTTTACAGATGGATATGCTATTTCAAAATGGAAAAATGTTGACAGTTTTGGAAATCAAGGCTCTGACTCATCTGGAGACTTTGTAGATACTGATTATCCTGTTTTTAGACTTGCAGATGCTTATTTAATGTATGCAGAATGTTATTTAAGAAATGGTGGTGGAGATGCAAGTACTGCCGTAGGATATATTAATGATCTTAGAGAAAGAGCTTATGGTAATACTTCTGGAAATATTACAACTTCTGATTTAAATTTAGACTTTATTTTAGATGAAAGAGCACGCGAATTACATTGGGAAGGTCATAGAAGAACTGATTTAATTCGTTTTGGAAAATTTTCAGGAAGTTCATACTTATGGCCTTGGAAAGGGAATGTTGCCAATGGCTCACCAATCCCTACTTATAGAAGACTTTTCCCAATACCTCAAGATGCAATTATTGTAAACCCTAATTTAATTCAAAACCCTGGTTATTAATTTAATATGAAAAAATATGAAAAATATAATTAAATCATTATTTATATTATTATCAGTTGCAACAATTTCATGTAGTACTGATGATGTTCAAGATAGACCTGCTATTCAAGGAATAGATGCTCCAATTTTATCTGCTCCAGAAGACGGTAATATTTACATTCTATTACCAGAGAACATGACTCAACAAGCAGAGAGATTTGTTTGGAGTAAAGCAAATTATAATGGTGATGTAGCAATCTCTTACAGCTTAGAAATTGATAATAACGGAGGAGACTTTTCTGCAGCTCAAGTATTAGGCGGAACTTCAGGAGCTCTTCAATCATCAATCTCTACAGAAACATTAAATACAGCATGTTTAGCATTAGGAGCTACTCCTTATACTGCTGCTAATTTTGATGTAAGAGTTATTTCAAGTGCAAATGGATACAGCCCAATGGTTTCAAATGTTGTAACAATAACAGTAACTCCTTATTCTACTGATTTACCTAAAATTGGAGTTGTAGGTAACCACCAAGGATGGTCTCCAGCTACAGCTCCAGAATTAGCAGCTTCAGGTTTTGGTGCAACAGATTATGAAGGATATGTTTGGTTAGATGGAGAATTTAAGTTTATTGCAGCTAATTCTTCTGGAGTATATGAGTGGGGAAATACAGATTGGGGTGATGACGGATCTTTTTCTGGTGTTTTATTACAAGGAAGCTCAACAAATTGTGGTCCAAATGCTGCAGGTTATTATAGAGTTAGAGCAAATACAACTGATTTAACTTATGAAACTACTTTGGTAAGTTGGGGTGTTATTGGAAGCGCTACTCCAGGTGGTTGGGATAGTGATACAAATATGACTTATGACGCAAATACGGGTAAATGGTCATTAGTTGTGACATTAGTAGATGGAGAAATTAAATTTCGTTACAATGATTCTTGGAATAATGGTTCAGACCAATTTAACTTAGGAAGTTATGATGGAGGAGCTGATCCAGGAAATTATGGAGGTGAAATGATGACCTATGGTGGTGGTAATATAGCTGTTACTGCAGGAACTTATCTAATAGAATTAGATTTAACAAGTCCAAGAGACTACAAATATTCAATTACACCACAATAATAAATTAATAAGGGCTACTTAGGTAGCCCTTTTATGCTTTATATGAAAATGAAAAAAATTTACTTACTACTTTTCTCAATAATAACTAGCTTTACATTTGCACAAGTTTCTTGGCAAGGTGGCACAACACCCGAAGCAAATCAAACTGCAACATTATTATTTGATAAAACTGGAACAGGACTTGCTTCATATTCTGGAACAATATATGCACATACTGGAGTGACTGTTAATGGAAATCCTTGGCAAAATGTTATAGGATCTTGGGGTAACAATACCACGCAACCTGCATTAACTTTAGTTTCTGGAAATATTTATAAATTAGATTTAACTCCTACAATCCAAGATTTTTACAGCAATCCTTCTGGAACCATTTCTAAAATTAATATTGTGTTTAGAAGTGCTACTGGTTCGCAACAATCTGTAGATTTAGAATTACCTGTTGGAGCATTTCAAGTTAACTTAAACACACCTTATGAAAACAGTTACACAGTTGTAAATTCAGGTGGAAGTTTAGCAATTTCTGCATCTAATACTGGTGGAAACGCGAACTACAATTTAATTGCAAATGGTTCAACCATCAATACATTTACAGGAAGTTCCTATTCATATTCTGACACAAACATTACTGTAAATAAATCTTATGAGCTGCAGATAACTTTAGGAGGACAAACCTTTTCAAAATTTTTCAATGTTGTTGTTAGTCCAACGACAGTTACGGAAGCTTTACCAACTGGTTTAGATTTAGGAATTAATTATAACTCTTCCGATAATTCAAAAGCAACTTTAGTATTAAATGCTCCTGGAAAAGATTTTGTTTATGTAGCAGGCTCTTTTAACTATTGGCAACCAACTGCTGCTTATGCTATGAAAAAAGATCCATCATCTTCTAAATTTTGGTTAGAATTAACTGGATTAACAGCTGGACAAGTTTATACTTATCAATATTGGGTGGTAGATCAAACTCCTACAGCAAATTCTCAAGCTATGGTAAAAACTGCTGATCCTTGTTCAACATTAGTGCTTTCTCCTTATGATGATCCATGGATCTCAGCTGCTTCATTTCCTAATTTAAATACTACTTATGCTTATCCTTCAGGACAAGAAAGAGAAGTAACCGTTTTACAAACAGGCCAAACTCCATACAATTGGCAAGTAACTAATTTTACGAAACCAAATAAGGATAACTTAGTAGTTTACGAGCTTCTAGTTCGTGATTTTGATGCAGATAGAAATTATCAAGATGTAATTGACAAAATAGATTATTTTAAAAATTTAGGAATCAATGCCATCGAATTAATGCCGGTAATGGAATTTGAAGGCAATGAAAGTTGGGGTTATAACACCGCTTATCATATGGCTTTAGATAAATTCTATGGAACAGAAGATAAATTACGTGAATTAGTTGATCTATGCCATCAAAATGGTATCGCTGTAATTTTAGATATTGCCTTTAACCACGCATTTGGAAGAAACCCTATGGTTCGTATGTGGATGAATGATCCTGATGGTGATGGCTGGGGAAGTCCTAACACAGATAATCCATATTTTAATACTTCTGCAAGACATAGTTATAGTGTTGGAGAAGATTTTAATCATCAATCTACACATACTAAAGAGTATGTAAAAAGAACACTTAAACATTGGATACAAGACTTTAAAATTGATGGTTTCCGTTGGGATTTAACTAAAGGTTTCACTCAAAATTGTTCTGGTGGTGACGATGCTTGTACTAATAACTATCAAGCTGATAGAGTTGCTGTTTTAAAAGAATATGCAGACTATCAATGGTCGTTAGATAACGATCAATATGTAATTTTTGAACATTTAGGTACAGGTGGATCTGCAACCGAAGAAACAGAATGGGCAAATTACAGATATGCTGAAGGAAAAGGGATAATGTTATGGGGTGAAATTTTCTATCCTTATAAGCAATTAGCTCAAGGTTATTCTACTGGAGCCGATATTTCAACTATTGGTCATACAAGTAGAGGCTTTACAGGTAAACGTTTAATGGGATATCCTGAAAGTCACGATAAAGACAGATTGATGTATGAAGCTGTTACTTACGGTAATGGAAGTGGATCTTTCCCAGTTGCTGGTAATTTAACTAATGCTTTAAATAGAATGGCTTCAATTGGAGCTGTGAGTATTTTAGTTCCAGGACCGAAAATGATTTGGCATTTCCAAGAACTAGGAATGGATGATTCAATATTCACATGTAATAATGGTACAGTAAATTCCGATTCTGATGCGACTGCTGGAGATTGTAAATTAGATACAAAACCTCAACCACAATGGGTAGAAAACTGGTTAGCCGATCCTGTTCGCGGACCTATTTATCAAAAGTATTCTAGATTTATAGAATTAAAAACAACAGAACCTGTGTTTAACGGAAGTTACGCAATTAGTCCTGACGGAAACAATATTAGACAAAGAGTTTATGTTTACGACAATAGTCTTCCGTCAACAAGTTTAAAAAATGTTGTTATTTTAGCTAACTTCTCTGTTGCTAATCAAAATGTAACTCCAGATTTTCCTTACACTGGAACTTGGTATGATTTAATGGATAATACTCCTTATGTTGTAACAAGTACTAGTGCACAAATAGCTATTGCATCTGGTCAATTTAGAATTTTTGGTAACCAACCATCAACTTTAAGTAATGATACATTTTTAGATGAATCTAAAATTAACTTATATCCTAATCCTTCAAATACAGAAATTTTTATTTCAGAAGGAATGGATTCAATAGAAATTTTCACTTTAACAGGTCAAAAAGTATTAGATTTTAAATCGGTTCTTTCTGATTCTGCCATGAATATTTCATCATTACAAAACGGATTATATCTTGTAAAAGCTACAAAAGACAATAAATCATTTACAAAGCGCTTGATAAAAAATTAGTTTTTTTGAAGTTACGTTATGTTAAAAAGCACCTTCGGGTGCTTTTTTTATATTATTTCTTCAAAGTTTTCGTTTATTTACATTATGAAATCAAAATTTCTAGTTTTTCTTTTTTTCTTATCGGCAGTAACATTTGCCCAAAATTTCTATTTAAATATTAAAGGAAAAAATGAATACGAAAATTCTATTATAGACAGTCTTACATATCCAAAAAAACATGAAAATGTTGCTGAAATTTTAGAAACTCAAAAAACATTTGAAAACTCTTTATATAACATTGGTTATTTTAACTTCGAACTCAATTCTCAAAAGAAAATAAACGATAGTACATTTGTTTTTCATTATTATTTAGGAAGTAGAATTAAAAAATTAATTATAAAAACTAACCAAATTTCTAAAAGTGATAAAGAAATTTTAAAAATAAATGAAGATGCTATTTCAATTTTACCAGGTGAAGTAGAAAACTGGATGAATTCAAAATTAAAACTATTAGAATCAAGTGGTTATGCTTTATCGAAGCTAAAATTAATTAATCAAAAAGTAAATGGAACTATAATTTTATGTGAGTTATCTTTAAATCTTAACCAAAAAAGGAAACTAGATGATATCGTAGTTTTGGGTTACGATAAATTTCCGCAAAACATTAAACAAAATTGGAAAAGAAAACTTAGAAACAGAACCTTTAATCAAGAATTAGTAAACGAAGTTTCTAGAGATATTGAAGAATTTCCATTTGTTACTGCAACCAAATCTCCTGAAATTTTATTTACAAAAGATTCTACAAAAATTTACACGTATTTAGAAAGAACCAAACCTAATAAATTTGACGGTTTTATAGGTTTTGCAAATGATGAAAAGAATACAAAATTGACTTTCAATGGTTATCTCGATTTAAATCTAATCAACATCTTAAATTCGGGCGAAAAGTTTAATTTGTATTGGAGAAATGATGGAAGTAAACAAACTTCATTTAATCTCGGAACTGAGATACCATATTGGTTTAAAACCCCTTTTGGAGCCAAAGGAAATTTAAAAATATTTAAACAAGATAGTACTTTTCAAAATACCCAACTTAACCTTGAAGCGGGTTACTATTTTAGTTATAATCGAAAAGTATTTTTGGGTTACCAAACCATAAATTCAGTAGACATTCAAAACTTAAACGCTATAAGTCTTAATGATTATAAAAGTACTTTTTACACACTTAGTTTCGATTATTTAAAACGTAATGTTTCCGATTTCTTGTTTCCCGAAAAAACAATTCTATTGGCAAAAATTGGAATGGGTAAACGAACATTAACCGCAATAAATACCAATCAATTTTTTGCAGAAGTTAATGCAAGTCACCTCGTATATTTAAACGAAAAAAATCAAGTTTTTGTAAAAAACCAATCCTATTATCTCGACAGTCAAAACTATGTCATTAACGAATTGTATCGTTTTGGCGGAATTAATTCCATTAGAGGATTTAGAGAAAACACTTTACAAGCTAATTTCTTTTCAGGGATTTTTACCGAATATCGCTATCTAATAACACCCAACTTATATGTGCATTCTATAACAGATTATGGCTATTTTCAAGATAAAACAACCAATTTACAAGGCGGATTATTAGGCTTAGGTTTTGGTTTCGGAATGCTTACACAAAATGGGCTTTTTAAACTCATTTATGCAAACGGAAGTACGGATGATCAAGCTATAAAACTTTCTGACTCTATTATTCAAATAAGTTTTAAAACAAATTTCTAGAAGCGCATTAAAAGGCTTATTTGCAATTCATTTTCCTGCTGTACGCTATACAAGGTGCCGCTCCCATCAGGGCTATATTTCAACTATTCGCATTCTTGAAACGAAAAAAACTTTAAACTTTTAAACTTTTAAACTTTAAACATCTAAATTTGCAAAATGGAAAAAATGCAACAAATTTTTGGAATTAGAGCCATTATCGAAGCAATTCATGCTGGAAAAGAAATTGATAAAGTGTTTATTCAAAAAGATTCTCATGGAGAATTAATGCGAGAACTATTAAAAGTTTTAAAAGAACACAATATCAATTACTCACAAGTTCCTATCGAAAAACTTAACCGATTAGGTAATCGAAACCATCAAGGTGCTGTTGCAACCATTTCTCCAATTTCATTTGCCGATTTAGATGAAGTAATTTCAACTTTATTAGACCAAGGAAAAACTCCTCTTTTCATTGTTTTAGATGGTGTTTCAGATGCTCGAAATTTTGGAGCTATAATTCGTACTGCAGAATGTACTGGTGTAAACGGAATTATAATACCTAAACAAGGAAGCGCTCCTGTAAATGGAGATACTGTTAAAACAAGCGCTGGTGCTGTATTTAATGTTCCTATTTGTAAAGTAGACCATGTTAAAGATGCTGTTTTTCACCTACAATCTTGTGGTATAAAAACAGTTGCAGCTACCGAAAAAACGAATCAAAATATTTACGATATAGATTTTAAAGAACCTACAGCTATTATTATGGGTAGCGAAGACAAAGGTGTAAATCCTTCTGTTTTAAAAGTTGTTGATGAAAAAGCTAAACTTCCTATGTTTGGCACAATATCTTCATTAAATGTATCGGTTGCTTGTGGAGCGTTTTTATATGAAGTTGTTAGACAAAGATTGTAATTTGTTAATTTGAAAATTTGAAGATTTAAAAATGAGTTTGAAAATTAAAACAAAGACCATTTACTTTTTTAATTTTCTCATTTAATTCGAGTTCAATATTCTTGATTTGAAGTAACTTTTCTTCTTTAGAAAGCTTGTCATTGTTTTCAATTTCAATCTTTTTAGAATTGAATTGTTCTTTCAATCCTACCTTTGATTGAAATTTTCCAAGATTATGTAATTGCAAATTCTTCAACCTATTAATTTTAATTATTTCTCAAAAAATCATAAATCACTTTCATGGATGAAGAAAAATAATCTTTGATTTCGTTTTCACCTTCTTTTGGTTTTGGTGGTGGATTAAAGTTGCCCGATTCATCGAAATTTTTTATAAATGCATCTTCTTTAGGATTAAAATCGGGATGTTCCCAATTATACATAACGGGTTTACCAAATTGAGGTGTTCTAATTAATAAAGCCATGAATAAACCTGTTAAAAATCCACTTAAATGCCCTTCCCAAGAAATATGATTATCTACTTTAGGAAACATATACCAAACCATACCACCATATAATAAAACTACAACAAAGGAAACTGCCATGAGTCTAAAATATTTGGTAAAAATTCCTTTGAAGAAAATAAAACTTACCAAAACATAAATTAAGCCGCTGGCACCAATATGATAACTAGGTCGTCCCAAAAGCCAAGTTCCTAAGCCTGAAAAAAGATTCCTAAAATAATTACTTTCCACGTTTGTTCTCTATAAAAAAAACGGAGAAAAGAAAGCAAGACTATTAATGCTAATGAGTTATTAACAATATGTTGAAAATCGCCATGCAACAACCAACTGAATAAAATTCCTTTTAAACCAAAAATTTCTCTTGGGTAAATTCCGAAATGATGAAAATTCTCATGAAATCTAGATTCGTACCAAAAAACCATCCATAATACTAAAACAAAAAATACTGGCAACAGTAGTACCGAATTATAAAATTTAAATTGATGGTCGCGAATAACTTGTTTCATATTAAAATAAAACCTTATTGGTTTTAAAAAAGTAACTCAAATATAACACCAAAAAATATTAGATGAATTTTTGTCATATTCTCAAATAGATTCTATTTTAGTCAAAAGAAAAAACAGCACTCTTTAAATGGATAAATTACGAAAAATTCTGCAAGAAAAAGTAGAAATTTCAGAAAGCGATTGGAACTTTATTGCATCAAAACTTCAAACAAAAGATTTCAAGAAAAAAGAATTTCTTATTACTACTAATCAAGTAGAACAAAACATCTATTTCATTTTAGAAGGTGTTTTTCGTATTTTTATTGAACTAGCTGAAAAAGATGTTACTTCCGATTTTGGTTTTCCAAACAAGTTAATCAGCAGTTATTCATCGTTTCTTACACAAACGCCAAGTGTGGCTTGTATTCAAAGTTTAACAAAATCTAAAGTTATTTTTATTACCAGAGAAGATTTAGATGAAATTTACAAAAACACATCATGTGGAGAATCTATAGGTCGCGTTTTTGCAGAAGAATTTTTTATGTACAAATCGAAACGAGAATTAAGCTTCATGAAAGATTCGCCAACAGAACGTTATTTAAACTTATTTAAAGAACAACAAAACCTTGTTCAGGAAATCCCACAGAAGTATTTAGCATCATATATTGGAATCACACCACAAGCTTTAAGTAGAATTCGCGCAAAAATATTATAACCTTTAAATTTGTTAACCGAAGTTCATTGTTTGACCTTCTTCTTGTTTCTTTCTTTGCTTTAGAAATTTAAAACAAAGATTATGGAAACAAATCAAGTAAACAATGTAGAACAAACGAATACAAAAACAAAAGAAATTATTATTGTTCAAAAACCAACAGATGCATTTATTGGCGCAGCATGGATTTCATTAATTACCGGAATGGTTTCTTATTGTATTGGACTTTGGAATGCACAAATGGAATTAAACGAAAAAGGTTACTATTTCACAATCTTATTGTTTGGTTTATTCTCAGTAATTTCTGTTCAAAAATCTGTACGAGATAGAGCCGAAGGAATTCCAGTAACCGATATGTATTATGGAATAAGTTGGTTCACAACCATTGCTTCAATTACTTTACTCGTTATTGGACTTTGGAATGCCGATTTAGAATTAAGTGAAAAAGGATTTTACGGCATGTCATTCCTATTAAGTTTATTCTCTGCAATTTCGGTTCAAAAAAACACGCGAGATTTATTACTCGCAAAAAATTCAGATAAACACGAATAAACCAAATCGTTATAAAATTACTTAAGGTTTGAAATTAAATTTTCAAACCTTTTTCTTTTATATAAAATTGAAAAAAATGTACTTTTACACTATGGAAGCACCTTTAGCAGAACGCATACGACCTCAACATTTATCAGAATATATTAGCCAACTACATCTAGTTGGCGATCAAGGTTCTTTAACCCATCAAATTGCGAAAGGTATCATTCCTAGCTTAATTTTATGGGGACCACCCGGAACTGGAAAAACTACTTTAGCTCAAATTATGGCTGAGGAAAGTAAGCGTCCGTTTTACCAATTGAGTGCTATTCATTCTGGTGTTAAGGAAGTTCGAGAAGTAATTGACAAAGCCAAACAAAGTGGCGGACTTTTTACTACCAAGAATCCTATTTTGTTTATTGATGAGATTCATCGTTTTAGCAAATCGCAACAAGATTCATTATTAGCTGCTGTCGAAAAAGGTTGGGTTACGTTAATAGGAGCAACTACTGAAAACCCGAGTTTTGAAGTAATTCCCGCTTTATTGTCAAGATGTCAGGTTTATGTTCTGAATCCTTTTACCAAAGAAGATTTAGAAGCTTTATTACATCGTGCTATTGCTGTTGATGAAGTTTTGAAAACCAAAAATATTCAATTAAAAGAAACAGAAGCTTTATTGAGACTTTCAGGTGGAGATGGAAGAAAATTATTAAATGTTTTTGAATTAGTAGTCAATGCAACTGATGGCGACGAAATTGAAATTACTAACGATAAAGTAATGCAATTGGTTCAAAAAAATACGGTTCTTTATGACAAAACAGGTGAACAGCATTATGATATTATTTCGGCGTTTATTAAATCGATTCGTGGAAGTGATCCTAATGGTGCTGTATATTGGTTAGCTCGCATGATTGAAGGTGGTGAAGATGTAAAATTCATTGCCCGAAGAATGCTAATTTTAGCCAGTGAAGATATAGGAAATGCCAATCCAACGGCTTTAATTATGGCGAACAATACGTTTCAAGCGGTAACAACAATTGGTTACCCTGAAAGTAGAATACTTTTAAGTCAGTGTGCTATTTATTTAGCCACCTCAGCAAAAAGTAATGCCAGTTATATGGCAATTGGTAAAGCACAACAATTAGTTAAACAAACGGGTGATTTACCGGTACCAATGCATTTGAGAAATGCGCCTACCAAACTGATGAAAGAATTAGGCTATGGTGACGAATACAAATATGCTCACGACTTTTCTAACAACTTTGCCGAACAAGAATTTTTACCATCTGAAATTTCGGAAACTAAATTTTTTGAACCTGGAGAAAATGCACGCGAACGTGAATTACGTCAGTTTCTAAAGAATAGATGGAAGGATAAATATGGATACTAAAGGTAAAAGGTACTAGGTAAATGGTTAAAGCTAATAAAAATTTATAAACTTTAACCTAAAACCCTTGACCCATAACCAAATTAAAACTTCACACTAACTTTCTCTGAAATTAATTTTCCCTCTTGATAATATTCAAAAAACCAACCGTTAATTTTCTTTAAGAAAGTTCCTTGAACATCACCTTTTTTAGCCATATAAACATTTTCTATAGAAGTGTTTTGAATAATGTAAACTACTTTAGGTTCGCTATCGACAATTTTGTATCCATTTTCAATAGGCAAAGCAAATAATTGATCTGGATTGACAACTTTTTGAACTTCAACATTTGCTTCTTTAACCTCAACTTTTGTTTCCGTTTTGGCTACAACTTCACTTTTAGCAGTAAAATTATTTTTAAAATTTAATTGACCTTTTAACGAAGTTAAAGCTGCTCTAAATGCTTCTTTATAAGCTTCTTCATATTCTTTTTCTCTACTACTACCTCTAAAACTTTCAGTTAAAACATTGTTTTGACAATCTTTAACTTGAATTATAATATTTGTAGTAAATAATTTATTTTCCTCAACAGCATCAGCATAGAGCGCTAAACATCTACTGTTTGCTAATTCTTCAGGCAATTTATCAGTATCATAAAAAACAGTAAAACCTTGAGATTCAAAAAATGATTTTGTTAAAGCATTTAAATTATACTTATTTGCTGCATTTAAAAATGAAAATTTTGCTGGCACAATTACATATTTGTAATTTTCTTGTGCAGAAGAAAGAATAGTTATAAAAAGTGCAAAAACTAAAATAAGCTTTTTCATATATATTAATTGTTTGTTTTACATTGGTTATATGGAATCGCACTATCTTATTAAGTGTTTGCTTTCAACAAACATGTTTTTAATTGCGATTTCATTATAGTATGTTTTTAAGTTCTAATAAATGTTTTACTTCTACATGTGAAGTATTTTCTGTTTTAATATTTTCAGCATTAAAGAAAATAGCATCCATTCCAAAATCGACTGCTCCTTCAATATCAGCTTCCCAACTGTCACCTATCATGATACTTTCCTCTTTAGTTGCTTGGGCTAAAGATAATGCAAATTCGAATATAGTTGGATGTGGTTTTTTTACACCTGCCATTTCCGAATTGGTCACCGATTTAAAAAAGTGTTCAATATTTGAATTTTTCAATTTTTTGTCTTGAACAAAATGAAAACCATTTGTAATTATATGCAATTCGTATTTTGGTTGCAAATATTCCAAAACTTCAATAGCACCATCTAATAAATGATTACTATTGGGCAAATGTGTAATATAGTCATCTGAAAGTTGGTTTACCAATTCTCTTGAAACCTCTACTTCTAAAATATCGAAAACATCTTTTAAACGATAATAACGTAAATCTTCGTGCGAAATCTTATTTACTTGATATAACTTCCAATAATGCTGATTTCTTGGAATATAATATTTTAGGAATTCATCTATAGAAAAATCAAATCCGTGCTGTTTAAAAATTACATCAAAAGCAACTGCAGAATTTCTATCGAAATCCCAAAGGGTATGATCTAAATCGAAAAAAAGGTGTTTTTTGTTTTGGAACAATTCTAAATGTTGATTTGTTGATTTGCTTATGCGGTGATTAAAAATACATCTCGACTCCGCTCGATGTGACAAAATTAATTCGTAATTAATAATTATTTTCCAGCTGTAATAACTGCATTTTCAACGTGATAAATCCAGTCTTCAACATCGCTATCATTGTAACGAAAAGTTCCTTTTAAAGTTACATATTGATCAGTTTTTAACTTTGGTAAATCGCCTTTAAATTTAATTCCCATAATCGTTTCTGGTCCCGATTTTCCACAAAAGAAACAAGAAGCAAAAACATTTTTACTAATTGCATAATTTTTATTGTCAATTGGAATTATAAATCCAGTGATAACAATAGGTTTTCCTTGCAAAGCTTTTAACTTCGGATTAATTACAGGAAACATCACTTCTCCATAAGTTTTATCCTTTTTCTTTTGATAATCAATTTGTCCTAACAACTTCCACGTTAAAGTATCTGTTAGCACTACATTTTTTTCTAATGCTACTTTACTAGAAATGTTTTTATTAGTAAAACTAAAAGTGATTATTGAAATTATTGCAACTACTGCAACTGTATATATTTTACGCATTTGCTAATGTTTTTGAAATATTTAATGTATATGCTTTTATGGCTGGTATTAATGCTGCAACTATCCCTACAAGTAGTGTGAGTACTAACAACCAACCTTCTTTGTTCCAAATAAATTCGTACGGATTAAAACTCAATTTAAAGTCGGCTTCCGATGATTTTGAAATGAGAACTAATGCTATTCTTCCCAAAATCGTACCAAAAATAAAACCAACAAAACATAAAAGCAAACTTTCAATCAAAACAAGTTTTAATAATTGAAATCTTCCTGCTCCATTTACACGTAATAGCGCAAATTCGCTTTTACGTTCTTTTAAAGTTTTGAACAAAGCAATGAAAATAGAGATTCCTGAAATTAACATGATTCCGTATGCTAAATAACGAAGTGCATCGATTCCAACACCAAACAAAGTAAACAATCTATTAATTTCAATTGCAGGTGAAGCGGCTTGCATTTTAGTATTTTGCGGAATAATGCGTTGCCAAGTTAGTTTTGCCATTGGATTGCGCATTTGCAATAAAACTGAAGTAATTTCCATTCCAGGTTCGTCGATTGTTAAATCTGAAGCTTCATGATGCTCATGCTCATCTCCTTCTTCATGAACGTGACCTTCTTCTCCATGTTCGGGATTTTCGTGTCCTTGATGATGCATTTGCCAAACACTTGGTATGTTACATAAAATTAAATTATCTACCACTTTACCCGTTGGCTCAGCAATTCCAACAACTTTGTATGCGTAATGATCGTGTACTTCGCCTTCGGCAGAATCACCATGTGAACCAAAAAACTCATCACCCACATGTAAACTCAACTTTTGAGCAATTTCACTTCCAATAACAACATCAAAGTTTCTATCGAAAGTTTTCCCTTCAGAAAATTCAACTTTAAAATGCTTTAAATAATCTTGGGTAGTTCCTAAAATTTTAAATCCTTTGTAATTATCACCGAAGGCCAATGGAATTGCTTTTCCAACCATTGGATTTTGCATCCAAACTTTTGCCGAATCTAAACTAATATTTCCAGTAGGAGCATCAACTTGATATATAGACGACAAAATTAATTGCAACGGACTTCCTTGCGCACCCATTACTAAATCTATTCCGTCTAAATTATTTGTAAACTTTTCTTCGAATTGTTTTTCTAATAAAATTAAAACCGTAATAATTGCCACACTCGAGGTTAACAAAATAATACTTAAAATAGTATTCAACGGTTTGAACCAAATATTTCGCCAAGCTAATTTTGTAATCATTATACCATTGTTATTTTGTTAGTAAACTTCTCTTTAATTCTTGCATCGTGCGTAACAATTACCAATGCTGCTTTGTATTCTTTAGACAAATCGGTCAATAACTGAATTACCTTTTCTGCATTTTTATCATCCAAACTCGATGTAGGTTCGTCTGCCAATAGTACTTTTGGTCCATTCATTAAAGCACGAGCAATTGAAACACGTTGTTGCTGACCAATACTTAATTGGTTAGGTAATTTATTAGCTTGATTTGCAATATCTAATTTTGCTAGCAATTCTTTTGCTCTTGTTGCATTTTTCTTTCCTGTTGCTAACCAACTCGCCATTTCTAAATTTTCTAGAACCGTTAGTGAAGTAACAAAATGCGATTTTTGTAAAACTAAACCAATATTTTTTCCACGAAATTTATCACCTTTCGATTCTGATAAAGCAACCATGTTAACTTTATCAATTAAAATTTCTCCCGTTTTTGGTTTTAATATTCCTGCTAAAATATGCAGATAAGTTGTTTTTCCTTTTCCAGAATCACCAGTAATTAAAATCGTGCTTCCTGCTTCACAATACAAATCGGGCATGTGAAACAATTGGTCTTTAGAATAGGAAAACGTAATTCCTGATGTGCTAATCATTCTCTTAATTATGAATTATGAGTTTTTAATTATGAATTAGAAAACGTCAATTCGAGTTTTTTATGGAATAAAAAGTATCGAGAATTGTTTTCTAATTTATTTTCTCTGTTCTCGATATTATTTTCTATCGAAAATCACTCGAACTGACGAAAATTAATTGTTTGCAAGATACATATTTAGCGAGAAAGATTTTCTTAATACTTTCTAAAAAATTCCTTCATCTACAAAACTATAATAACTCTTTTCAGTAATAATTACATGATCCAAAACTTGAATATCTAAATTCTTTCCAGCTTCTTTAATTTTCTTAGTAATTTGGATATCGGCTTCGCTAGCTTGGAGTTTTCCAGAAGGATGATTGTGCGATAAAATTATGGAAGTCGCATTGTGCTCCAAAGCAAATTTAAACACAATTCGGATATCGACAATAGTTCCTGTAATTCCGCCTTTGCTAATTTGTGTCTTGTAAATGACCTTATTAGAATTATTGAGAAACAATACCCAAAATTCTTCGTGTGGTAATTCTCCAATCAAAGGTTGCATGATATCGAAAACCGCTTTACTCGACGTTATTTTTTTGAGTTCGATTACTTCCTCTTCGCGCCTTCTTCTTCCTAGTTCTAAAGCGGCGGCAATAGAAATCGCTTTGGCTTCGCCAATTCCTTTGAAATTCATCAATTGTTGAATGGATAATTTACCCAGAAGATTGAGATTGTTTTGTGAACTCGCTAGAATACGTTGGCACAATTGCACGGCGCTCTCGTTACGAGAACCCGAACCTATAAGAATGGCTAAAAGTTCAGAATCAGACAAGGAAGATTTTCCTTTAAGCAGAAATTTTTCACGCGGGCGATCGTCTTCGGCCCACTGATTAATTGGCGTGTACATAAAATTTTATTTGGCGTTTATAGAAACAAAAATAGAAAATTTTGTGGATTTGATGATGTGTTGATTTGAAAATTTGATAATTTGATAATTGTAAATTGAAAAAAAGTTATATTTGAAAAAAGTTTAAAACCAAATGCCTGATTCTTTTAATCAAGAATTAAAAAAAGACAGAATTGGAATTTTCATCATTTCAATCTCAATTATTATACTTTCCATATTCTTTTTTAAAAAGACAATTCAATTAATGAAAGCAATCTCACAGAATTACAATTAACTTTAAAAGAAAGCCCAAAATTTATTGAAAGACAAGGAAAAACACCTGCACATATTATCATTACTTCAAAGGAATACAAAAAGGATTTTCATATTTCGAATTTTGAATACAAAACTATTGATTTAGAATTATTTAAAAAATCCATTAATAAAAATGACAGCATTCGAATTAAGATTGACAATTCAGATAAATACAAACTCAACAGAGAAACCATTGTAAATAATTTCACTTACGTTTATGGACTAGAAAAAAATAATAGCCAGTTTATTGATTTAGAAAAAACTAAAAAACTCAAAGATGAAGATACTAAAATTGCCTTTTTTATTTTAGGACTAGGTTTAATTATGCTTCCATATGCTTTTGTAAGAAGAAATGTTGAATTAAGATTTGAAATGATGATTTTAACATACATTTTTTTATCAGCAATAATTTATTCAATATTAAAAGCAAACAAACTAATTTAAACTTTTTCTTTAAACAATAATATGAGACATCTCGACTTCGCTCGATGTGACAAATAAAAAAATCCGAATTAAATTCGGATTTTTTTATTTATTATCAAATTTTCAAATCAACACATTAACGAATCAACTCCTTTACTTCATCAAAATTCAATCCGCCGTAGTTGCCAGAGCTCATTAACAATAACGCTGAATTATCTAAATTTTGATTAAATAAGAAATCTTTAAATTCGGTTGGATTCGTATAAATTATTAAATCGTTACGTTCAAAAGAATTCGCAATTTGGTCGTAGGTTACTTCTTCTAATTGTTTGATTTTAACTGCATCAGGCGAATAGAAAACAACAGCAACATCGGCTGCATCTAAAGCGCCTTGATATTCTTTTAAAAACTCGGCATTTAAACTACTATACGTATGTAATTCTAAACAAGCCACTAATTTTCTATCAGGATATTGATTTTTTACGGCTTTTGTTGTCGCTGAAACTTTACTTGGCGAATGTGCAAAATCTTTATACGCTACTTTATTCGAACTTTCCGCAATTTTCTCTAAACGTTTGCTCGCTCCTTTAAAAGTAGCAATCGCTTCGTAGAATTCGGCTTCATCAACACCCATACATTGGCTAATCCATTTGGCTCCTGCCAAATTATTCAAATTGTGTGCTCCAAAAACTTCAATTGGCATTGCACCATCCGGAGTTTCCAATAAAGTAGTTCCATTTTCAACTGAATATTCTGGTGTTTGATACGCAATTTTACGAATTTGATTTTCGCATTCTTCTGCAACTTGTTTTACCGTTGCATCTTCTTCATTGTACACCAAAATGCCGCCTTTGGTAATCAAATTGGTAAAAATTCTAAATTGGTCTACATAGTTTTCGAAAGTTGGAAACACATTGATATGATCCCAAGCAATTCCTGAAAGTAATGCAATATTAGGTTGGTACAAATGAAACTTCGGACGCAAATCGATTGGTGATGTTAAATACTCATCACCTTCTAAAACGATAAATTCATTTTCTTCAGTTAGATGTACCATCGTATTAAAACCTTCTAATTGCGCACCAACCATATAATCCACCTTAACATCATGATAATTCATCACGTGCAAAATCATGGAAGTAATCGTCGTTTTTCCGTGCGAACCACCAATAACAACTCGCGTTTTATCTTTGGATTGTTCGTATAAAAATTCGGGATACGAATAAATTTTCACTCCAAGTTCTTGAGCGCGTAACAATTCGGCATTGTCTTTTTTAGCGTGCATCCCTAAAATTACCGCATCTAAATCGGCTGTAATTCTTTCAGGAAACCAACCTAATTCATTGGGCAACAAACCTTTTTTATCTAAACGCGATTTTGACGGTTCAAAAATAGCATCATCGCTTCCGGTTACTTGATATCCTTTTTCGTGTAGGGCTAAGGCTAAGTTGTGCATGGCTGCCCCTCCAATTGCTATGAAGTGTACTCTCATATTGTAAGTCAAAAGTGAAAAGTCAAAAGTGAAAAGTTTTTTAAATACCAATCATTTTATTTTTCTCACGAATTAAATTCTTTTTTTAATTGTTTGGCTTTTTCGATGTTTTTAAGCTTGTTCAAATATAAGTCATATAACTTTTCAAACGTAGTTTTTGAATTGCCAATTTTGTGTGCCAAAGTATAATTTTTTTCAGCACTTTGGTAGCGTTCAAAATAGACATCAATATACCCTTTTGCTAAGTAACCATCTACTTTAGACAAATTCAACAATTCAGTAGCATATTTTTGAGCTTTTTTTTCACTTCCGCCAATAATTGCTGGTAATTCAATATACAACATTACCAATGCCCAACGCGTATCAATATGATTTTTGTCGAGTTTGGCTGCTTTTAGAAAAGCTTCTTCTACATCATCAATTAAGGAAAGTGCTTTAAACTTATTACTTTCTTTAGCCTTAATTCCTAAAGCGCCTCCATATTTGTACCAATAATTAGCATTTTGCGGGAATTTATCGCGAAGTGTTTTATATTTTTCAATCGCTAAATCCCAGTTTTTTTGGTGACCAAAAATATCGCCTAAATATTCAATCGCTTGGTAATTATTTGGATTTTGAACCAAAACTTTTTCGAAATTACTTTGCGCTAATTCCCATTTTTTATCTGCAAAATATTGCTTGCCCAATTCAAAATTTGATTGGGAAAACATTTGCAATGAAATTAAAAAAATGAAAATTATTTTTCGCATAGATGTCAAAGGTAAAACTTTTCTTTCCATAAAAAAACTCCAACATCAGTTGGAGTTTTTTATATTTATAATCTTTCGTATTGACAACAACCGTGAAGTTTTTCATAATCTTCATCAGTTGCTTTAATCTCTTCTGTATCGTGACCCGCTTTTGCAATTGCTTTTTTAATATCGGCTAATGAACATTTATTTTCATCAAAAATTAAGTGTATGTCATGATGATCAACATGCCAATCAGCACTTTTAACTCCTTTAACCGAAAAAGCGGCTTTCTCAATACGCTTTTCGCACATTTCGCAATTCCCGTTTACTTTAAATTCTGCTTTTTTATTTTTACTTTTTTTCTCTTGTGCTACTGTTACAAAAGAAATCATCATTAATAGAATTGCTACTATTTTTTTCATTTTTATAGTTTTAAATTGTTATTTAATTTTAAATCGTAAACCTGCATAATACATTTGACCAAATAATGGCCCGTATACTAAACTACTATCAAAATATGTTCCAAAAGGGTTATCAGCTCCAATAATTGCATTATTTTGTTTGTAATTTGTAATGTTTTCACCTCCAATATATACTTCAAAAGTACTCGAAAATGTTCTTGTTATTTGTGCATTTAATGTTCCAAACGATGATGAATATTCATCTAATTGGTATTGTGGTAAATTTGTTGATGTATCTGGCAAACGTTGTTTTCCTAACCAGTTATATGTTGCATCAAATTTCCATTGTTGTCCTTTTTCTTTAATATGTGTTTCAAATGCAGCATTTGCAAAGAAACGATGTTTTGCTTGCAATGGTCTTTCTAATTTACCTACCAAATAATCACTTTGTACATCATAATATTTATAAGCCGAACGCAACGTAAAATGTTTAATTGGTGTTACACTAAATTCTGCTTGAAAACTATTTGCATAACTTTTTCCATCCAAATTATGAAAGACAACTTGTTGCGGACTTACATCTAAATCTACAATAGCTTGATTTTGAAAATCAGTTCTGTAATAATCTAAAATAATTTCCGATTCTGCTCCAAATATCTTGAACTTTTGAATGAAATTTAAACCGTAATTCCAAGCTATTTCAGGATTTAAACCATATAACTTTCCATCATTATTAAGAATTGAAAATTGACGGTTTGATGCAAATAATTGTTGGTTTTCAGCAAAAATATTAGCCGCGCGTTTTCCTCTTCCAGCAGAAAGTCTTAACACAGCATCTTTCCATGGATTGTATCGAATATGTAAGCGAGGTGTTACAAATGTTCCTAATCTATTATGATTATCCAATCGAATTCCAGCAACAACACTTAGATTGTCTAAATTATCATAAGTAAATTCAAAAAATGCTCCAACGGAATTATCGATTCTTGAAAAATCTTGGGCAAAATTAACCGCCACAAATTCATTATAATCATCGTAAGTAAAATTTAAACCTGTTGCGAATTTATTTTTTGTATTGCTAATAATTGAATTATAAATTAGGTTAGAATACCAACTTTTTTGATGAACATCATATTGATTAAAGCCAAAATAAGAATCTTGTTTGTGCGATTGAAATGAATTTTGAAGTCCGAAACTTTTATACGGTTCATCTGGAAAAACATAACCTGTTTTATTTGAAATTTCTATTTTTTCAGTATTTACTTCACTTCCCCAAGCATTCGTAGTAAATTTATCAGTATCTGGATCAAAATCTACTTGTCCGGCTTGTTTTTCGTCTTTCATATAACGCACGTTTAAAAAACTGACCCAGCCTTTTTCAACATCATTATATTGCCAACGATTTAAAATATTGATTTGTTTTCCAATCGGATTATCTAAAAATCCATCATCATTCATATCATTTTTAAATTGGCGTGTATTTCCATGCACAAATAATGAAGAACTCAACTTATCGGAATATTTTTGATTGAAATGCGTATTCAATTCAAAACGCCCATCTTGAGAGCCATAAGCATTTAAAAAGAAAGGAATATCGTTAGCTGGTTTTAACAATTCGTAATTAATTTGACCCGAAATACTTTCGTAACCATTAATTACACTTCCTGCTCCTTTTGTAATTTGAATACTTTCTACCCAAGTACCTGGAATATAAGACAATCCGTAAGCTTGAGAAGCGCCTCGAACAGAAGGAATATTTTCTTCTGCAATTAAAATATATGGACTTGTTAATCCTAACATTTTAATTTGGCGATTCCCTGTTACAGCATCCGAGAAATTTACATCGATGGAAGGATTTGTACTAAAACTTTCCGAAAGATTACAACAAGCTGCTTTTAACAACTCTTTGCTTCCCATTTTTTGAACATTCGTTGCTTGTATTAAAGAATGTTCTGTACTTTTTTGAGTTTTAGTAACGGTTACTTCATTCAAATTCGTAACTTCTTCTAAAACTACAGTTACAAATTCCGAATTTAAAATTTCTACTTTTTGAGTTTTAAACCCTATATAACTCACCAACAAACTATTGGTTAAGTCGGTTTTAGAAATACTAAATTCTCCGTTTACATCAGTTGATGCGCCTATAGATGTGTTTTGCCAAAAAACATTGGCACCTAATAAAGGTTGGTTGTTAGTGTCTACTACTTTTCCTTTTATAATATCTTGAGCATTTGCAAAAAATACCATAAAAAATAGCAACACACTTAGTGTATGTTTCATAAATAATTTTTTTAATGTTCAATAAGATTTTACTCTGAGTACATTAAAAAATTATGCGTAAAAAACGAGTTGGCAGTATAATTTATAAAGTGGCGGCGAATTAGATTCGCAGTAGTTTTCAATTAATTTTTGGTTATCAATTGAAACTGTTTGTTTTTGAAAATTAAAATCGAATTCTTGCGCAACAACAAACTGCTGCAAATCTAAACTTAGCGATTTTACAACAAGATTATCCGATTTTTTTTCAGTTTTTATCGAAGTCTCTGAACAACATTTTTTATGACTTTCGGCTTTTGCACAACAAGTTCCTTCATCATCATTACAAGAATCTCCTTCTGGATAACCAAGAGTTATTGAAGCAACTTTATCATGACAATAATGAATATTGACTGCCAATCCTAAATTGGAAATCAATATAAAAAAGGATAATATGAAACCTGTTATCTTGTTCATTACGAAATGCAAAGTTAATAAACTGAAAATTATAAAGCGTTAAAATTTCCTAAATTTCAATTACTTGGTTTAAAGCGGGAATTAAACATTCGTAATTATAAACTTCTTCAATCTTTTGTTTTAAACCTTTTGATGCTTCTTTTTCACCATGAACTAAAAACATTTTTTGAGGTTTTTCATCTAAATCGGACAACCAATTAATTAAATCTTTTGATCGCCATGAGCCGATAATCCTTCAATTAAAAAAACGGAAGCTTTAACTTGATAATATTTTCCATACATTTTAATTTCTGGCTCACCTTCTAGCAATCTTCTTCCTCGTGTTCCTTCAGCTTGATAACCTACTAATAAAACTGTATTTTCAGGCTTATCAATGTAACGTTCTAAATAAGACAAAACTCTTCCTCCAGTTACCATTCCACTTGCAGCAATCACAACTTTTGGTCGTTTGTTATAAATCGCTTCAATGGTGTCTTTATAATCAGAAATTAACGTAAACATTCTACACATTTCTTCACATTCATGAGGCGTTAATCGATGCCACTTGGTATTCTCAAGAAACAAATGCAGTACATCAATTCCCATTGGTGTATCAATTATATAAGGAATATTTGGAATTCTACCTACTTTTTTAAGTTGCCAAAGCAAATACATCATTGTTTGTACACGTTCCACAGCAAAACTTGGAATGATAACATTTCCACCTCGCTTAAAAGTATTGTTAATGAATAATTCTAAATCTTGTAATGATTTGTTTTCAGGATGAACTCTATTTCCATATGTACTTTCTAAGAAAATATAATCAGCTTGTTTTGGTTTTATTGGCGGAAATAACAATACATCATCATCTTGACCAACATCTCCAGAAAAAACAAGTTTTTTATCTTCGATACTTAACGAAATAGAACAAGCTCCTAAAATGTGTGATGCATAAAAGAAATTGAACGAAACAGAATCGGACAACTTAATTTCCTCATTAGGATTAACCGATTTTAATAACGGAAATACTTTTTCTGCATCGGCAACTGTATATAAAGGTTCGGCAGGATCATGTTTAGAATAATGCTCGTTATTTGCTCTTTCGGCTTCTTCTTCCTGAATTTTAGCACTATCTAATAAAATCAACTTGGTAATTTCCTTCGTTGGAGCTGTACAAAATATTTTTCCTTCAAAGCCATATTTTACTAATAATGGTAACCAACCGCAATGATCTAAATGTCCGTGCGTAAGAATCACAAAATCGATTAAACTAACATCAAATGGTAATGGTTCTCTATTTAACAATCGTAATTCTTTAAGGCCTTGGAACAAGCCACAATCTATCATTACATTAATTTCATCGGATTCTATTAATGTTTTAGAACCTGTAACGGTTTCTGTTCCTCCAAAAAAGTAAATTTTCATACCTAGTTATTTAAAAGTTGGTGACATTCATTTAATACTTTTTTCAATCTATTTTGACTCAGTTTTAAATTCGTTTTACTTTTTCCAAAATGAATAAAATCGTAAACTGTTAAAATATCTTCAATAAGAAGAATTTCTTTTTCCGCTTGAGTTATTGTTGTTAAACAAGTTATTGGAAAAACTCGGTAATGTGTAATAATATCTTTTAAACTATTGTTCTCTGGGTAGTTCCAACTTAATAAATTTAAACCGCTACAAATTCCAAATTTTACAGCATCTTCGGTAAACTTATTATTGGTTACAATCCAGCATTTTGTAAATTGTTGATTCGACGAAAAAAAATTAAAATCTGTATTCTTTAAATCGTTAAATCTCGATAAAATATACATCGGAACTTTTACATCAGTTTTAGTTTCTTGACTGCCGTGAAATTTACATTCTACCATTGCTAGATGCATTTCCTTTTGAATAATTACATCGAGTTCATGCGAAACACATTTTCCTTCTACAATTAAATTCGTTTTAGCTTTATAACCTTGCAATTCAAATATTCTGGCGATGTACTTCTCAAAGTAAAATCCGGCCGGACCTAAAAATTGAATTCCTTTCTTTAAATTATATCGAGCAGCATTAGAGTTGGATTTTGTTCTAAGTTTTTGAAAAGCCAACTTAAAAATTTGTTTTGATGTTGCTCCGTCATGGATTTTTGGTTCAATTTCAGAAACTATTGCATTAGCTAAATCTAAATTGGCTCCAGCACTTTGCAATGATCTAATTAATTTTTGTCTATCAAAATTAACCCACTCACCCGTTTGTTTTTTAATTTTCATGTTATAAAACTATAACACTAATTTACGAAAATTATCGATTCAATTTTTGATAATAAAAGGCTGGAATAAATAGAATTAAGAAAATGGGTTGAATAATAAATCTTCTTGTGTAAAACATAAGCATATAATCTTGATAAAAATTTAGCTCAATAGCAAAAAGAATAATTAACCCTAAAAAGAATATAATGTATAACCAAAATGACAATTTTGTTAATTGCATATTTGCGAATAAAACATGAATTATAGCAATAGAAATTGCCGAATTTAAAGTATACCTAAAAAATAAATTTAAATAAAGTTTCCAAGTCGTGTATTCTGGTAAGACCTCATTTTGAAATTCTGACTTAAAGAATGATAAAAAAGGATCGTAAAATAATGCCGATTCAAAAAATCGAATCAACACAAGTAAAAAAACTAGTAAAGTAACTAAACCTAATTTTACTTTATTTCTCAATAGCCATTTTACCATATCCCGAAAATTTAGTAACCCATAAAACCCATAAAATAAAAACTACTCCATAAATGAATAATGGAAAAACTGTTCCGTGCAATAATTCTTCATATTGTGGATAGTAAAATAATGCATAAGTAAGTAACGCAATTCTAACAATATTTAATGCATAAATAATTACTGATCCTATAACTATATATAATAATGCTCTTTTAAATTTATTAGAAAATGCAAAAACAAAAGCCGAAAATAAAATGATTACACTAACAGCATTACAACCTTCTATTATTCGAGACGAATATTTACCATTGAAAATTAATTTCATAGATGGTTCAAAGTCGTGATGAAATGCTTGCGCTTCACCTCCAAAAAAATTTAGAAACGCTACAGTTTGGTAACTAACTTTTTCAGAAATAAAATCTACTTCAAATTTAGAAACATCATATTGATTTAAATAAACTTTATAAGCCAATGCAAAAATTATGTAAAAGGCCAAAAACTTAAATAAAAAAACAAAAAAAGGTTTATGTTGGTTTATAACAGCTTTCAAAAGAGAGAATTTTTAACAAAAAAATATAATTAACATTATTGCAATATAAATATTTTTGCAAAAAAAAGAACATGAGCTTCGAAAATTTAAAACCAGAAATACAATCAATAGTTTCATCTAACTTGGAAAGAGATGAAAAACTACTAGAAATTTGTAAATTATTAAACAAAGAAATTAGTTATTACAACTGGGTGGGTTTCTATTTTGCAAACCACGACACCAAGACATTGCATTTAGGCCCATATGTTGGAGCAGAAACTGATCATACAGTGATTCCATTTGGGAAAGGAATTTGCGGTCAAGTTGCAGAATCGAACCAAAATTTTGTAGTTCGTGATGTAAAAACTCAAGACAATTACATTGCATGTAGTTTTACAGTAAAATCAGAAATTGTTATTCCTTTGTTCGTAAATGGCAAAAATATTGGACAAATAGATATAGATTCTCATGAAATTGATCCATTTACTGAAGCCGACGAACGCTTTTTAGAGTTTGTAAATGAAGAAGTTGCGAAGTTATTTTAGAAACTAGTTTGTATAATACAAAAATAAACTTATCTTTGCACCCATGTTGAGAAAATCTCAATCTACATAAAAATTATTAAACAATATTGGCATGTATTTAACTAAAGAAACTAAAGCTGAAATCTTCGCAAAACACGGAGGAAAAGCTGAAAACACAGGTTCTGCTGAAGGACAAATTGCATTATTTACTTTCAGAATTAACCACTTAACGCAACACTTAAAACAAAATCGTCACGATTATAACACTGAGCGTTCGTTAGTAAAATTAGTAGGTAAAAGAAAAAGTCTTTTAGACTACTTAAAAAACAAGGATATCAACAGATATCGTGAGATTATTAAAGAATTAGGTATTAGAAAATAATCAACTAAAGGGGCTTTGCGCCCCTTTTTGTTTACAAAAAAAGACAGAAAAAAGTTTGGTTTTTCATTGGGTTTCAAACAACTAACAACAACACACACAACAACGCAACTAAACCCTTTGTTTAATTAAGAATTCAAATTTATGATTCCTAAAGTAACCCAAGAAATTATCGATTTAGGAGATGGAAGATCTATCTCTATCGAAACAGGTAAGTTAGCCAAACAAGCAGACGGTTCTGTCGTGGTTCGTATGGGCGATGCCATGCTTTTAGCAACCGCAGTATCTGCCCGTACTGCCAATCCAGGAGTAGATTTCCTTCCATTAACGGTAGACTACCGTGAGAAATTTGCTGCTGCAGGTCGTTTCCCAGGTGGTTTTTTCAAAAGAGAAGCACGCCCAAGTGACCAAGAAATTTTAACTATGCGTTTAGTGGACCGTGTTTTACGCCCATTATTCCCAGATGATTATCATGCAGAAACACAAGTTATGATTCAATTAATGTCTCATGACGATAATGTTATGCCTGATGCATTAGCTGGTTTAGCTGCATCTGCTGCATTAGCTGTTTCAGACATTCCTTTTTACAATCTTATTTCTGAAGTTCGTGTAGGTAGAGTAAACGGTCAATTAATCGTTAACCCTAGTCGCGAACAATTAGAGCAATCAGACATCGATATGATGATTGGCGCTTCTAAAGATTCAGTTTGTATGGTAGAAGGTGAAATGAAAGAAATTTCAGAAGCTGAAATGGTAGAAGCAATTAAATTTGCCCACGAAGCTATTAAAGTACAAATTGTAGCTCAAGAAAAATTAAGAGCCGCTTTAGGTTCACCAGCTTATCGCGAATATGAAGGCGAATTAGAAGACGAAACTGTAAAAGCAAAAGTAAAAGCTGCAGCTTACGATAAATATTATGCAATTGCTCAAGAAGCTTCTTCTAAACAAGAAAGAGGAGAAAAATTTGCAGAAGTAAAAGAAGAAGTAAAAGCTTTGTATACTGAAGAAGAATATGCTGAAAATGAAAATTTAGCAGAACTTGTTTCAAAATACAACTATAAAGTACAAAAAGAAGCTGTTCGTAATGTAATTCTTGAAAAAGGAATTCGTTTAGATGGTAGAAAAACAACTGAAATTCGTCCAATTTGGTCTGAAGTTGATTACTTACCTTCTGCTCATGGATCAGCAATATTTACACGTGGGGAAACTCAAGCTTTAGCTACAGTAACATTAGGTACTTCAAGAGAAGCTAACGTAATTGATTTACCATCTGAACAAGGTGAAGAAAAATTCTATTTACATTATAATTTCCCTCCATTCTCAACAGGTGAAGCAAAACCATTAAGAGGAACTTCAAGAAGAGAAGTGGGACACGGAAACTTAGCGCAACGTGCACTTAAAAACATGATTCCTGCAGATTGTCCTTATACAATTCGTATAGTATCTGAAGTATTAGAATCAAACGGTTCTTCTTCAATGGCTACTGTTTGTTCTGGAACATTAGCCTTAATGGACGCTGGAGTTCAAATGGTAAAACCAGTTTCTGGTATTGCTATGGGATTAATTACAGATGGTGATAAGTTCGCTGTATTATCAGATATTTTAGGAGACGAAGATCATTTAGGTGATATGGACTTTAAAGTAACTGGTACTGCTGACGGTATTACAGCATGTCAAATGGATATCAAAATCGAAGGATTACGTTACGATATTATGGAGCAAGCTTTAGCTCAAGCTCGTGATGGTCGTTTACACATACTAGGTAAAATAACTGAAACAATTGCAAAACCAAATGCAAATGTAAAACCTAAAGCTCCTAAGATTGTAATGAGTTCTATTCCTGCTAGTATGATTGGTGCTTTCATTGGTCCTGGTGGAAAAAATATTCAAGAATTACAAAAAAATACTGAAACTACAATTGTTCTTAACGAAGATGGAGATCGAGGTATTGTAGAAATTTTAGGAACAAATCAAGCGGGTATTGATGCTGTGTTAGCAAAAATTGAAGCTATGATTTTCAAACCTGAAGTTGGTGAAGCATACGAAGTAAAAGTTGTTAAAATGTTAGATTTTGGAGCAGTTGTAGAATATACAAGAGCGCCTGGTCAAGAAGTTTTATTACACGTATCTGAATTAGCTTGGGAAAGAACAGAAAAACCAAGCGACGTAGTTAATATGGGTGATGTATTTATGGTAAAATATTTAGGAGTTGATCCTAAAACTAGAAAAGAAAAGGTTTCTAGAAAACAATTATTACCAAGACCACCTAGAGAGGATAAAAAACCTCAAGAAAATAAAGAAAATCCTCAAGGTTAATTTTCATATATTAATTCAAATATTAAAGCTCTCATTTTTATGAGAGCTTTTTTTATTTTTTTATATTTTTTGTAACTTTTTAGTTTCTACTTACGTATAAGAATTAAATTAGAGGGACAAATTAAATGAGACAGCTCAAAATTACTAAGCAGGTAACTAATCGTGAAACTGCTTCCTTAGACAAATACCTACAAGAAATTGGTAAAGTTGATTTAATTACTGCAGATGAAGAGGTAGAATTAGCACAAAGAATTAAAGCAGGCGATCAAAGAGCTTTAGAAAAATTAACTAAAGCTAATTTACGTTTCGTAGTTTCGGTTGCTAAACAATATCAAAACCAAGGATTAACATTACCCGATTTAATTAACGAAGGAAACTTAGGATTAATTAAAGCGGCTCAGCGTTTTGATGAAACTCGTGGTTTTAAATTTATTTCATATGCTGTATGGTGGATTCGTCAATCTATCTTACAAGCTTTAGCAGAACAATCTCGTATTGTACGTTTACCACTAAATAAAATTGGTTCTATCAACAAGATCAATAAAATGTACGCGTTGTTAGAACAATCTAGTGAACGTGCTCCTTCTGCCGAAGAAATTGCAAAAGAATTAGACATGACAGTTAATGACGTTAAAGAATCTATGAAAAATTCTGGTCGTCATTTATCAATGGATGCACCTTTAGTTGAAGGTGAAGATTCTAACTTATATGACGTATTACGTTCTGGAGAATCTCCAAATCCTGATAGAGAATTAATTCACGAGTCTTTACAAACTGAGATTGAAAGAGCTTTAGAAACATTAACTCCAAGAGAAGCTGATGTTATTCGTTTATATTTTGGATTAGGTGATCAACATCCAATGACTCTTGAAGAAATAGGAGAAACTTTCGATTTAACGCGTGAACGTGTTCGCCAAATTAAAGAAAAAGCAATTCGCAGATTAAAACACACTTCTAGAAGTAAAATTTTAAAAACATATTTAGGATAATAATCCTAATTACGATAACAACGGTCTAATCATGACTGTTCGTTTTTTGATTGATGATTGAAACCTCGGCTGATTACCGAGGTTTTGTTTTTTTAAACTTGAAAATTCAAAATTCCAAAAACAAAAGTGTATAATTTGTACATTTGCAAAAAGATTGAACATTCAATGTAGAACAACGAATTTTGAAATCTCAAATAAACAACACTAACTATAACATGAAAAACACACTTATTGCTCCTTCTGTTTTAGCAGCAGATTTTGCAAACTTACAACGCGATATTGAAATGATTAATCAAAGTGAGGCCGATTGGTTCCATATTGATATTATGGATGGCGTTTTTGTTCCTAATATTTCTTTCGGAATGCCAGTTTTAGATGCAATTAACAAGCATGCAAAAAAAATTATTGATGTTCACTTAATGATTGTTGATCCTGACCGTTATATTTCTACTTTTAAAAAGTTGGGTGCAAATGTTTTAACTGTACATTATGAAGCTTGTACACATTTACACAGAACTTTACAAGCTATAAAAGCCGAAGGTATGAAAGCTGGAGTTGCTATAAATCCTCATACCAACATTAACTTACTTGAAGATGTTATTCAAGATATTGATTTAGTTTGTATTATGAGCGTTAACCCAGGTTTTGGAGGCCAATCATTTATTGAAAACACTTACAACAAAGTAAAAAAACTGAAACAACTTATAGCAGAAAAAAATGCGCCTACATTAATTGAAATTGATGGCGGAGTAACTAGCAAAAATGCAAAACAACTTGTAGATGCTGGCGCTGATGTTTTAGTTGCTGGAAGTTTTGTTTTCAATTCTGAAAATCCAATTGAAACCATTAAAAACTTAAAAGAAATTACAAAATAAGAAAAGCTCCATCTAGGAGCTTTTTTATTAATATTGATCTATTAAATATTTTATTAAATCAGTAGTCGTTACGATACCAACAAGCAAATCATCTTCGCAAACTGGTAATGCGTGAAATTCTTTTTTAGAAAGTATTTCAGCTGTTTCTTTAATTGTATTATCAGGAGAAACTTTAACCAAATTTTTAGCCATAACTTGTTCCACTGTAAACATGTTATAAACAGTAGTATCTATAACTTCTGAATCGTCGTCATCTACTGCATCTGCAAACGAAATTCGCAGCAAATCTGTGTAACTTAACATTCCTATTATTTTATTTCCATTAACAACAGGAATATGTCTTATATGATGCTTTTTGAATAATTGTTCCGCTTTAGTTAAATCGTCTGATGTATTAAGCTTTACAACATTCTTGGTCATAATTGTCGAAATTGGAACACGCTGTTTCATAACTTAGATATTTGATTATCACAAATTTACGAAGTAAAAAAATAAAAAAAACAATATAAATCATTGATTAAATACTGTTTTTTTTGTATATTATGAAAAGTCGTGAAAATTAATCATAACCTTAACTTTTTCATAGAGTTGAGGAAATTCAGATTGAAACTGTTCGGGAGATTCGAAGAAATGTTCTAGAATAACTGCTATAAATTCAAATTCGTTTGTATAGGCATAATTTCTAAAATAGCTAGAATCTCTAAGTCTTTTTAAATTTGGCGGATGCTTTACTTGCTCCATAATTTCGTCATAAGTAACTGCAAAGATAGTAGCTGAAGTATCTGTGTTTTTTAGTCCTTGATAATGAATGACATGTCCAAATTCATGTAAACCTAAATTTAAATTATCATTTGATATTTCGTAACCTTCTAAAAAATGTTTCCAAGAAAAAACGATAACACTCATTAATGGATTAAATTCTCCTTTGTGATAGTTGTCATTCATACTTGAATAATAAATATCAGGAAAGACAATAACCTTGTCAATGACATCAAATAAATAATTACGCATTCCAAAGGTTAACATAATTGCCGTAGCGGAAATTAATACTTTCATTTCATCTGTAATTATTAAACTTTCTTTTCCGTAAAATGGATATTTATCTATGAAAGTAGCCACTCTATGCTCGAAATATCTTTTATTTTTGGATCTAATTTTTGATAAAATTCAAACTGATTGTTTAAAATTTGTAGTTGATGTAAACTCAGCTTTTTGGAAAAGGGTAAAAATGTACGTAAATAGGTTTACGAAAAAAGAAAGCATAAACTGGCTCAACTATAACATTATAAGCAAATAAACTTATAAATATTGCACCAAATAAAATAAGTAAATAGTTCAAAGAAAATTGATTTGATGTCTAAAAATACATTTAAACAAGGAAATAAAAAAATGCTTAACAAACTTTAAGCATTTAAATTTGTGACCCCGAAGGGAGTACAACCTATATAATTTTACACATTTTCAAAACTTCAATTTTTTCAGTAAAAAAAGAAATAAAACCCAGTAAATATAACCATTAAAAAAGATTTTACTTTTTGTAAATTGTTTTTATAAATTCGTTAAAGTTTGAATAAATTATAAAAATGTCGGGAAAATGTCGGGAAAACATTATATTTGAATTCTTAAATATTGTTTTTATGGCGTCTGTTAAGTTTTTTATTAAAAGTGACAATTACCCTAGTACAATTTATTTGCGTTTCTTACACGGGCGTAAATTCGATTTTACAAAAAGTACATCTTTAATCATTAATTCTAAATACTGGAATAATAAAAACGGCAACGTGCGACAAGTTGCCGAATTTTCAGAAAAACTAAACCTACAAAATAAACTTAATGAGTTAAGAGATGAGGTGATTAATAAATTTTCTATTGATTATGCTAAAGGGGAATTAATTAACTCTTATTGGCTCGAGAGTATAATAAAAAATGTTTTTAATCAAAGAGAAACAACCGATTTAAATTATTTTGTTTCGTATTCGAGTTTTTATATTGATAATTTGGATTTTAAAGTACAAAAAAACGGGCGTACTGGTGTAACTCACATTACTAAACTACGATACAAAAATTTAACACAAAAAATTAAAGATTTTCAAAAACTTAAAAACAAACAATTTGTATTTACTGATATAGATTTAAAATTTTATAGAGAGTTTGTAAACTTCTTAAATAAAAATCAAAAATTAAGTTTTAACACTATTGGTAAACATATTGCGCTATTAAAATCAATATGTAAAGACGCAAAAGAGAACGGAATAAAAGTTAATAATGATTTTACTAAAAGTGAATTTCGAGTTACTAAAGAACCTACAACTTTTGTAACTTTTTCAGAAAAAGAAATTGATACTATATTTTACTCAAACTTTGAGCAAAACTATTTACAAAATGCAAAAAACTGGTTAATTATTGGTGTTTGGACTGGTGCGAGAGCTTCCGATTTAGTAAACTTCACAAAAGAAAACTTAAACGGGGATTTTATCGAATATACGGCGCAAAAAACTGGGCAAAAGATTATTTTACCAATACACTGGCAAATAAAGTCTATTATTGAAAATATTGGGGATTTCCGCATAAAATTTCAACTCAAAAGTATAATGACTACATAAAAGAGGTGTGCAAAGAATTAAATATAAACGATGAGGTTAAAGGGCGTAAACTTGAAAACATTGGAACGCAAAAGAACCCGATTTGGCGTAAAGTAAACTCAACTTATAAAAAATACGAATTAGTTTCAACGCATATAGGACGCCGTACTTTTGCAACTATCCATTACGGAAAACTACCAACGCCCGTTATTATGTCTGCAACTGGTCACACTACCGAAAAAATGTTATTAAAATATATTGGTAAAACGGCTAAAGATAATGCCGACTTTTTACGTGAATACTGGCAAACAGAAAAACTAAAAAAGATAATAAAATTGAATTAAAAATCGCTAAATAACTATAATTATGGAAACTCTATTAAAACAATTGGAAAACGAATTAAAAACCCTTAAAAAAGAACGAAAAGAAATGCGCCGTATTTCTACAAATAAAGGATTTTACAAAGAGTATTTTTTATTATTACCTCATCATGAAACGCAAGAAGAAACATTTAACCATGTTAATAATAAATACTTTCAATATTTCGGAGAATTAAAATATAAAGACTTTCAAAGTTTTAAAACTTCCAATAATTGTTAATCTATTTCTTTTAACTTAACATAAATGCGCCTACTTATTGTAGGTGTTTTTTTTTACAAAACAAAGTAACATTAATACAAACCAATTAAGAAAGTAAACTTTTATACCGTTGTAACTTTTCTTAGTGCTGTAGTATTGTAAAAAATTAAGAAGTACAATTTAAATTATATAGTTATGGAAACAACAATGTTACACGGCGTAAACCCCGACCAGTTAAAAGAATTAATTTCTATTAGTGTAAAAAATGAAATTGAAGTATTAAAAAAAGAATTTCAACCTAAAGAACCCGATAGTTATTTAACTCGAGAAGAAACAAAATCGTTACTAAAGATAAGTAACTTTTGTTTGCATAACTGGATGAATAAAGGAATTTTAAAACCTTACAAAGTAGGAAACCGCACATACTTTAAACGCTCGGATATTGAAGAAATAATTAATAATTCAAATAAATAGAGCTATGCAAACAAATGGTATTTACTTCACACGTTTTATTTATCAATTAGATAATGTAAAAGAAACCGTTTCAAAGTATTATTTGACTTCTACGGAACCAATGGAAAACAACTACTTATTTACGGAATGGGTACAAATTGAGCGCAATTTTGGAAAAAACAATTGTACTGATATTGATTTTTGGCTACGTAAAAGAGATAAACCGAATTGGAGTGATAGCGATTTAGTAACTGGATTGAGAGAAACAACCTTAAAAGGCGTTTACTATGGCGATGAAGTAAACTCTAAAGGGCGTAAAAGTCTTTTATTAGTGCAAGTTTGCGCCGATTTGGGAATTTTAGTAATAGACTACTTTAAAAACTTTAATCCTTATTCATTAAAAGATAAATTAAAGTTTATATATCTACATCAATTTGAATATCCTACAAATGAGGTTAAAATACGATAATAATGAAGTATGGTTATATTCAAATAGTTAGGGAAGAAATATTAGATTGGGAATGGTACTCGGATAATTGCATAAGGAGTACATTTTTACATATTCTAATTATGGCTAATTACGAAACAAAATACTGGAAAGGTCACAAAATAAATAGAGGGCAATTTGTAACTAGTAATGATAAATTATCTAATGCTCTAGGGTTATCAATTGCTCAAATTAGGAGAGCTCTCGATAAATTAAAAGAAACTAATTATATAGAAACTAAAACAACAAACAAAAATACTACTATAACTATTGTAAATTATGATACTTGGGTAGGTATTGAAGAAAAAACAACAAACAAAAAACAAAGAAACAACAAACAAAAAACAACAACTAAAGAAAATAAGAATATAAAAGAAGTTAAAGAAATAAAGAGAGAGTGCTCTCCCTTTGATTTTTTAAAATTAAACTTTTCAAATGAAGTTATTAATATTGAAAATGAATTTAAAAATAAATTCAGTAAAGAACAATGGGCTTTTATGATTGAAAAATTTAATGATTTTTATTTTAATAAAAATGTTTCTTTAGTTAAATTAAAGAAATGGATTAATGACGAATTAAATTACAACAAAACTAATAACGTAGATACAATAAAACGCCCTGATTTAAAACGTTTGAATGAGCCTCAACAATTATATAGAGATAAAACATTTTAAATAATTATTTATTGGGGATATGCCTTTTTATCATGGGTATTCGATAGTGTTGTACATCGCTGTTTAGACAGAATTATACTCGCAATGCGTTTTAGGTAGGGGGTGTACTTATTGATATATAGTAAGTTACATAAAAATATTAAAATACTTTGCCCTATCGGGAACCTCAACAATACATTAAAACCCAGTGCGTGAAATTTGCCAAATACGGCGTTTTCTCTCGATGAGGTTATAATAATACTCCTGGAGTGCGAGAGCTTCGGAATTCAATTAAAATACTTTGCCCTATCGGGAACCTCAACAATACATTAAAACCCAGTGCGTGAAATTTGCCAAATACGGCGTTTTCTCTCGATGAGGTTATAATAATACTCCTGGAGTGCGAGAGCTTCGGAATTCAATTAAAATACTTTGCCCTATCGGGAACCTCAACAATACATTAAAACCCAGTGCGTGAAATTTGCCAAATACGGCGTTTTCTCTCGATGAGGTTATAATAATACTCCTGGAGTGCGAGAGCTTCGGAATTCAATTAAAATACTTTGCCCTATCGGGAACCTCAACAATACATTAAAACCCAGTGCGTGAAATTTGCCAAATACGGCGTTTTCTCTCGATGAGGTTATAATAATACTCCTGGAGTGCGAGAGCTTCGGAATTCAATTAAAATACTTTGCCCTATCGGGAACCTCAACAATACATTAAAACCCAGTGCGTGAAATTTGCCAAATACGGCGTTTTCTCTCGATGAGGTTATAATAATACTCCTGGAGTGCGAGAGCTTCGGAATTCAATTAAAATACTTTGCCCTATCGGGAACCTCAACAATACATTAAAACCCAGTGCGTGAAATTTGCCAAATACGGCGAAAAAAAGTTAAAATACTCTCTATGTCGGGAAAATGTCGGGAAAACAAACCTATTAAAAACAAAAAACCCTTATATAATAAGGATTTTTAAAATTTAGTTGTGACCCCGAAGGGATTCGAACCCCCAACCAACGGAGCCGAAATCCGTTATTCTATCCAGTTGAACTACGGAGCCAATAGAAAGTTAGAATTTAGATTTTAGAATTATGAAGTAATCTATCCTCTATATTCTAACTTATATCTTTTTAATTAAGCTAAAAGCTTTTTAACAACAGTTGATATTGTTTTACCGTCAGCTTTTCCTGCTAATTGCTTTGATGCAAGCCCCATTACTTGCCCCATAGCTGCCATTCCTGAAAATCCGCCTTCAGCAATAATTTTAGCTACTGCAGCCTCAACTTCTGTTTCAGATAATTGTGCTGGTAAAAACTTTTCGATAACTGCTACTTGTGCTAACTCGGGTTCTGCTAAATCAGCTCTTCCTTGTTCAGTATAAATTGCAGCGCTATCTTTTCTTTGTTTAACTAACTTTTGTAATAATTTAATTTCTTCATCAGCCGATAACTCCTCTTTTGCTCCCGATTCTGTTTTGGCTAATATAATTCCTGATTTAATGGCTCTTAAAGCTTCTAAAGCAACTGAATCTTTTGCTTTCATTGCTTCTTTCATTTGATCCATTATTTGTTTTTCTAAACTCATAATATTATTTTTTATTTATTGTTATATTTCTTTTCAACGTCAGTTCGAGTGATTTTCGTCGAAAATTGTATCGAGAACCAAACTTGTAATTATATGAAATCTTTTTCTCGATATATTCCAAAAAATTTTGAAATACTCGAAATGACGATTTCTTTTTCTTAAATAAACTACCCCAGATAGTAGCGATAGCTTTTGATTAATGCAAAGCATTTATTAAAACTAAAGCGAATAGCTGGAAATAGGTTCCAAAAATAATAGTGCAAAAATAAAAAAAATCCCGATAAAATCGGGATTTATGTAGGTTGGGATTTATGGACTAATCTACATTGTCATGTAGAAACGAATTATTAGATCTTAATTGTAAATCATCATTACTATCGGTTCCCAATGAGGTTCTAGACTGATTGTTAACATCTGGCGTAGAAGTTACATCTACTCCCATTCTTTTATAAGCTGGAACTTTTTCGAACTCATCAATATTTGAAGAAGCTAAATTAAACTTATAATTAAACTCTTTCATTTTTCTTTTTCGTTCTGCAGCTCTTGCTTTTAATGTTTCTTCGATTGTCATTTCGAAAGGAGAAACATTATCTAAGTTTTCAGAATTTGTAAAAGTTGTTTTCTCTTCTTTTTGTACTGAAAATTTAATTCTTCATCAACTGGTTCTTGAACTTTAGCAACTACTTTTTGTTCAACTACTTCTTCTTTTTCTTCGAAATCTTCTAGAGAATATTTTACAACACCATCTTTACTAACTTCAGTTACAGGAACTACATTAATAGGATCATTAACTTTAATTTCTCTAACTTCTTCATTAATATTTAAATCGAAAATTGTTTTTTGTTCCGTTTTTGCTGTTGGCGCATCAAATAAGTCTAACGAAAATTTAAACTCATCTCCTAAAACAAACTCCGGTTCTACAACTTCGATTTCTCTAATTTGTGGCGTAATAATTTCGAACGAAGGCGCTACATTTGGTGAAACTACTTCGAATGTAACATCTATATTTTTATTAACTCAGAAGTAGGAACTAAATCCATAGTTGGAGTTGGCACCACTTCATTTATTTCAAATTGAACAGGAGCTGGCGTTTCAATTACTTCCTTTTCTTCCTCTTCTTCTAATGTAAATACAACTTTTTGCTCTTCAACAACAGCTTCAGTTTTTGTTTCTTCTTCAGCAACAACATCATTTTTAGATTCAAAAATAGGCTCATTTACAACCATATTTTGAATAGGCGCTGATAAATCGTGAACAATTTTTTGTTCATCTTCTAAAGAATGAATTATTTTTTTAGGCTCGGTATTAATAATTTCTGCTTGTTGATCGATATTAAAACCCGTAGCAATTACTGTTACTGAAATAGCGTCTTCTAAAGTTTCGTCTTCACCAACACCCATAATAATATTTGCACTGTAACCTGCTTCATTTTGGATGTATTCGTTAATTTCTCCAATCTCATCTAGTGTAATTTCAGAAGAACCAGATACAATTAACAACAATACATTTTTAGCACCCGTAATTTTATTATCATTTAATAAAGGAGAATCTAACGCACTTACAATAGCTTGTTTTGCTCTTTCTTCTCCAGAAATTACAGCCGAACCCATAATCGCAGTACCACTATTTGCTAGTACCGTTTTAGCATCGCGTAAATCGATATTTTGAATGTAGTGTTGAGAAATAACTTCGGCAATACCACGAGCCGCAGTTGCTAACACTTCATCAGCTTTAGAGAAACCTGCTTTAAAACCAAGGTTTCCGTAAACTTCTCTTAATTTATTATTATTAACTACAATCAACGAATCAACCTGCTTACGAAGTCTTTCAACCCCTTGCATAGCTTGTTCTGAACGATTTTTCCCTTCAAACTGAAACGGAATTGTTACAATACCTACTGTTAAAATATCGCGTTCCTTCGCTAATTGAGCAATTACTGGAGCTGCACCAGTACCTGTACCACCACCCATACCAGCGGTAATAAATACCATCTTAGTATTAGTGTCTAACATTTTCTCAATTTCTGAAATACTTTCAATTGCAGATTGATGACCAACTTCTGGATTTGCTCCTGCTCCTAAACCTTCAGTTAAGCTTAAACCTAATTGAATTTTATTTGGAACGGGACTATTTTGCAAAGCCTGCGCATCGGTATTACAAACTACAAAGTCAACACCTTTAATTCCTTGTTTAAACATGTGGTTGATAGCATTACTACCTCCACCTCCTACACCAATAACTTTGATAACGTTTGATTGGTTTTTAGGTAAATTAAATTCGATACTTGAAAATTCTGACATAATGTGGTACTTTTTTTATTCGGCGTTATCTAAAAATTCTTTAATCTTCTCTATGTATTTATCAAAAAATGATTTTTTGATTTTTTCACCAGTAGTTTCCGTTTCATGAGACATTACTTGTTCTTGCACTTCTTCTACTTTTTCTTGTTGTTCTACCACTTTTATCGGTTCGTGAACAACAACAGGCTCTTCTTTTTTCAATTCCACTAATGGCGTTGCGCTCTTAGTATTATTTCGAATACTATTCATAACTAAACCAACAGCCGTAGCATATAATGGGCTCGATAATTCTTCGTTTGAGTTACCAGCTAAATGTTCGTTTGGATACCCAATTCTTGTATCCATTCCTGTTATATATTCTACTAATTGTTTAATATGTTTTAGTTGTGCGCCACCTCCAGTTAAAACAATTCCTGCAATTAATTTCTTTTTTGGATCTTCATGACCGTAAAGTTTAATTTCAGAATAAACTTGCTCTATAATTTCTACTACTCTTGCATGAATAATTTTTGACAAGTTTTTTAATGAAATTTCTTTTGGCTCACGACCTCTTAATCCGGGAATAGAAACAATTTCATTGTCTTTATTTTCTCCAGGCCAAGCTGATCCAAATTTTACTTTTAATAATTCGGCTTGTTTTTCAATAATTGAACAACCTTCTTTGATATCTTCTGTAATTACATTACCTCCAAATGGAATAACGGCAGTGTGACGAATGATACCATCTTTAAAAATGGCTAAATCTGTTGTTCCACCACCTATATCGATTAATGCAACTCCTGCTTCTTTTTCTTCTTGACTTAAAACTGCATCAGCAGAAGCTAATGGTTCTAATGTTAATCCTGATAATTCTAATCCAGCACTTTTTACACAACGACCAAGATTTCTTATTGAAGCTGCTTGACCTACTACTACGTGAAAACTAGATTCTAATCTTCCGCCATACATTCCGATAGGCTCTTTTATTTCGCTTTGACCATCAATTTTAAATTCTTGTGGTAAAACGTGAATAATTTCTTCACCTGGTAACATGGCTAATTTGTGTACTTGACCAATTAACATATCAATATCCAAATCTCCGATTACTTCATCTGGATTATTGCGACTGATATAATCGCTATGTTGAATACTTCTGATGTGCTGACCTGCAATTCCTACAACAACATCGTTAATTTTATATCCTGAATCATTTTCAGCTTCTAAAACTGCTTGTTGAATAGATTGAATAGTTTGTGTAATATTATTTACAACGCCTCTATGAACACCTAAACTCTTCGCTTTACCCAAGCCAAGAATTTCTAACTTTCCATATTCATTTTTTCTACCAATCATTGCCACAATTTTTGTGGTTCCGATGTCTAGTCCTACTGCAATGTTGTCTTTGTTCATTTTACTTTCAATTCTATTTCTTACAAACTACTTGTTGCGTAAACATAAGGTTTACTTCCTTATAATTTTTAACCAAAGTATCTTTTACAGCGTGGTAAAAGAAAGCTTTGTAATTATCTAATTTCTTTTTAACATATATAGGATTCCCGAATACAATTTTGTAATCGAAATTCCTATTTGTCATAATAACACTTCCCGATGGTAATATTTTAACACCAGTAATGTTCTTGCTTAAGAAATCGTCTTTACTAATTTCATTAAACAATTCTATATATTTTTCCGTTCCGTTTTCGGCAAGCGAACCTGTTACAAGAGGTACTCTCGCAGAAAAGTTTTCAGATAACGGCATTTTAATTCCTTTGCTATCAAGATAATATGAATCATTACTTGACACAAAACGAACGATTGGGGTCTTTTGGGTTATTAGCGCACTTAGAGAACCGTCTATTGTCGAAAAAACTTCTGCTTTTTCTATCATCTCGTGATCATCGAGAACAGTTTCTAGAGTATTCAAATCTACTTTAACTTTTTTAATATTATACGTGCCTCCTAAATTTTGTTTCAACAAGTTATTAACTATTTCATGAGTTATGAACAAATTCTCTTGACCTTTTGCAAATGAAATAGTTGGCTCCTTTATTTTACGATTTTCATTTCTAGTACTCGAAAAAGAATACAAAAAAACCATTAAAACAACGATAACAACCAATCGAATATTATACCAATTTAGCTTCTTCATCTAACATTTTTTTAATGTCTTTTACCATTTCTCCAATGTCGCCAGCACCAATTGTTACCAAAACATCAAAATTTGAATTTTTAATATCCGTTAACAATTCTTGTTTCTCTATTAATCTCTTATTTGGATTATTTATTTTACTTAAAAGCCAACTAGAATTTACACCTTCCATAGGCAATTCTCTAGCAGGATAAATTTCCAATAACACAACTTCATCAAACTTTGATAAACTCTCTGCAAAACCATCAACAAAATCTTTAGTTCTGGAGAATAAATGTGGCTGAAAAACTGCCAAAACTTTTTTATTTGGATACAATTCCCTCACTGCTTGGTGCACTGCATTTATTTCTGTTGGATGATGTGCATAATCATCTATATACACTAACTTCTCTTCTCTAATTTGAAATGAAAAACGACGTCTAACTCCTTTAAAAGAAGCTAAGGCGTTTTTAATATTATCATTTGAAACTCCATAACTTTTTGCCATTGCTAAAGCAATTAGCGCATTTGACAGATTATGATGACCTGGTAAGCCAAATTTTATATTCGTTATTACTTCGGTTGGTGTTTTTACATCGAAAACATAAAAACCATTTTCAATTCTAATATTTTGAGCTTCAAAATCTGAAGAAACATTTACACCAATTGTATTTCCATTTAATGGAAGTCCGTTTGCAACAAACAAATTTTTCGACTCAACTTTATGAGCAAATTCTCTAAACGAATCTTCAATTGCAGTAGCATCGCCATAAATATCTAAATGATCTGCATCCATTGAAGTAACACAAGCTAAGTTAGGATGCAAATGCAAAAAGGAACGATCAAATTCATCTGCTTCTACAACAGTAACTGTTTTTCCTGTTCCAATTAAATTTGAATTATAATTTTCAACAATTCCTCCTAAAAAAGCCGTAACATCTACACCACTTTCAAAAAGAATATGACCTAAAATACTAGAAGTAGTAGTTTTACCGTGAGTTCCAGCAATTGCAAAACAAAATGTATCTTTAGTAATAATTCCTAAAACTTCGGCTCTTTTTTTAACTACAAATCCGTTATCTAAAAAGAAATTCCATTCACTATGATTTTTTGGAACCGCTGGAGTTACCACCACTAAAGTTGTTTCTTTATCTAAAAATTTAGCATCGATTAATTTAACATCGTCTTCAAAATGAATTGACATTCCTGAAGCGATTAATTCATCAGTAAGTTGTGTAGGTGTTTTATCGTAACCTGCAACATTTTTACCAATATGCATAAAATAGCGTGCTAAGGCACTCATTCCAATACCTCCAATACCAATAAAATATACGCTATTTATTTGTTGTAAATTCATTTTACTTTCTTATTCCAATTAATCTTTCTATTTCGTCAACAATGTTATTTGTTGCATTTGGTAACGCTCTTTTATGAATTTTCTTACTTAATTTATCTTGTAATTCATCATTTGAAACTAAATCGGCAAAAGTGTGTTTAAATTTTTCTTCTAACTCTATTTCCTTTAACAAAATAGCCGCTTTATTATCGAATAATGACATTGCGTTTTTCGTTTGATGATCTTCCGCTACATTAGGCGATGGAATTAAAACTGTTGGTTTTCCTACAATACGTAATTCAGAAATTGAAGATGCACCTGAACGAGAAATTATAAAATCGGCTGCTGCATAAGCAAAATCCATTCTATCAATAAACGCAAAAACATGTACGTTTTCTTTCTCATTTAAATGTTTATACTCGTCATAATACAACTTTCCACATTGCCAAACCACCTGAATTCCCAATTGAAGAATAAAATCGAGTTCCTTCTCCATTAATTGATTTATTCTTCTAGCTCCTAAACTTCCACCTAAAACAAGCAATGTTCTCATTTCGGTATTCAACTCAAAATAAGTCAATCCTTGCAAGCGTTTATCGTCAACAAAAATTAAATCTTGCCTAACCGGATTACCAGTTAATTTTATTTTATCAGTCGGAAAAAACTTTTCCATTCCATCGTAAGCAACACAAATAGCTTCAGCCTTTTTAGCTAATAATTTATTTGTAATACCTGGAAATGAATTTTGCTCTTGAATTAATGTAGGTACTCCTAACATAGATGCTACTTTTAAAACAGCTCCACTTGCAAAACCTCCTGTTCCAATTACCACATCGGGCTTAAATCTTTTTATAATTAAGAAAGACTTAAATAAGCTCGACACTAATTTTAAAGGAAATGCTAAATTTTGTAAGGTTAATTTTCTTTGAATTCCTGAAATCCAAAGACCTTCAATTTTGTAACCCGCTTGAGGCACTTTTTGCATCTCCATTTTATCTTTTGCCCCAACAAACAAAAATTCAGCATCAGGGAAACGAACTTTTAATTCGTTTGCAATAGCAACCGCTGGATAAATGTGTCCGCCAGTTCCACCACCACTGATAATAAACTTAAATTTCTTTTCCATACTATTGATTTAAAACAGGTTCTAATGGGTTTGGGGACTCATCGATTTCCTCTTCTGTATTTTCAGTCGAACCTTCTTGAATTTCTCTGTCGATAATTCTTTTTAAAGCTTCATCTCTTTGTTTCTTTTCTTCTTCGTCTTGTGCTACTTCTTCATCTTTTTTGGTAACACTTAAAATAATTCCTATGGAAACGCAAGTCATCCATATTGACGTTCCTCCGGCACTAATGAGCGGTAAAGTTTGACCAGTTACTGGTAATAATTCAACAGCAACAGCCATATTTACTAATGCTTGAAAAATAATTGGAAATCCTAATCCAATGATTAATAATTTTCCGAATAAAGTTGAAGCCTTTTGAGCATTTATTATAAATCTAAAAAAAAGCAATAAGTATAAAAACACAATTCCAATTGCTCCTATTAATCCATATTCTTCTACAATAATGGCAAAAATAAAATCGGATGAAGACTGTGGTAAAAAATTTTTCTGAACACTTTTTCCTGGTCCTAAACCATAAATTTTACCTGATGCAATCGCAATTTTAGCTTTTTCAATTTGATAATCATCTTCATTAGGTTCGTCGTGCAGAAATCGTTCAACTCGACTTTCCCATGTACTAACCCTACTAAACAATTTATTATCTGGAAATGCCTTTGCCATTAAGAAAAACAACATTAGCACCACAAAACCTGAACCTAAGACTACTCCTAGATATTTTAATGGATATTGTCCAATATACAACAACATACAAACCATTGAAAAGATTAAGGCTGTTGTAGAAAAATTGGATGGAAGGATAAAAATTAATACTCCAAAGATGGGTAACCATAACTCTAATAATGAATCCTTAAAGGAATATTCTTTATCGCTTACTTTAGCCAAATAACGCGCCACATAAACCATTAAAACGGTAAACGCTAAAGTAGATGTTTGAAAACTAATTCCAACAAAAGGAATTTGTATCCATCGACTCGCATTTGCACCACCAATTGTAGTTCCCTGAAACAAAGTATATATCAATAAAGCGACTACCACTGGTAAACCGAGCATTGATAGTGCTCTAAAAATATGATAGGGTACTTTGTGTATCCAAAATATAATAACAAAACCAATAAATAAATGAACTAAATGTTTAAACAAGTAACCTAACGTTGAACCTTTACCAATAACATAAACTAAGTTAGTACTTGCACTATAAACAGGTAAAAATGAGATAAGCGCCAATAGAACAACTATTGCCCAAATAACTTTATCTCCTCTTAACTTGTTTAAAAAATTCATTTTAAATATTATAAATTTCTTACTGCATTTTTAAATTGACGACCTCTATCTTCGTAATTTTCAAATAAATCGAAACTAGCACAAGCTGGAGAAAGTAAAACTGCATCGCCTTTTTCTGCCATTTTTTGAGCAATTTTAACAGCCTCAACCATTGATGTTGTTTCTACAATTGTATCTACTACATTTTGAAAAGTGTTCATTAACTTTTGATTATCAACACCTAAACAAATAATGCTTTTTACTTTTTCGCGAACTAATGGCATTAATTCATCATAGTCGTTTCCTTTATCTACTCCTCCTACAATCCAAACTGTAGGTGTAGTCATGCTATCTAAAGCATAAAAAACAGAATTTACATTAGTAGCTTTTGAATCGTTAATATATTGTACGTCTTGAATTTTTAAAACCTTTTCTAAACGATGCTCTGCTCCTTGAAAATTGCTTAAACTTTCTCTGATAGTTTGTTTTCTAATTTTCATCAACTGCGCTACTGCTGTTGCAGCCATAGCATTTTTAACGTTGTGTTTTCCTTCTAAAGCTAATTCGTTAATTGGCATAGTAAATAATTCGTTATTGACGTTGTTATATATATTGTTTTCTTGTACATATCCTCCTTCTTTATTTTTATCTTGAAGCGAAAAAGGAATGACGTTTGCTTCTATTTTATTGTTTTGTAACCATTTTTGAATTTCTATATCGTCTCCATCCACAATTAAAAAGTCGTTTTCATCTTGATTCATCGTTATTCTAAACTTAGCCGCGATGTATTGATTGTAATCATAATTATAGCGATCTAAATGATCTGGACTCAAATTGGTAATTATGGCAATGTGTGGCTTGTAATTAATAATTCCGTCTAATTGAAAACTACTTAATTCTAACACATAAACATCGAATTTATCTTCGGCAACTTGCCATGCAAAACTCTTTCCAATGTTTCCTGCTAAACCAACATTTAAACCTCCTTGTTTTAACAAATGATAGGTTAATAATGTTGTAGTGGTTTTTCCATTGCTACCAGTTATACCTATTGTTAATGCATTTGTAAACTGGATTGCAAATTCAATTTCAGAAATTACAGAGATTCCCTTTTCGACCAACTTCTTTATAATTGGAGCTTTATCAGGAATACCTGGACTTTTCATCACTACATCAGCATTTAAAATTAAATCTTCAGTATGTTGCTCATCTTCCCACTGAATGCCATTAATTGATAGAACTTCTTTGTAGGTTTCTTTTATTTTTCCAAAATCAGAAACAAACACATCGTATCCTTTCTTCTTTCCTAAAATTGCGGTACCTACTCCGCTTTCTCCTCCACCTAGAACAACTAATCGCATATTATCTAAGTTTTAATAACACAAGTGAAAGAATTGCTAATAGGATTCCCACAATCCAAAAACGAGATACAATTTTACTTTCGTGGAAACCTTTCTTTTGATAATGATGATGCAAAGGTGACATCAAGAAAATTCTTCGACCTTCGCCATACTTCTTCTTAGTATATTTAAAATAACTTACTTGTAGCATTACCGATAAATTTTCGGCTAAAAAGACACCACAAATAATTGGAATTAAAAGTTCTTTTCTAACTGCAATAGCAATTACGGCAATTATACCACCAATTGTTAAACTTCCTGTATCGCCCATAAATACTTGTGCAGGATAAGCATTGTACCAAAGAAAACCTACTAATCCACCTACAAAAGCTGCAATGTAAACGGTAATTTCTCCAGAATTAGGAATGTACATGATGTGCAAATAATCTGAGAAAATGATATTCCCCGAAACAAATGCAAAAATACCTAAGGTTAGAACTGAAATTGCTGAAGTTCCTGCGGCTAAACCGTCGATTCCATCTGTTAAATTAGCACCGTTTGAAACCGCTGTAATGATAAAAATTACCACTGGAATAAAAATTAACCAAGCCCAGTTTTGGTAACCCTCACCCATAAAAGACAACACTTTAGCATAATCAAAAGTGTTGTTTTTTAAGAATGGAATAGTTGTTTCTGTTGACTTAACTTCTACCGATTTTATTTTTTCAATATTCTCAATAGTTACTTTATTAATTTCAATATCCTTTTTGATAGTTACTCCTGGATGAAAGTACAATACACATCCTACAATTAAACCTAAACCAACTTGACCAACAATTTTAAACCTTCCTTTTAAACCTTCTTTATCTTTTTTGAAAACTTTGATATAGTCGTCTATAAAACCAATAGTTCCCATCCAAAGTGTTGTAATTATTAATAGAACAACATATATATTTTCTAATTTGGCAAATAATAAAACTGGAATTAATGTTGCCATTATAATGATAACTCCTCCCATTGTTGGCGTTCCGGCTTTTTGAGTTTGACCCTCTAAACCAAGCTCGCGAACTGTTTCTCCTACTTGTTGTTTTCTTAAAAAGTTAATTACTTTTTTACCATAAATTGTAGCTATTAACAATGACACAATAAATGCCATTGCAGAACGAAAAGTGATGTATTGAAACACACCTGCTCCTGGAACATCAAAGGCTTTATCTAAATATTGAAAAATGTAATATAGCATAGGTTACTTGTTTAGTTGGCTTAATAATTCTTTTACAATTTTTAAATCATCAAAATCATGGCGCACACCATTTATTTCCTGATAAGTTTCATGCCCTTTTCCTGCAATTAGAATAATATCATTTGGTTGCGCTAATTGACATGCTGTTTTTATAGCTTGTTTTCTATCTAAAATGGAAAGTGTTTTTTTGAAGTTTTGAGCCTCAACACCTTTTTCCATTTCTTCAATAATAACTTGAGGATCTTCTGTTCTTGGATTATCTGAAGTAAAAATGGCTCTCGTACTTAGTTCCGAAGCAATTTGAGCCATTATTGGTCGTTTGGTTTTATCTCTATCGCCACCACAACCTACAACTGTAATTAATTCTTCATTCTTTGTGCGAATATTATTTATGGTATTCAACACATTTTCTAATGCATCTGGTGTATGCGCATAATCTACAATCGCTGTAATTTTTCCACTTGAAATGAAATATTGAAATCTTCCAGAAACACTTTCTAATTCTGAAAGTAAACGCAACGCTTCATTTTGTTCAATTCCTAATTCTACAGCAGTAGCATAAATAGCTAACAAATTATAGGCATTAAAAGAACCAATTAATTTGGTCCAAACCTCATTGTTATTAATTTTTAAAAGCAATCCTGTAAATTGATTTTCTAAAACTTGCGCTTTATAATCGGCATAAGATTTAATAGCATAAGTAATTTTCTTAGCTTTTGTGTTTTGAAGCATTATACTTCCGTTTTTATCATCAACATTTGTTATAGCAAATGCTGTTTTAGGCAGATTATCAAAATATGATTTTTTTACATCGCGATATTCTGCAAATGTTTTGTGATAATCTAAATGATCGTGAGAAAGATTTGTAAATATTCCGCCTTCGAAATGCAAACCCTCCGTTCTTTTTTGATGAATTCCGTGAGAAGAAACTTCCATAAAACAAAATTCGCACCCAACTTCAATCATTTCATTTAAATAATAATTTATTGTCAATGAATCTGGTGTTGTGTGTGTTGCTTTATATTCTGTTTCATCAACCATAATTTTTACAGTTGATAACAAGCCTACTTTATAACCTGCTTTTTTGAACATTTGGTACAACAATGACGCAATGGTAGTTTTACCATTGGTTCCTGTAACACCAACTAAGCGTAATTTTAAAGATGGATTTTCGTAGAAATTATTAGCTAAATGTGCTAAAGCTTCGTTTGAATTTTCAACTTTAACATATGTAACTCCGTTTACTATTTTTGATGGAAATTCTTCACAAACAATTGCAATTGCACCTTGATTTACAGCTTTTTCAATAAAATCATGTCCATCTGAAAGTAAACCGCGAATAGCTACAAAAACATCATTCAATTCTACTTTTCTAGAATCAAATTCAATTTTATTTACAGCAATATCTGTTGCACCTTGAACCGCTTCAAGATGTACTTTATATAATATGTCTTTTAAAATATTCACGATAATTCTAATACAATTGTTTCGTTGTTATGAATAGGTTCTCCCGCTTGAATAGATTGAGATTTCACTTTTCCTAATCCGTTTGCTTTTACTTTAAATCCTAAATTTTCTAATAATGCAATTGCATCCATAACTTGCATTCCTTTTACATTAGGAACTTTAGTAGTTATATCTTGCGCTTTTTTATAGTACGAATTATAGTTTTGTTCTACCAAAGCAATTTCAGAATCAATATTCTTGATATGATTTGTTGGCGGCGAATCGGTATAAATTTTTTGAGCAATTCTTTTAAAAACTGGTCCCGCAACATCTGCTCCATAATATCCTGCAGCTACATTAGGTTTATGCACAATTACAATACAAGAATATTTAGGTTCGTTTGCTGGAAAATATCCTACAAAAGACGACACATAGTGTAACTTCGATTTGTCGCGATAATTTGCTTGAGCCGTACCTGTTTTTCCCGCCATAGAAAAGTCTTTAGAATATAGTTTTGAACCTGTTCCTTTTTTTACCACATTTTCTAATACCGCACGAACTTTATTTAATGTTTCATCTGAAGCAATTTTAGGATTAATTACTTCGATATCGTATTTTTTAATGGTTTTATTCCATTCTTTTACTTCCTTAACAAAGAATGGCTTTATCATTTTACCATCATTTGCTACAGCATTATAGAGCGTCAGAGTTTGTAATGGTGTCATTGCAACTCCATAACCAAATGCCATCCAAGGCAATGTTGTTCCGTACCAATTTTTATCTCCAGGTTGAGGAATTCTTGGTTTTCCTTCTCCAACTAATTGTAAACCTAGTGGTTTGTTTAAACCATAACTGTTAATTCTATCTACAAACTGTTGTGGATTGCTGGCATAATTATCGGTTACTGCTTTTACTAATGCTGTATTTGAAGAAAGCTCAAAACCTCTAGCAATTGAAATTTTTCCGTAACCACCTTTTTTAGAATCTCTTACTTTCCTATTATAATATTCAATAACACCGCCATTTGTATCATATACTTTACTTGTATCAATCTTGTTATCATCTAAAAGAGCTATCAAATCAACTAACTTAAAAGTTGAACCAGGCTCGTGCGATTCGGCTACAGCATAATTTTGAGTTTCATAGTAAGAACCATCATCTGCTCTACCTAAATTTGAAATTGCTTTTACTTCGCCAGTTTTAGTTTCCATTACAACCACACAACCATGATCTGCCTGATAATGTTCTAGTTGTTTTAAAAGCGCGTGATGTGCAATATCTTGAATATATACATCTATTGTTGAAATAATATCGTAACCATCTTGAGGTTCTAATTCGTTATTATCACTGATAGGTTTCCATTGACTTTTTGCAATTTTTTGCATCATACGATGCCCATTTTTCCCATTTAAGTAAGTACTAAAAGCAAATTCTAAACCTTTACCATTTGCAGAACCGTCTGCATTTTCTCTTTCGTAACCAATTGTTCTTTGTGCCACTAAACCAATAGGATGCGAACGAACTGTTTTTTGTTCGATAATAATTCCGCCTTTATAAGCTCCTTTGTTGAATAAAGGAAAACTTTTGATACGCATATAATCGGTATAACTTAATTTTCGAGCAATTAAGAAATAGCGATTTTTATTATTACGAGCTTTTTGCAATTCTGATTGATAAAAACCTGTTGATTTGCCAAACATTTTTGCCAACGAATCACTTAACGGCTTTAATAATTCTGAAAAATTTTCTGAGGAAGGCGACAAAGCATCAAATCTAATAGTATACTCCGGAATTGAAGTTGCTAATAAACTACCATCTGCCGAATAAACATTTCCTTTATTTGCAGGAATAGTAAAATTTTTAACCGTACGTTCTTTTGCTAATTTGCGATAATATTCTCCTTCTATCCATTGAATATTATTTAATTTAACCAAAACCAAAACAGCCATCACGAACATAGTGAAGGCCACTAAATACATTCTATAATTTGTATTTTTTTGGTTTACTGCCATATTTTTAATCGTTCAAAAAAACTTTTACTTTTATCTTCTTTTTGTTTTACTATAATTTTTGTGGGAGGAACTTCAGCAGGAAAAATATTTCTTTCTTCCATTTTTTTCGAAACTGTTGATTCCATTTTTAATTTCATCAACTCGGAACGTTTATCTACAAACTCTGAACGCAACTCCTTAACTTTATTCGTTAACTCGGTTATTTTATAATTTTTAGCATCGTACCAATGATTATTTGCAATCATGATCATCGCTAGGACAATTAAAAAAACAATGAACTTCCAATTTTTAAGAGCATCGTCACTTACTAAAAATTTAGCTTTCAAAAGGCTGTAAACTCCCTGTTTCATACCTTAGATTTTTTCAGCTACTCTAAGTTTCGCACTTCTTGCTCTATTGTTAATTGCAATTTCTTCTTCTGTAGGCACAATTAACTTTTCTATAATTTTAAAAGGAACTTCAAAACGACCAAACATATCTCTTTCTGGCTCTCCTTCAAACATTCCATTTCGCATGTAACGCTTAACCAGTCTGTCCTCTAAAGAATGATATGAAATAACGCTTAGTCTTCCTCCAGGTTTCAATATCTCTAAAGATTGCTCTAAAAACTCTCTCAAAACATCAATTTCTTGATTCACTTCAATACGAATAGCTTGATAAATTTGAGCCAATATCTTATTACTTTTATGCGCAGGCAAAAATTTAGAAAGCACCTGTTTTAATTGCTCTGTATTTCTAATTTGTTTGTCTTTCCTAGCCGAAACAATAACATTTGCCATTGCTCCACCGTTTTTCAATTCGCCATACTGAACAAAAACTCTTTTCAAATCTTGTTCATCGTATTCATTCACCACATGATACGCACTTAAATCGCCACGACGATTCATTCGCATATCTAATTCCGCATCAAAACGTGTAGAAAAACCTCTTTCAGCCACATCAAACTGATGTGAAGAAACACCAAAATCACCTAAAATACCATCTACTTCTTTAATGCCATGAAAACGCAAGAATCTCTTTATATTTCTAAAGTTTTCATTAATCAATAAAAACCTTTCATCATCAATTGCATTTTGCAACGCATCTTCGTCTTGATCAAAAGCTATCAATTTACCATTCTCACCTAGCCTTGACATTATTTCACGAGAATGCCCCCTCCACCAAAGGTTACATCTACATAAACTCCATTAGGCTTAATATTTAAACCATCAACCGTTTCCTTTAATAAAACCGGATTATGATATTCCATCCTCATCAAAATTTAAATTCCCCATTACCTCTTCTGCTAACGAAGCAAAATCATCAACTGAACTTTCTATAGAAGATTCATAAAGATTTTTATCCCAAATCTCAATGATATTAATAGCCGAAGAAAGCACTACATCTTTATCAATTTTAGCAAACACAACTAAGTCTTTTGGAATCAACAATCTTCCATTAGCATCAATCTCAACCACTTTAACTCCAGCTGTAAATCTTCTAATAAAATCATCGTTCTTCTTTACAAAACGATTCAGTTTATTAATTTTTGCCATCATTTTATTCCATTCTTCCATAGGATACAACTCCATGCAAGGCTGAAAAACAGATCTTTTTAAAACAAAACCAGCCTCTAAATCATTCATTTGCTTTTTAAGTGCAACAGGAACCATAAGACGCCCTTTAGCATCTACTTTGCATTCGTATGTTCCTATAAATGAATTCATTTTTTAGCTTTGTTTCAGACAAAAATATAAAATATTTACCACTTTTTACCACAAAACCCCACTTTGTTAATAAGTTTTTACACTTTAAAAAATATTTTCTTACAAATAAAATTTCGGTAACTATTTAAAAAGTTAGCAAAAACAGCAGTTGGATAAAATCTAAAGCAAAAAACACTTGTATAATTTATTAACAAAACAAACTTGAAAACTAATTATCAAATACTTACAATTTTCAATTGTATATTCACTAATAAAAAAAATCGAATAAAAAATCATTCTAAAACATTAAATAAGATGATAATTGGTGTATAACTTAAATTTGCGTAAGTTTGCTGAAATTTCAATTGAATAATTGGAAATAGAATATGCTCAAAAAAGATAAAAAATATACTTACTTTGAAGCTGGAGAAGGTACTCCAATCATAGTATTACACGGTTTAATGGGCGGATTGAGTAACTTTGATGGCGTTGCTAATTTTTTTCCAAAACATGGATATAAAGTAGTAATTCCTGAGTTACCATTATACACTCAAAACATACTGAAGACTAACGTAAAAGCTTTTTCAAAATTTGTAAAAGATTTTATTGTTTATAAAGGATTTGAAAAAGTAATACTTTTAGGTAATTCATTAGGCGGACACATTGCTTTGTATCACACAAAAATGTATCCGGGTTTAATGAAAGGATTAGTTATAACTGGAAGTTCTGGACTTTATGAAAGCGGTATGGGCGAAAGTTATCCTAAAAGAGGAGATTATGAATACATCAAGAAGAAAAGTGAAGATGTTTTTTATGATCCAAAAGTAGCTACAAAAGAAATTGTGGATGAAGTATTTGCAACAGTAAACGACAGAGTGAAGCTTTTAAAAACGCTTACTATTGCTAAAAGTGCAATTCGACACAATATGGCAAAGGATTTACCCAAAATGACGACACCAACTTGTATTATTTGGGGGAAAAACGACAAGGTAACTCCACCTGAAGTAGCAGAAGAATTTAATAAATTACTTCCCAACTCAGAATTGTTTTGGATTAACGAATGTGGTCATGCAGCCATGATGGAACATCCGGATGAATTCAACACACTTTTGTTAAGTTGGTTAGAAAAAAATAATATTTAAACATTCCCCTTTTTGGGGAATTTTAATTTTAAAAAAAATGAAGATTAATAGCGCAGAGTTTATCATTAGCAATTCGGATGTAAAGAAATGTCCGAATGAACCGTTACCAGAATATGCATTTATTGGACGCTCTAATGTAGGGAAAAGTTCATTAATCAATATGTTAACAGGAAAAAAGAGCTTAGCTAAAACTTCTTCAAAGCCTGGAAAAACTCAACTTATAAATCACTTTAAGATTAACAGCAATTGGTATTTAGTTGATTTACCAGGATATGGTTATGCCAAAGTTTCAAAATCGACCAAAGCAGTTTTTCAAAAATTTATTACAGAATATTTTGAACAAAGAGAACAACTAGTTTGTGGTTTTGTTCTTATCGATATTAGACTTGAAGCTCAAAAAATAGATTTAGACTTTATTAATTATCTTGGTGAAAGTCAGATTCCTTTTTGTATTATTTTTACGAAAGCCGACAAAATTGGTAAAGTAAAAGCCCAACAAAATATAGCAGCCTATCGCAAAAAACTTTTAGCAGCAGGCTGGGAAGAAATACCTCAATATTTTGTTACATCTTCGCTAGAAAGTAGCGGAAGAGATGAATTACTTGATTTTATAGATGATATTAACAAACAGATGTTTGAGAATAATTCATTATTTTAAGCTTTTAAATCTAATTTTTCAGCAAAATAATCGCAAAAATCGCGCATTGTAGCACTCATTTTTTCATCGGTTGTAGCACGTTCAAAAGTATCGGCCATTGCTACTAATGTTTGATGGAAAAATTGTTTCATTTCATCCACTGGCATATCTTTCGTCCATAAATCAATTCGCAAAGTTTCTTTTTGTTTGCTGTCCCAAATAGACAACAACATTGCTTTTGCTTCTTCATTATTAACACCACCATCTTGAGCCGACCATTTTAGTTTTTCTGGAACTTGATTTTCGTCTAACTCTACTGAAATTTTTATATCTGTTTTTTTAGTACTCATTATTTTTCGGGTTTGTATTTTGATCTTTCAAAAATTGTTTTGGCATCTAATTCTAATAATTGATTGAATGAAACGGAATTATTATCCATAAAACTTCTAACAATTTGCCAACCTAACCATTGCCCAACTTTACCAGGAGATTCATTATCTATTTCTAAGTAAAATTTTGAAAATGGCGCTTCGTGAATAAATCGAAACTCGTTTTTTTGATTGGCTTCGTATAATAATTTATTTTCAATAAAATAACTCCACATTTGCGCTTCATTTGCTTTACACCATTCTAATTGTTGTTCGGTATAACCTATTTTAGCAGCATCAGAAACTTCTGGAATTAATTCGTCTTTAGCATAAAGTAATTTTCCATAATAAATCATTTGAGAAAGTAAAGATCGATCAGACGGCGACGCAATTTTTCCTTGCATAAAACTATTCACTAAATCTGGTAACATTTGGTTTTCTTCAAAACCAATTTTTTCAAATTCAGGAAAATCAGTATAAAATCTATGATCTTTTCCTAAATAACAATCTAATGAAATTATGGCTAAAGTATCCGCATAAATTGCTTTTGCTTCTCTATCAACTTCATTTATTAAAGTAATAACTCTTGGCGTTCTAGACTCTGGAAAGAAATGTTTAATTCGACCTACTAAATCTCCAACATTTTTTTCTAAAACTTTATCGTCTCCATATTTTTTTTGCACTTCTTGGTACAATTCTTTTAATAATGGATTACTCAATTTGTTAGTCCAAACTGTATCTTCATTTCCTGGCGGAAAAAAGAAAGGATAATTAGCTTTTAGCGTTTGTAAATCTTCTGGTTTCGATTCATAAAACAACTTATCAAATCGTTCAATTTTAACATCAACTGGTTGCGTTACTACAATTTCTTTTTCTTTTTTTTCATCGCCACACGATAAAAATAGAATTGTTAAAGAAACCAATAAAAGCTTTTTCATAAAGAAAACAATTTTTAAATTTGAGACATTGTTAAATAAACGGCAAAGATACATTTATAGTATCAACTTTAGAAACAGAAAATAAAGTATTCATCATTTAAAAACAAAACAATGCCAATATCAGAAACTTTCAATCCCGAAAAAATAAATCAACACATTGTAAATTGGTTAAAAGAATATGCAACAAACGCAAAAGTTAACGGATTTGTAATCGGAATTTCTGGAGGAATTGACAGCGCATTAACTTCTACTTTATGTGCACAAACTGGTTTACCAACTCTTTGTGTGGAAATGCCAATTCATCAACATCAAAGTCATGTTAACCGAGCTGTTGAACACATTACACAATTAAAAAACAGATTCCCTAATGTTTCAGATATTCGCACCGATTTAACTCCTGTTTTTGATGCTTTTTCTAACCAAGTGGAACAAAATGATGACCGTAAAACACTAGACATTACTCTAGCAAATACACGTGCTCGTTTAAGAATGACTACTTTATATTATCATGCAGGAATTAGAGGTTTATTAGTTGCAGGAACTGGAAACAAAGTAGAAGATTTTGGCGTAGGCTTTTACACAAAATATGGAGATGGCGGCGTCGATGTGAGTCCGATTGCCGATTTGGTTAAAAGTGAAGTAAAAGCATTGGCTAAATTTTTACAAGTACCCGATAGTATCTTAGTTGCAAAACCATCAGATGGATTATATGAGAATGATTTATCGGATGAAGATCAAATTGGTGCTAGTTATGACGAACTAGAATGGGCTATGCAACAAGTAGAATTAGGCAAAACCGCTGATGAGTTTTCGGGAAGAGAAGCTGATGTTTACAAAATTTACAAGCGTTTAAATACAATTAACCAGCATAAAATGAATCCTATCCCAGTTTGTGTGATTCCTAAAGAATTAAAATAATCGTAAAAATTTAACAAGAAATTACATTTTTTTTATTATCTTTGATAGGCGCTGTTGCAGTAACAAAAATTTATTGCCATGACTAAGATTTGTATCGCTGACAATCATCCAGTTGTTTTACAAGGAGTGAAATCCTACTTTAAGGATAGTGTTTTCTTCGACGTTTCTAGTTTAGCTACAAATTTAGAAAGTTTGCTCAACATACTTCAAAACAAAAACGTAGATATTTTAATCTTAGACATCGAACTTGATGGAATTTCTAGTATTAGAGATTTAAAAGAACTTACAAAAGATTTTCCAGAAACAAAAATTGTAATTTTCTCTGCAGTTTCTGAAAAAATGTATGCTCCCACTGCAATTAAAGCTGGCGTTAAAGGTTATGTTGAAAAAAAATCGTCTTTAAAAGAACTTGAAAATGCTCTAAAAAAATAATTGATGGCGGTGTTGTTTATAGTGATGATGTAAGAAAACAAATTGATTTACTAGGTCGTGGTAAGAAAAAAGAACGTTTGTTCAAAAAACTTTCTACAAGAGAAATTGAGGTTTTGCGCTATTTAAATGACGGTAAGAAAAATAAAGAAATTGCTGAAATATTAAGCTTAGACGAAAAAACCATCAGTACTTACAAACTGAGATTATTAGCAAAATTAAATGTTACAAATTTTGTCGATTTATTATCGAAAGCAAAAACTTTAGATATTATTTAAAAAATCGGTTCTAATTCTTCCAATACTATTACTTACCGCTACTTTTAAAGCGTTGTAGTCGTTTATAGTTTGCATTAATTCTTCAATTGAAGTTTCAATTTTTTTATCTGTAAAATCTTCAACCAAACATTTTGTTAAGTTTTGAATTAAGAATTCTCGATAAGAAATTAAAGTCTCATTAATTAAGTTTTTCAAGACCTGTTCGTCATCTTTAGCCTTTACGAAAACTTGCTTTTTTCGAGCCAACCGTCTAGTGAATATTTATCTTCATTCATTAAGATATCGATAACAATAGGCTCAGTTGTTTCGTCTAAATGATTAGAAAATTCATTTTTCTCAAAACTTCCTTTTTGTAAATAAACATTAAGAATTTGATTGACCAAATTTTTAAAAATAGGATTTGAAAATTCAATTTCGTCTTCTTGAAGATTCATGTAGACTTTTTCAAAAATTTTAAGCGTTCTTTTTTCTGTAAAGTTTTCTTCTTCTCCATCTTCATTTAAACGCAAATAAGTTTCTTCAAATTCTATTTCTTTATTACCGTATAAAATTAAAATTTCAATTATTTTTTGTTCTAACAAATTTGCTATTTCTTCCGCAGTAAGTAGTCTTGAAGTTGGTGCTTCATTCTTAATTACTGAAAAAGCATTTTCTTTTTGTTCTTGAACAAACTTTTTATTCGCATCTTTAAGATCCTTTTTATCTAATTGTGCCAAAGTATTAAATAAAACATCTTCGGAAATATCCATAATTCTAGAACATTCTTGAATATAAACTTCACGCTTAATTCTGTCTGAAATTTTTGAGATACTCACTACCATATCTCGAATTAGATCGGCTTTTTTAATAGGATCATTTTTAGCTTCGTCCATTAAAAGTGAAGCTTTAAACTGAATAAAATCTTTTGCATTATTTTCTAAATAAGCTACTAACTCTTCATAAGGCGTTTTCTTAGCAAAACTATCTGGATCTTCACCATCAGGAAATGCACAAACACGCACATTCATTCCTGCTTCTAGAATTAAATCGATTCCGCGAATTGACGCTCTTAAACCTGCCGCATCACCATCGAAAAGCACCGTCATATTTGGCGTTAATCGTTTTACCAAATTAATTTGATCTGGTGTTAAAGCAGTTCCAGAAGAAGCTACAACATTTTCAATACCAGCCTGATGAAACTGAATTACATCTGTATAACCTTCTACTAAATAACAGTTATTTTGTTTGGCTATAGCTTGTTTTGCATGATAAATTCCGTACAGAATTTTACTTTTATGGTAAATTTCACTTTCAGGTGAATTTAAATATTTTGCCGCTTTTTTATCATTGGTTAAAATGCGTCCGCCAAAACCTAAAACTCTACCGCTCATGCTTTGAATAGGAAACATAACACGACCTTTAAATCGGTCGAATTGCTTTTCTTCTTTTACAATAGTTAATCCGGTTTTATCTAAAAACTCTAATTTATAACCTTTACCAAGTGCTTCGCTTGTAAAAGCATCCCAAACATCGGGAGAATAACCTAAATTAAATTTTTTAATTGTCTCGTTTGTAAAACCACGTTCTTTAAAATAAGTTAGACCTATTGCTTTTCCCTCTTCTGTATTTAATAATACATTTTGAAAATACTTACTTGCAAATTCGGATACCAAATACATACTCTCTTTTTCATTTGCAAGTGCATTTTCTTCAGAAGTTTGCTCGGTTTCTTCAATTTCAATATTATATTTTTTTGCCAAATATCGAATAGCTTCAGGATAGCTAAAATGTTCGTGTTCCATTAAAAAAGTCACCACATTTCCTCCTTTTCCCGAACTAAAATCTTTCCAAATTTGTTTCACAGGAGACACCATAAAGGAAGGAGATTTTTCGTTTACAAACGGACTCAACCCTTTTAAGTTACTTCCAGCACGTTTCAATTGCACAAAATCGCCAATAACCTCCTCTACTCGGGCGGTTTCAAAAACAGCATCAATGGTTTTTTGTGTAATCAATTTTTTAAGAATTTTGGCAGAAGTCAAAGATACAAAGTTCCACAAAAAAACCTACAAGGTTTTAAAAACCTTACAGGTTTGTATTTTACACACCCTAACCCCTCTCAAGAGGGGAATTTAGAGATTAATTAAAATCAAATCGTAATCCTAAAGATATATTGTTTTGTTCTATTGGATTGTCTTTAAAAAGTGGGTTAATATCGTATTTTGCATACAAACTTAATTGTCCGTATCCAACGTAAGCACTTAATCCGTAGTTAAAATCATTAACGTTGAAATCTCCTTTTTGTTTTACTTTAACTTTTTGATCGTCTTCTTCGTATTTTAATATTTGTTTCGATTTAATACGAACTCCTGCATATCCACCAATTGCTAAACGGAATGATTGATGTGTACGGAAGTAAGAATTTCCATCCTTATCAGTTTTTTTCGGCGTAAAATCAAATTCTAAATGAACTGGAGCTGTTAAATATACATTTCTGAAACGCGATTCATTGAAATTTGTAAATCCGTCTTGAAGTTCTGTTAGATCTCCGTTTTTTACAAAATAACGATTATCTGTTGGACGTAAATTATTATACATTAAAGACAAACCATATTTGGCATGTAATAAATTATGATTTTTAAATATTCTTGAGTTTAATGTTAATCCCCATTCGTAGAAATGAGAACCCCAAACTTTATAATCAGATTCGTTTAAGCTTTCATTTTCGGTAATGATGTTATTTAACCCAAAAGCAAATACAAATTGAGAGGTTGTTCTTTTAGAAAGTCTTCTTTTTTATCATCCTCGCCATGATAAACTTTTAGAGAACCAATATTAATTTCTGTTCTATTTTTGCCAATTGAATCATTTCCACTTCCGCCTATCGCAATCATTGTTCCTCCTTTTTGCTCAATTCCTTCAACTGAGGCAACTTCGCCATTTACTTTTTGTTGAATTAATTCTTGAAGTTCATCATTATAATTTGCAATTGCAGTGTCGATTTTAATGGCACTTTTTTGCGCTTCTTCTTGTTTTAATCGACTTGCTTCTTCTTTAGAAATTTGACCTTTTCTAATTGCAAATCAATAGCTTCTACTTTTTCTTTTAAAGCTTGTTTTTCTGATTTGGTTACAAATTCAATTTTATTAGCGATTTTTCGTGCTCTTTGTTCAAAAGTCTCTTTTTGAACTTTTGTTGAATCGGTTTCTTGTGCATTAAGATTTGTTATAAAACTTAAAAGCACAATTAATGTGTAAAGAATAATTTTTTGCATAACTGTTCGATTTTTAAATGATTTGATTTTGGTTTTTAAATGTTTAGACAAGCTTAACATAATAAAAACATATTGATGATTATTCGTAATTTCTATTTGCTACTGCCGATTTTGTTTCATTAAATTTCCTTTTTAACTTGTCAAAAGTGGTTTCTCGATATTCTTCTTTAATTTCATTTTCCACAGAAGACAAAAGTGAATTTGGATTAACTTTTATTGAATTATTCGTTTTTTTGAATGAGTTATTGAAATATTCTCTTGACTATTTTCTACAGAAGCCAATAACTTTTCTGGTGAAACATAAATAGGTTTGTTGTTTTTGGTTTTTGGTTTATTGTTTTCAACTATTGCCTCTTTTTCTTCAATAATTTGATTTTGTATAAAAGTCTCTTCTTTTAGGTTTTCTACTTTTATTTTTTTATCATAATTAACATTTTTGGGTTCTTGATTTTGAACGATAGCTGAATTTTTATTTATCTGAAAATCTTCAATTAAAATATCATTCGTTTCAACTTTATTTTCTATTGAATTTTGTTCTTCAAACGATTCTTTAGAATCTTTACCTTCTGTTGTTACAATTGTATTTTGAGGAATAACTTCATTAGAGTTTTGATTTACAAACCAATATGAAACTCCAAAAACAAAAAACAAAGAAGCTGCCACATAATACCAAAGAAAAGATTTCTTCTTAGGTTTTTCTTCAACCGATAGCATTGCATCTAACCTGTCCCAAGATTTTGCCGAAGGCTGAATTGCTCTTCCTTCTAACTTATCTTTAATTTGGTTTTCAAATTTATTTGGTTCCATTTTCAGCAGCATTAAGTTGGTTAATTTGGTTTTGCAATAATTTTCTAGCGTGAGCTAGTTGCGATTTGGATGTTCCTTCAGAAATTTTAAGCATTTCGGCTATTTCTTGATGTTTAAAACCTTCTATTGCATAAAGGTTGAAAACTGTTTTACATCCATCGGGCAAATTATCAATCATGAATTGAATATCATCAACAGAAAATTCATGCATTTCCGTCACTAAATCTAAATCTTGATGTTTATAATCTTCAATTTCATCTGTTTTGAAAACATTCTTTTTAATGCGAATAAAATCGATACATTCATTTACCATAATTCTTCGGATCCATCCTTCAAAATTCCCTTTTCGTTCAAAACTTTTTAAATTGGTAAAAACTTTCATGAAAGCGGTAATCATTACATCTTCCGTATGATGCAAATCCTTTATGTAAAAACGACACACACTCAACATTTTTGGCGAATATTTTTCATACAAGCTATGTTGCGCCTGACGATTATTTTCAATCGCTTGCTGAATAATACTGTTTTCGTCTTTATGTAAATTAATTACTTTCATTCAAGAATTTAGAAATTAGAATTCTGAATTTAGAATTTCGCCTTCTATTAGTAAAGACGAGAATGATTTTAAAATGGTTGTATGATTTTAAAAAATATGTCAATTTATCTATTTGCCAATGTGCCATTGATTAAAATTGTCGTATTGACTTATTGACAAATTTGCTTATTTCTTACGTTCGATAACGTAATTAACCATTAAAGTAAGAGAATCTTTGTATGGTGATTGAGGAAAGTTTTGAATTAATTGTAACGCTTCTTGTTGGAACTGAATCATTTTCTGCTCAGCATAATGTAATCCGTTTTTATCTTTTACAAATTGGATTACTTCTTTCACGCGTTTTTTATCTTTATTATGATTTTTTACCGAATTGATTACCCAACTTTTTTCTTTTGGCGAACAATTATTTAAAGCATAAATTAATGGCAATGTCATTTTTTGTTCTTTAATATCGATTCCTGTTGGTTTACCAATAGCATCATCCGTATAATCGAACAAGTCATCTTTTATTTGAAATGCCATACCAATTAATTCACCAAATTTGCGCATACGTTCAATGGTTTCTGCATCTTCTGGTTTTACAGAACAAGCACCTAGAGAACAACAAGCAGCAATTAAAGTAGCCGTTTTTTGACGGATAATTTCGTAGTAAATATCTTCTGTAATATCTAAACGACGTGCTTTTTCAATTTGTAGTAATTCTCCTTCGCTCATTTCGCGAACAGCTACTGATATGATCTTAAGCAAATCGAAATCATTATTATCAATAGAAAGCAATAACCCTTTTGACAATAAATAATCCCCAACTAAAACTGCAATTTTGTTTTTCCAAAGTGCGTTAATAGAAAAGAAACCTCTCCTTTTGTAGCTATCATCAACCACATCATCGTGAACTAAAGTTGCCGTGTGAATTAATTCAATTACAGCAGCACCTCGATACGTTCTTTCATTTACAGTTCCACCAGAAACCATTTTTGCAGTAAGAAAAACAAACATTGGTCTCATTTGTTTTCCTTTACGGTTTACGATATAATGGGTAATTCTGTTAAGCAAAGCCACTTTTGTAGACATCGATTCACGGAACTTATTTTCAAAAAGTTCCATCTCGACTGTAATAGGCTGTTTTATTTGCTCAACTATCTTCATTCAGGATTCAAAAGTAATTAAATTTCAGAAAAAAACTAAGACTTATTTGCTAATTGTCCGCAAGCGGCATCAATATCTTTTCCTCTACTTCTTCTTACTTTAACCACTATATTATTTTTCTCTAATGCCGTTATATAATTTTCAATAGCTTCGTTTGAAGCTTGTTGAAACATCCCATCATCAATAGGATTATATTCGATTAAATTTACTTTACAAGGAACATATTTACAAAACTTCACCAAGGCATCAATTGATTTTTTATCGTCGTTGATTCCTTTCCAAACTACATATTCGTAAGTAACTTTACTTTTTGTCTTTTTGTACCAATACTCCAATGCTTCACGTAATTCGGGTAATGGAAAACTCTTGGTAAAGGGCATAATTTCATTTCGAATTTCTTCAATTGCTGAATGTAATGAAACTGCTAATTTAAATTTCACCTCATCATCGGCCATTTTCTTAATCATTTTTGAAACGCCAGATGTTGACACCGTAATTCTTTTAGGCGACATTCCTAAACCTTCTGGTGATGTAATTTTTTCAATCGCTTTCATCACATTTGGGTAATTCATCAAAGGCTCACCCATTCCCATAAAAACAATATTTGATAATGGTCGGTCGTAATACAAACGACTTTCATTATCTATTGCTGCAACTTGATCGTAAATTTCGTCCGGTTGAAGATTTCGCATTCTTTTCAATCGAGCTGTAGCACAAAATTCGCAATCCAAACTACAACCCACTTGACTCGACACACAAGCAGTGGTTCTTGTTTCCGTTGGAATTAAAACCGACTCTACAATCAAATCATCATGCAAACGAACTGCATTTTTAACCGTTCCATCTTCGCTTCGTTGCATCGTATCCACTTTGATATGATTGATTACAAAATTAGCTTCAAGCATAGCACGTGTTTCTTTTGAAATATTTGTCATATCTTCAAAAGTGTGCGCACGTTTTTGCCACAACCATTCGTAAACTTGGTTTCCACGAAAAGCTTTATCACCATTTGAAACAAAAAAATCGCGTAATTGTTCTTTGGTTAAAGCTCGAATATCTTTCTTTTCAGTTTGCATGGTGCAAATTTAAACTAAAATCGTTCAACTGAAGCTTTTCTCCAAAAATAAAGAAAACTTGAAGGAACACTTTCTTCATTTATCAAGCAACCAGTTGGAATTTCAGGAAATGTTTGCGCAAAAGTTTCTACAACATTACGCTCTACTCTTGTACTTACCACATCGCGAGTTACCTCATCTGGATGATGTAGACCAGCAGAGGCCATTAACTCTAAAGCACTATGAACTGTTTCTTTTTGATATTGTGCCACGCGAACACTTTTTTCTTGAGGAACCAAACCTTTAACCAAATCAGGATCTTGAGTTGCAACACCTGTTGGGCATGTATTTGCATGGCATTCTAAAGCTTGAATACAACCAAGTGCCATCATCATTCCACGAGCTGAGTTACACAAATCGGCACCAAGTGATAAAGTTCTAATAATATCGAAACCTGAAACTACTTTTCCACTAGCTATAATTTTTATTTCATCTTTAATTCCGAAACCTTTTAGACAATCATACACGAATGCAATAGCATCACGCATTGGCATACCTACATGATCTGAATATTCTGGTGGTGCTGCACCTGTTCCGCCTTCTCCTCCATCAACTGTAATAAAATCGAAATAAGTTTTTGTTTGTACCATTGCTTTGCAAATAGCTATAAATTCGGATTTATTTCCCACACAAAGCTTCATCCCAATTGGTTTTCCTCCTGAATTTTCTCTTAATAACTTCACAAAATCCATCAATTCTAAAGGCGTTGAAAAAGCTGAGTGTTTTGGTGGTGAAATAATATCGTGTCCTTTTGAAACTAAACGAATATTTGCAATTTCATCTGTCACTTTAGCTTTAGGAAGAATTCCGCCATGTCCTGGCTTTGCTCCTTGTGAAAACTTAATCTCAATCATTTTCACATTATCTAAAGTTGCTCTTTTCGAAAATTCTTCAACTGAAAATTTACCATCTGGAGTTCGAGTACTAAAATAACCTGTTCCAATATTCCAAACCACATCACCTCCTTCTAAATGATAAGGAGACAAACCGCCTTCGCCAGTATTATGAAAGAAATCGCCTATTTTCGCTCCTGCATTTAATGCTTGAACTGCATTTTTACTAAGTGAACCGTAACTCATAGCACTGATATTAAACATACTTGCGTAATAAGGTTTTGCACACTGAGAAGATCCAATCTTTATTCTGGGGTTTTCTGCTAATTTATCGAAAGGAATTGCATTCAAACTATGATTAATCCATTCATAACCGGTATCGTAAACATCTAACTGCGTTCCAAAAGGTTTGTTTGAAGAAACGTGTTTGCTTCTTTGATAAATCATGCTTCGTTGCAAACGGTTAAAAGGTTTTCCATCCGTATCTGTTTCTATAAAATATTGACGTAATTCTGGGCCAAGTTCTTCTAGTAGATATCGCATTCTTCCTAATAATGGAAAATTGTTACGAATGGTATGTTTAGATTGGTACATATCATAAAACCCCATCAGGATTAAAGGAACAAAAATTAGAAGTAATAAAAGAAATTTACTATTTACATACCCTAAAATCCCTATAATAGATAGTGAAGTAATAGCAAAAACTAGAAAGGCTTTTCTCATTTTTATAAATTTAATACATGTATTTCGTAAAAATATCAAATTCTTAATAGAACGAAAAAGTTTTTGTAATTTAGCTCATCAATTTAAAGATTCCGAATCAAGTTCGGAATGACAAAAACATTCTTTTTTTATGCATTTTATATCGGAAGAATTAGAAAACTATGTTGCTGCACATTCTGAAAACGAACCAGAATTACTAGCTCAACTTAACAAAGAAACACATCAGAAAATTTTACAACCACGCATGTTGAGTGGCCATTTTCAAGGTAGAGTTTTAAGTATGCTTTCTAAAATTATTCATCCGAAACATATTTTGGAAATAGGAACTTATACTGGTTATGCAGCGCTTTGTTTAGCAGAAGGTTTAGCTGAAAATGGAACACTTGACACTATTGATGTTAATGAAGAGTTAGTCGATTTTCAAAAAAAATATTTTGACGCATCAGCTTATAAAGATCAAATATTCCAACATCTTGGAAATGCATTAGAGATTATCCCAACTTTACATAAAAAATTTGATTTAGTTTTTATTGATGCAGATAAGGAAAACTACCTCAATTATTTTAATATGATTGTGCCCATGATGAATAAAGGCGGCATTATATTAAGCGATAATGTTTTGTGGAGTGGAAAAGTTTTAGAGGAACTCAATCCAAAAGATAAATCAACTAAAATTTTATTAGAATATAATCAATTACTAAAAGACGACCCTAGGGTTGAAACTGTTTTATTACCAATTAGAGACGGTTTAACGGTAAGCCGAGTTTTATAAATTACCAATTGTATTTCTTTGATAAAATTTCGTAAATTTTAAAAAACAAAGTTCCTGATAAAATTCCGAAAAAGTAACCTGTTAAGATATCACTTGGAAAATGCAACCCAAGATAAATTCTACTGTAAGCAAAAACTAATGGAAAAATGTACAACCAATACAAGTTTTTTCCATTTTGTTTCATAAGTAGAAAAATAAATGTCATAGTTGCCATAGAATTAGAAGCGTGACCTGAAAAGAAACTATAGGTATCACTACATTTTACAATTCTTATAATTGAACTTATTTCTAAATCTTTACACGGACGTAAACGCTCATAACTGAATTTAAAAACATTAGTAATTTGGTCGGTAAAAGCAATTAAAGCGGCAATAAATAAAACAACTATTCCAAGTTTTTTCCAACCAATTTGCTTTTGCACAAAATACAACACCAATATAAAAAATGGCGTCCAATGCAATTGTTTGGTAATAAAAAGCCAGAAAGCATCGTATTGTGCAGAACCAAGTCCGTTTAAGAAAACAAATATTTTTTTATCTAGTGAAAGTAATTGTTCCAAAACTAATTTTGTCTTTTAATAGGTCCAGTTAAATTTTCGATATCTTCTTTCGCTTCTTGAATAGGTTTTTCAATTGAGGAAGTAATATCGTTTAAAGGATTTATTTGATTTAGTGGATTAACTGCATTATTAATTTCTGTTTTTGCTTTAGCAATTTCTTCTGAAACACCACCCGTTAAAGTATTCATATCAAAACCATTATCTTGAGCACTTTTCGTGATTTCAGATTTAATTTCGTTTGTAGCATTTTTAATTTGAGCCATTGTTTTACCCATAAATCGAGCTATTTGAGGAATTTCTTTCGACCCAAAAAGCATTAAAATTATAAAAACTATGAAAATTAATTCAGAAAAACCTACACCAAACATTATTTGTAATTTTAAAACAAAGGTACAAAGATATAATACAAATGAATAAAAAAAGGCACTTTAACAAGTGCCTTTTTTTATTTTTTATCAAGTTCATCAAACTTAGATGGTAACTCTTCTTTTGGCCACATATTATTAGCTACATCAATATCTGCAGTTTCTAATTTTGGATCCAATTGAATTTTTGTGATTTTTTTATCAGTAGCAAAAACTCTTTTCGCCGTATCGTTATTTCTTCTCCAAATTTGAGCTGGGAATTTATGTAATTCTTTTGATCCATCTTCAAACTGAACTTCAGAGATAATTGGCATTGGCATTCCACCTAATTTTTCAAATTCTACTTCGTAGAAATATTTCGGACTTTTTAAAGCATTTCTTTCTTCTTTAGTAAAGTTTTTATCTAAATAATCGTTTAACATTTGAACATCACCCACTTCGAAAGCTTTTTTAGTTTCTGGATTAAACTCTTTGTTAGATTCGTCTACTAAATATAAAAACGGTCCCATATCTCTTAAAAACCTTCCTCTACGTTGTGCAAAATTCTTCATTTCTTCTGTTGGTTCAAGCGTAACATAATATTGTTTTACCTCTTTTACACCTAAATCTACATAATCAGTTGAATAGAACCAACCTCTCCAAAACCAATCTAAATCTACCGCAGAAGCGTCTTCCATAGTTCTGAAGAAATCTTCAGGTGTTGGATGCTTAAATTTCCAACGGTTTGCATAAGTTTTGAAAGCAAAATCAAACAATTCTGGACCCATTATAGTTTCACGTAAAATATTTAAACCAGTTGCAGGCTTACCATAAGCATTGTTACCAAATTGGAAAATATTTTCAGAGTTACTCATAATAGGCGCAATAAAACTTTGGTCACCTTTCATGTAAGGAACAATTTTATCAGCCGGACCTCTATCTAAAGGAAAGTTTGGATCAAATGTTTTTTCCGCTTGGAATTCTAAAAATGTGTTTAAACCTTCATCCATCCAAGTCCATTGTCTTTCATCTGAATTTACAATCATTGGAAAGAAATTATGACCCACTTCGTGAATAATAACACCTAACATTCCGTATTTTACTCTATCTGTATATTTTCCATCTTTATCTGGGCGACCAAAATTCCAACAAATCATTGGATACTCCATTCCTTGGTCTTCAGCAGAAACTGAAACAGCTTTTGGATAAGGATAATCAAAAGTAAAATGAGAATATGTTTTTAATGTATGTGCTACTGCTTTTGTAGAATATTCTCCCCATAATGGATTCGATTCTTTTGGATAGATAGAAATAGCCATTGGTGTTTTAGTTTCTAATTTAACCGCCATTGCATCTAACATAAATTTTCTTGAAGTAGAAATACCAAAATCACGTACATTTTGCGCTTTAAACTTCCATGTTTTCTTTTTTTCTGAAAACCCTTTTTCAGCATTTTCAGCTTCTTGCTGCGTAACAATAATAACTGGTTTATCGAAAGTTTTTTCTGCTAATTCCCATCTTTTTACTTGCTCTGCCGTAAAAACTTCTTTTCTATTTTGAAGTACACCTGTTGCTTCCATTATATGATCTGCAGGAACTGTAATGTTTACATCATAATCACCAAAAGCTAAAGCAAACTCACCTCTACCCCAGAATTGCATGTTTTGCCATCCTTCAAAATCGCTGTAAACAGCCATTCTTGGATAAAACTGCGCAATAACATATAAACGATTTCCGTCTTCAAATTCTTCATAACCAGAACGACCACCGTCTACTCTGTAGTTATTGATATTGTACCACCATTTAATAGAAAATGTAATTTTTTCTCCTGGTTTTAAAGGTTGAGCAAGATTGATACGCATCATTGTTTGATTGATGGTATAACTCATTGCATTTCCTTTTGCATCTTTTACATAATCGATATGGAAACCTCCTTGAAAAGGTTCTTCCATGTACTGTTTTGCAAATCTATCTGGTGTATAGGCAGGTGAAATTCTTTGACTTTCTTGTAACGGAGTTAAAGACTGAGGTGCACGCATATTTTGGTCTAGTTGCAACCACAAATATTCTAACTTATCTGGAGCATTGTTGTGATAAGTAATAGTTTCTGAACCATAAAGCTTAGCATTTTTATCATCCAGCTCAAGGTTCATTTTGTAATCTGCTTTTTGCTGATAATACTCAGGCCCTGGAGCACCACTTGCTGAACGATACATATTTGGCGAAGCCATAATTTCTTCATTTAACTGACGAAATTTGTTTTCGTTGTAATGACCTGGTTTTCTAGGCTCCTCTGTTTTGTTTTCTTGCGCAAATAAAACTGTTGAAAAAACAATTGTCATTGCAGAAAATAAAAGATTCTTTCTCATTAGTTTTCTATTAGTAATCTATTCTAGTTTCTTTATCAGTTTGTGTTAGCAAATAGCTTTTTTTAACTGAATTAATATTTGTGTGAACAATATTTTGCTGTTCTGTAAATAATTCTGTTAAAATTGAATTATAAAGGCCTAAAGTAGCTATTTTCTCAGAACAATCAACCTTTAAATAACAAATTAACACATCATTATCATATTCTGAACCTAAAAAGACTAGTTTTCTTGTTTTATTATTTATCGAAATCGACATTTTTTCAAAAAGATACTTTTCGATGTATTCTTTTGATTTTTCCGATTCTTGCTTGGTTGCAAGATTTAATTTTGTGTTGTATTTTTTATCTAAGGCTTTTTCTAAATCGTCAATAAAAATTCGAGTTGTAAATTCAATTCGAGACTTTTTTTGATTAAAATCAATTTGAGTAACCGATACATAAAATTTATGTACCTCAGCAAATGATGACAGTACAACTGCAAAAACCAATAAAAAAAATAGCTTTTTAGTCTTCATATTTTAAATTAGTATTATTTTCTTCCAATTTGTTACGATTAAATTCAGAAGATTTTGCTACAAGATATTCCACAAACTTTAATTCATTTTCAGATTTTAAAAATTCAGCAAGTTGATACGAACCTGGATCGGCAAAAGCAATAAAAGAAACAATGTCTTCATTTTTAATTTTAAGATTTTCAACAATAAAATTATGCGAATAACGCTTCATTAAATGATCGTAAAAAGATTCTGATTGTACCTCTCTTAACCATTTTTCGTTTGCAATATTTTCTGCTCTAATTTTTTTCCTTTTTTCTCTTTTTTCAGCAGTATCAAATAAATCTAAAATCTTATTAAAATTAATACCCGTCAGTGGACTAGAACCACTTTTCTCTAATGGATTTGCAACTTTAGAATATTGATCGTCTGGAAAACTGAGTTTACTAAAATCAATACCTGCAAGATTTGGAACATATACTTTTATTTTTTTTGAATCTTCAGCTAAATTTCCCGTTAAACTATTTGGAGTAACAACAATTTCGTTGAGTTCATTTAGTTTTACCTGTAATTTAACCTTGAATTCATTAATTAAAAAATCGCTTTCTAATAAAATATATTTTTTGGAAACGAACGACAACCCTTGAAACACTAATGTATCACTTGCTCGAGCTTTAATAGAAAATTTACCATCAAAATCTGAAACAGAACCAATATTTGAACTTAAATTTAAAACTGTAATATTCTCGACTTCTAACGAATCAGAAACAACTTTTCCTACCAAAACTTCTCGTTCCTTTTCTTGAGAAAAAGAAAATTGTATAAAAAATAAAAGTAAAATGAAGTAGTTATTTCTCATTGGCATTTTCATTTTGAAGTTCTAAAAACTTAGTTGCTAATTTACTCAACACAAATTCGCACATGGTTTTATTTTTTTCTTTAAAAGGAATTAAAAACTCTTGTTCGTCTAAAAGAAAATACACAAATCCGTCTACATAATCTTCTTCAAGATGCAGTTTATTCATCATATATTCGTTATCATACTGAAATTTTATATCATCTATTAAACGCTCTTTTTTCTCTACTTCAACTTCTTTCTTAAGCATCGCCGTTCTACCCGATATTGCATTTAAAATTCCATCAAATGATACAGACGAACTTAAACCATATCTATTTTCTCCTACAGCTTGTTTTAATCTTCTTTCTGCTGGCGTGTAACTTTTCATTCCTCTTGGAATAATTCCTAAATTTTCTGTAGTAACATATTTATATTTAGTAACCGTAACTTCATCTAGCAAATTGGTATTTGACTCCATTGGAACAAAGAAATTTTCTCTAGTTTTATCTTCTTCTGTTACAACATGCATATAACCTTTTAAATGGATTGCACTAAAAAGCAAAGTATCATTTATACTTACATTTACAGAAAAATAACCTCCTCTTTCAGTTGTAACGCCTTCATGTTTAGAATAATTAACTACGTGAATTCCTTCTAAATTACGTGAATCGGATACAACTTTCCCTTTCATCAAAAAAATATCTTGAGAAAAAACAAATTGACAAGGTAGAAAAAGGAAAACGAGTAACTTTAGCTTCATGTAGTTAAATTTATAAAGTAAAAGTAATCTAGTGTTATCCCAATTAAATGCTAAGGACTTGATAAACTTATGTTAAACACGTATTTTTGAAAAAAATTAAATTGATGAAAAACTTAATAATTGCTAGTACATCTACGCTACATAATGGAAGCTATTTAGAGTATTTGCTTTCAGAACTTACAATTCATTTTGAAAACACTAATGAGATTATTTTTATCCCATTTGCAAGACCTAGTGGCATAAGTCATGATGAATACACAAATAAAGTAAGAGAAGCTTTTTCTAAAATTAATAAAACAGTAAAAGGACTTCATGAATTTGAAAATCCAATTGAAGCTATTAAAAATGCAAAAGGGATTTTTACTGGTGGCGGCAATACATTTTTGTTAGTTAGCGAATTATACAGAACTAAAGTTATTGATACATTAGAACAAAAACTAAAAACTGGAACTCCTTATTTAGGCACTAGTGCTGGAAGTAATATTTGCGGCTTAACAATGGGAACTACAAATGACATGCCTATTGTTTATCCGCCAAGCTTTAGAACTCTTGGAATGGTTCCATTCAATATTAACCCTCATTATCTAGATCCCGATAATAATTCAACTCACATGGGAGAAACTAGAGAAACACGAATTAATGAATTTCACAAATTCAATCCTCAACCTGTAATTGGATTAAGAGAAGGAAGTTGGTTAGATGTAAAAGGAGACAAAATAACTTTAAAAGGAAATTTAACAGCTCGTTGGTTTGTTGCTGGAAAAGATCCTATTGAACTAGAACCCGAAACAAATATTTTCGAAATATTATAAATAAAAAAGCCTTTCAAATTGAAAGGCTTTTTTTTGAGCGGGAGACGAGGTTCGAACTCGCGACATTCAGCTTGGAAGGCTGACGCTCTACCAACTGAGCTACTCCCGCAATAATATTATAATCCAGTAAAATCTAAGAGCGGGAGACGAGGTTCGAACTCGCGACATTCAGCTTGGAAGGCTGACGCTCTACCAACTGAGCTACTCCCGCAATTCAAAAGCGTTTACTTTTGTGGGTGCAAATATAATTTAAAAGATTAATCATTTGCAAATTTTTTTTTGAAAAAATTCAAGCTATCTTTATAATCCCATCTCTTTCATACAGTCATTTAATCTTATTTTTTTGTAATTTTAAAATTAAATGATTGAAATTAAAAACATTACACCTCAAGAAACATTTCCTATTCGACATGAAATTTTAAGAAAAGGAAAACCAATAGATTCGTGCAAATTTGATAATGACGATGATTCTAACACTTTTCATTTGGGTTGTTTTGTAAAAAATAGACTAATTGGTGTAGTTTCAACATACAAATTAAGTAACCTTTCTTTTAATTCGGAACATCAATTTCAAATTAGAGGAATGGCAATTTTAGAAGAATATCAAAGAAAAGGAATTGGTGAAAAACTAATTCAGGAAGTTGAAAAAATTACAATTTCAAACAAAACCGAAATCATTTGGTTCAATGCTAGAGAAAGTGCATTGGCTTTTTATTTAAAATTAGGTTATAAAACTTTTGGTACAAAATTTGAGATTAACGGAATAGGAACACATTATTTAATGTACAAATCAATTGCATGAATAAAATAATTTACTCTTTTGTACTATTTTTTTCTTTAATACAATTGTCTTGCAAAAAAGACAATAGGGATTCTGTTGCCGAAAATCAAGATTTAATTAAAGATGCTAAAACAAATACTATAATAAGACCAATTCCGAATGAAGTTTTAGAAAAACTTGACGATTCACTAAAATTGTATTACGCTAAATTGAACAATTACGAGATTTGGTACAATGACGAAAACAGAACCGATTTAATAAATGAAATAAAATTTTGCCACAAAGACGGACTTAATGCTGATGACTACGAATTTGATAAAATAAAAGAATTAGAAAGCAAAAGAGATAAAATGGACGATAACGAAATTATTGACTATGACATTTTATTGACTAAAAATTATAGAAAAATCGCTACTCATTTGTATAAAGGAAAATTAAAACCAACTCAACTTTACAAAGATTGGGATTTAATCAAAAAAGAACTACCACTGAGTGACAGCCTAGCAAATGCTATAAAAAACACAAGGGTTTCATCATCATTAAAAAACCTAAAACCAAAAGACTTTATGTACAAGAGAATCAAAAGAAGTCTGGTTTTACTAGAAGAATTTCCTGATTATCATTTTAATAAAATAGAAGTTAAAGATAAAATTCAACTTAACGACACAACTCCAATTATTGTTTCAATTAAAAAAAGACTAAAATATTGGAAAGATTACACAAAAACTGACAGTATTATTACTCCAATTTATGATTCGACAACCTTTGTTGCAGTAAAAAGATTTCAAAAAAGGCATGGCTTAAAACCAGATGGAGTAATAGGAAAAGGCACTGTAAAGGCATTGAACTTTTCTAAAAATGAGCGTAGAGAGCAAATTATTGCTAATTTGGAACGATGGAAATGGTTCCCTCATGATTTTGGTAACGAATATATTTTAATTAACCTTCCTGATTACTCTTTAAATTTTGTAAAAGACAATGATACTATCGAAAACCATACTGTTGTAGTAGGTAAAAGCACTAGAAGAACACCTGTTTTAACCTCTAAAATATCAAACTTGGTTTTTAACCCAACATGGACAGTTCCACCCACAATAATTAAAGAAGATTTAACGCCTTCCGCAACAAAGAACAGAAACTATTTTGATCGAAATAAAATTTCAATTTTTGATAAAGCAGGGAATATTGTATCTCCGGAATTTTGGGATCCAGAAAACTCAAAAAGTTACCGTTACGTGCAATCTCCAAGCTATAATAATTCACTTGGTCTTGTAAAATTCAATTTCAACAACAGACACATGGTCTATTTGCACGACACCAATCATCGTGATTATTTTAGTAGAGAATATAAAGCGCTTAGTTCAGGTTGTGTTAGAGTTGAAAACCCATTAAAACTTAGTGAAACTATTTTAAAACTAAACGATGAAAAATGGAAAAAAAGCGAAATGGATACTATTATAAACAGAAAAAACACTAAAACTATTCCTATAAAAAATAGCATTAATGTTTTCTTATTGTATTGGACCAATTGGTCTGATGGAAATCAACTTGTATTTCGTGAAGATATTTATGATCTCGACAAAAAACTTTATGAGAGTTTAGGAAACTAACTTAGATTTTGCTACATAATTTCTTGAAGGGTGATAAATAAATAAAACTGATTTATCTTTTATCAATTGAATTAATTCTTTGTGAATTTCATAAGAAACAGCAGGACAACCTTGGCTTCTTCCTAATCTTCCATTTGCTTTAATAAAATTTTCAGAAACGTAATCTGCACCGTGTATTACTACAGCTCTATCTCTTGCATTGTCGTTAATACCATATTCTTGACCATCTAGTCTTAATGACATTCCGTGTTTTCCTTGATAAACTTCGCCAGTTAAATAAAAACCAAGACTACTTTGATAAGATTCAGATTTATTAGAAAAAGTATTTGCAAAATCACTTCCCGAATTTCTTCCGTGAGCTACTAATGTTTGTAATATCACTTTTTTTGTAGCCATATCGATAACCCACATTCTATCTTCACTAGAAGATAAACTAAAATCAACAATAGTTAAAATTTCATTTTGAACTTTACCTTGATTTTTTAATTGTTCGTAACCTTCAAATGCTTTTGTAAAACTTTCATATTGAGGTAAACTAAAATCATCTGCTAAAATTTCACTATAAAAAGATTTACATCGTGTTTCAAAAGCAACTTTACTTTTTTCCGCTAAAAGTTTAGGATCAGTATTCGTAATTACTTTAATATTTTTATCCTCTTTATTCTCAACTTTTGTAGCAAAAGTTCCAAACGACATTAAACTCAATAAAAACAGGGGTAAAAACTTGTAAATCATTGTAAATCTTGTAGTTGTTTTAGGTTAACAGTGAGCCAAATATATTTATTATTTTTTTGGAAACAAATTTTTTTATGTATTTAATCGATAAACTGCATAAAAGTTAAAGAATTAATAAATATTTTCTTCTTTTTTTTTATACTCTTATTTTTGGACAAAATCATCAATCATGCATAAAAACTTAAATATCAGCTTTTTATTGTTTCTTATTACCCATTTTTTTTACAGTCAAGAGATTGTAAATTCAAATAAAAAAACAGTAAGTGCTACTAGAATAAAATCTCAAATAAACATTGATGGAAATTTAGACGAAAGTGAATGGGAAAACGCTGAAATTGCTACTGATTTTTTTATGTTAGATCCCGACAATGGAAAATCTATTCCTGATGAATTAAAAACCGATGTTAGAATTTTATATGATGACGATGCTATTTATGTAGGCGCAATATTAAAAGATAGTGAACCAAATCTTATTTTAAAAGAAATTACCGAGAGAGATAATTTTGGCACTGCAGATCTTTTTGGAGTGTTATTAAATGGCTATAATGACGGTCAGCAAGAATTCCAATTTTATGTAAATGCTGCAAATGGACAAGCCGATTGTAACTTTACTTCACAAAATGGCGAAGATTATACTTGGAATGCAATTTGGACAAGTAAAGCTAAAATAACTTCGGAAGGCTGGGTTGTAGAAATGAAAATTCCATATGCTGCTTTGCGCTTTTCAAACGAAAAAAAACAAACTTGGGGTATAAACTTTTTTAGAGAAGTAAGACGAAAAAGACAAAAATTTACGTGGAATTTTATTGATGCTAAAATTGGAGCATTTTCTCAACAGGCTGGAATTTTAACTGGAATCGAAAACATAAAACCTCCTACTCGATTATTTTTTATCCCTTACGCATCAGGATATCATAATGTAAACAAATTAGACAATGAACTTACAGGAAAACTTGGTTTAGATATTAAGTATGGTATTAATGATGCATTTACATTAGATGCTATATTAGTTCCTGATTTTGGTCAAACAAAATTTGATAATGTCGTTTTAAACTTAGGTCCATTCGAACAACAATTTAATGAAAACCGTCCATTTTTTACAGAAGGAACTGATTTATTTAGTAAAGGAAACTTGTTGTACACAAGACGAATTGGTCAAGTACCAAATGTAACTATTGATGTTAGAGATGATGAAGAAATTAAAGATTTTCCATCAACAATTAATTTATTAAATGCCATTAAAATATCGGGTAGAGATAAAGATGGATTAGGAATAGGTTTCTTGAATGCTATTACCGAAAAAACTAAAGCATCTGCTTACAACGAAGCTGAAAACAAACATAGAGATGTTGTTGTTGCGCCATTAACAAACTATAATGTTACCGTTTTAGATCAGCGTTTTAATCAAAACTCTTCGGTTACTTTAATTAATACCAATGTAACTAGAGACGGAAGTTTTAGAGATGCTAATGTAACTGGAGTTTTATTTGATTTAAATACTAAAAAAAATACATTCAACGCATCTGGAGATATGAAAATGAGTTCTGTTTACGATGTTGAAAAGAACTACAGCGGCTACAATACTTCATTGTATTTAGCTGAAACTGCTGGAAAAGTTAGATTTTCTTCGGGTGTTAATTATATTTCAAAAGAATATGATCCTAATGACTTGGGAATTAATTTTCAAACAAACTACACGTCTTGGTCTAACAATGTCAATTATAGAATATTGAACCCAACCAAAATATTCAATACGTTTCGCATAAACTTAAATTCGTATTTTGAATACAATAATGTATCAGGAAAAATACAATCGAACAACTTTAATGTTAACTTTAGTTCTACCAATAAAAAGAACCATTATTTTGGTGGTGGAATAGATTACTCTCCTTTTAAAAATTACGATTATTATGAAGCTAGACAAGATGGTCGTTTTGTAATTTATCCAGACACATATGGTTCTTGGGTTTATTTTTCCTCAAACTATAACTACAAATTTGCTTTAGATATTAATCCATATTTCACAAACACATCCGAAAAAGACAGATATGATTATGGAATAACTATTGGTCCGCGTTATCGTTTTAGCGATAGACTTTCTATAGTCTATAGTTTTGATATATACAAACAATTCAACAACGTAGGATTTATAGACAGTGATGCTTCAGAAATTTATCTTGCTAAACGCAATAGAGAAACTTATACTAACTCAATTACCGGCAAATATTCCATTAATAGTAATATGAATTTTAATTTATCGGTAAGACATTATTGGTCTTATGCCGAAAATAATTCTATTCACACCTTAAATAACGATGGAACATTAACTGAAAACAACACTTATAGCGAAAACAAAAACTCTAATTTTAGTACCTGGAATTTAGATTTATCTTATTCATGGTGGTTTGCGCCAGGAAGTCAACTTTCGGTTTTATACCGTAATAATGCGAATACATTTGATCGAAATATTAATAAAGATTTTGGTTCAAATTTTTCAAATTTAGTAAGCGACAATTTAAACCATATTTTATCTGTAAGTTTACGATATTATATCGATTACAATCAAGCTAAAAATTGGTTGTAAAAACCTAAATCGATTTCGTAATTTTTGGTTACCAATTATAATCACAGCCTAACAAATTCTTATCTTTGTAAAAACCAAAAATTATGAATAAAAAAGTTATTTTAATGATACTTGACGGATGGGGAAAATCGCCTGATCCTAAAGTTTCTGCAATCGACAATGCTAATACTCCATACATTGATTCTTTATATACAAAATACCCAAATGCACAATTAAGAACTGACGGTTTAAACGTTGGTTTACCTGAAGGTCAAATGGGAAATTCTGAAGTTGGCCACATGAATCTTGGAGCAGGAAGAATTGTTTATCAAGATTTAGCAAAAATTAATTTAGCAGTTCAAAATAAGACTTTACAAAACGAAAAAGCTTTATTAGAAGCACTTCAATATGCAAAAGGAAACAACAAACCAGTACACTTTTTAGGTTTACTTTCCGATGGTGGTGTACATAGTCATACATCACATTTAAGAGGACTTTTAGATGTTGCTGTAGATTTTGGCTTAAAAGATTTATTTGTACATGCTTTTACAGATGGTCGCGATGTGGATCCAAAATCTGGTTCATTGTATTTAGAAGATTTAAACAACTATATTTATAACAAACCTATTCAATTAGCTTCTGTTATTGGTCGTTACTACGCAATGGACCGTGATAAAAGATGGGAACGCGTAAAAATTGCTTATGATTTAGTTGTTAATGCAGAAGGAACTCCAAGTAAAGATGCAGCTTTATCGGTATTAGAAAGTTATAAAAATGATGTTACTGACGAATTTATTAAACCAATTGTAATGGTTGATGAAAATGATGCACCAGTAGCAAAAATAAAAGATGGAGATGTTGTTATTTTCTTCAACTTTAGAACAGATAGAGGTCGCGAATTAACAGAAGCTTTATCTCAAAAAGATTTCCACGAACAAAATATGCATAAGTTAAATTTGTATTATGTCACCATGACAAATTATGATGAAACTTATGAAAATGTTCATGTTATTTATGATAAAGACAACATCACAGAAACTCTTGGAGAAGTTTTAGAAAAAGCTGATAAAAAGCAAATCCGGATAGCTGAAACAGAAAAATATCCTCACGTTACTTTCTTCTTCTCTGGCGGTCGTGAAGAACCTTTTAATGGCGAATCGCGTATTTTAAAGAATTCACCAAAAGTGGCTACTTACGACTTACAACCCGAGATGAGTGCTTATGAATTAAAAGATGCATTGGTTCCAGAATTGAAAAAAGGAGAAGTTGACTTTGTTTGTTTAAATTTTGCAAACGGAGATATGGTTGGACATACTGGTGTTATGGAAGCTGCTATAAAAGCCTGTGAAGCTGTTGATGTTTGCGTAAAGGAAGTAGTAAATACTGCTTTAGAAAATAATTATACCACAATAATCATTGCAGATCATGGAAACTGTGAAACGATGATTAACCCAGATGGTTCTCCAAATACAGCACACACTACAAATCCGGTTCCAATTATTTTAGTAGACAAAGATTTAAAAAATATACAAAATGGCGTTTTAGGAGATATTGCTCCAACAATTTTAGAACTCATGGGAATAAATAAACCTGATGTTATGACATGCCACTCTTTACTTTAAAATTTTAGTCCCACTTCGTGTGGGATTTTTTATTTCAAAAATCTAAAATAAAAGTTAAACTTTCATATATTAATAGTAATACTATTATTTTTGTATTTATATTTTTTTAGAGTATGGAAAATTTAGCTCATAATATAAGTATTTCTATCAACGAAAAGTTGTTTTTGAAAAATCCTGAAAGCACAGCTTTAGGCAAGAACATAATTGAACATAGTATTTTTCTTATCAATGAAATAGGATTTGAAAATTTTACCTTTAAAAAATTAGGAAAAAAAATCCAATCAAACGAAAGTTCAATATATCGTTATTTTGAAAACAAGCACAAACTGTTGATTTATCTATCTACTTGGTATTGGTCTTGGATAGAGTATCGTATCGTTTTTAGTACTCATAATGTTAAACTTCCAATTGAAAAAATTGAGAAAACTATCGAAATTATAGCCAATAACGTTGAAAATGACGATAGAACAGCACATATTAACGAATCTATTTTAAATAAAATTGTTATAGCTGAATTTTCTAAAACATTTCTAACAAAAGAAGTAGATCAAGAAATTAAAGAAGGCTTTTTTAATGTATATCAAAGAATCGTAAACCGATTAGAAAACATGATAACCGAACTAAATCCTAACTATACTTTTGCCAAAACATTAGCATCTTCAATAGTTCAAGGAGCGCTACATCAACATTATTTAAAAGAGCATTTTTCAAATCTTACAAACATATCAGAAGTAAACTCTTTAAATGCCTTTTATGTTAATCTAATCAAAAAAGTTGTTTTATGAAACCAATAGAGAGATTTAAAAATTTAATTAAACTTGATAAAAAAGATATCTATCAAATAATTTTATATTCCATTTTTGGAGGTTTAATCAGTTTAAGCTTACCGTTGGGTATTCAATCCATTGTAAATTTAATTCAAGCTGGAAAAATTTCAACTTCATGGGTTATTCTCATAATTTTTGTGGTTATAGGAGTAATCTTTGTTGGGATTTTTAAAATTATGCAGTTTCGAATTTCAGAAAATTTACAGCAAAAGATATTTGTACGATCATCTTTTGAATTTGCTTATAGATTTCCAAAAATTAAACATGAACAATTATACAATCAATATCCGCCAGAGTTAGCAAACCGTTTTTTTGACACTTTAACAGTTCAAAAAGGTCTCTCTAAATTATTATTAGACAGTTCAACAGCTATTCTTCAAATCATATTTGGCTTAATTTTACTCGCCCTATACCATTCCTTTTTTATCTTTTTTGGAATTGTATTGTCTTTTTTATTGTATTATATTTTTAAATTTAATTTTAATTCAGGTATTGAAACAAGTTTAAAAGAGTCGAAATACAAGTATAAAGTTGCACACTGGATACAAGAAATTGCGCGTAACAACCTTAGCTTTAAAAATGAAAATTTATTCGAATTTTCTTTAGATAAAAATGACAAATACGTTACCGAATATTTAAAACATCGCGAAAGTCATTTCCAAATTTTAAAGAAACAATTTATTCAACTAGTTGGCTTCAAAACTTTAATTACGGCTGGTTTATTAATTATTGGTGGACTTTTAGTATTGAACCAACAAATGAACATTGGGCAATTTGTAGCTGCCGAAATTATTATCTTAACCATTATAAATGCTGTAGAAAAATTATTTAGTGTTTTAGAATTGTTCTATGATGTACTAACATCTTTAGAAAAAATAGGCACTGTTGTCGATTTAGAAATTGAAAAAGATGCTAATAACAAACAATGTGAATATCTTGAAAAGGACTTAAATATTGAATTAAAAGATATTAATTATAAATATCCCGATAGCGAAAATTTAATTCTCCAAAATGTAAATTTAAAAATTAATCAAGGAGATAAAATTGTAATCAACGGTTCAAACGGTTCGGGAAAAACTACCTTAATGCGACTATTGGCAAAAATAATTAATCCCACATCTGGAACTATTTTCATCAATGATACAAATAGTAAACGAATTTGTTTAGATGAAATCAGATCAAAAATTAGTATTATAACTTATAATCAAGGGACTTTTGAAGGTACAATTTTAGAAAATTTAACATTCAACAATCAATTAATAACAATGAATGAAGTAAAAGAAGTTTTAAATAAAGTTATGTTAACCGATTATATAAAATCGTTACCTAACGGATTAGACACAAAACTTTGTACCGATGGCAAACAAATAAATTCATCAGTTGTTCAAAAAATCCTCATTGCTAGAGCCATTTTAATGAAACCAAGAATTTTACTTCTAGAGGATTCTTTAAGTAAAGTAGAACCAAATCAAACAAAACAAATTATAAACTATTTATTTGAAGAACAAAAAGATTTAACTGTAGTTGTGATTACCAATAATAAAGATTGGGAAACCAATAAAACCAAAATATACAATTTAACTCAAGGTAAATTAAAAGACTAAAACTATGCTAAACATCACTAAAAATAGAATAGACACTCTTTTAGACATCAATAAATATAAATCGAGTGTAATTTTTAAAGAAGACAAGAGTTATTTAGTTATTAGAAAAATACTTTTCGCTTTTGCTATAATTGGACTTATTTTCCTTTTTTTGCCTTGGACACAAAATATTTCAGGAAATGGATTTGTAACTACTTTAAAACCTGATCAAAGACCTCAAACCATTCACTCAGCTATTGCTGGGCGAATAGAAAAATGGTATGTTCAAGAAGGAGATTTTGTAAAAAAAGGCGATACCATTTTATTTATTTCTGAAATAAAAGAGGATTATTTAGATCCTAATTTGGTCGAAAACACAGGAAATCAAGTTAGAGCAAAAGAAAATGCTGTAGAATCTTATGATCAAAAAGTAAAAGCGCTAGATATGCAAATGGGTGCAATTAGTAATGAAAAAAACTTAAAACTAAACCAAGCCCAAAACAAATTAAAACAATCGTTCCTGAAAGTTAAGAGCGATAGTACAGATTTAGAAGCTATAAAAACACAGCTAAAAATTGCTGAAACACAATATAATCGTACGGTAGCTTTAAATAATGAAGGTTTAAAACCAATGACCGCTGTAGAAGAAAAACGCGTGAAATTGCAAGAAATGCAAGCCAAAATCATCACACAAGAAAACAAATATATTACAAGTCAAAACGAGGTTTTAAATGCTACAATGGAATTAAACAGAATTTCTGCAGAGTATGCTGAAAAAACTGCTAAAGCAAGTAGTGATAAACAAACCGCTTTAAGTTCAAAATTTGATACTGAAGCTCAAGTAAATAAATTAAGAAACCAATATACCAACTATCAAATTAGAAATGGTTTGTATTACATTACAGCTCCGCAAGATGGTTACGTAAATAGAGCTTTACAATCGGGAATTGGAGAAACTATTAAAGAAGGAACTTCAATTGTAAGTATAATGCCCGCTAACTTTGAAATTGCTGTTGAAACTTATGTAGATCCTATAGATTTTCCATTAATTCATAAAGGTGAAAAAATGCGTGTTTGGTTCGATGGCTGGCCAACAATTGTTTTTAGCGGATGGCCGGGAATGTCTTATGGAACATTTGGTGGAGTAATTGTTGCTAAGGAGAACTTTATTAGTGCAAACGGAAAATATCGTGTTTTAATTGCTCCAGATCCAGAGGATAAAAAGTGGCCCGAGCAATTAAGCATTGGTGCTGGAACACAAACTATGGCGTTACTACAAAATGTTCCTATTTGGTTTGAAATTTGGCGAACACTTAATGGGTTCCCTCCTAATTTCTATCAACCTACGAATACAAACGATTCAAAAAAGTAAGTCTATGAAATTTAAATTCTTAATTGCTTTCTTGTTTATTCAAGGTTTTAGTTGGAGCCAAGATATTTCAAATGAATTAACCTATGAAGAATTTATTGGTTATGTTAAAAAATTTCATCCTTTAGCTAAACAAGCTAATTTAAAAATTTCGGAAGGTCAAGCAAAATTGATGAAAGCCCGTGGTGCATTTGATCCAAAAATTGAAGCAAGCTATAATGAAAAACAATATGGCGACAAACAATATTATAGTTTTTTTAATGGTAGTTTTAAAATCCCAACTTGGTATGGAATAGAGATTAAAGCAGCTTTTGACAATAATGAAGGAATTTATATAAATCCCGAAAATACTTTACCAAATAGCGGTTTAACATCTGTTGGAATTACAGTTCCAATTGGACAAGGTTTATGGATTAATGAGCGAATGGCTGAGTTAAAACAAGCCAAATTATATCAAAATGTTGCTATTGCTGAACAAAGTATCATGCTTACTGAAGTGCTTTATCAAGCTTCAATTAGCTATATCAATTGGAAACAAAGTTTTGACGAAGTAAAATTGTATGAAGAATATCTTGAAAATGCTAAAGTGCGCTACAACGGTATTGTAAAATCTATTGAATTAGGTGACAAACCAGCCATCGACAGCGTTGAAGTTGGCATCACTTTAAACTCAAGAAAATTAAGTTTAGAAAAATCAAGATTAAAACTTACTAAAGCGCGCTATGAACTTTCGAATCACTTATGGACAGAAAACAATATTCCGCTCGAAATTGATGAAAGTTTATATCCCGAAAGTAATTTGGCTTTGGTATTACCAAACCAATTAAACTTAGAAAATTTGGAAAATGTTTCTATTGAACAACATCCAAAATTAAGTGCTTTACAAAGTAAATTAGATATTTTAAAAGTAGACCGACGTTTACAAGGAAACAAAATTTTACCCAAACTAGAAGCTAGTTACAATTATTTATCGGAACCAAGTGCATTTGATGATTATCGATTTGAAGATTATAAAATTGGTGTAAATTTTTCGGTTCCATTATTTTTAAGAAAAGAAAGAGCGCAATACAAATTAGCCAAATTACAGGTGCAAGATTCTGAATTTGGTTTTGCAACAGAAAAGGTTTCACTTAACAATAAAATTGAAGCTCAAAAAAAAGAAATCAATTCGTATAAAAAACAAATAGACATCAATAGAAATCTGGTTAATAATTACAACACCATGCTAGATGGTGAAGACAAACTATTTGTTGCTGGAGAAAGTTCAGTATTTTTAATTAATTCCAGAGAAAACTCATTAGTAAGTGCACAGCTGGCTACAATTTCTCTAGAGAACGCTTATTTATCAGCTTTTTTAAATTTATTTAAAACATTAGGAAAACCAGAATAAAAAAATCCCGTCTTAGTATAAAGACGGGATTTTTTAAATTGTATCTTAAAAACAATATTAATAACGGCTTCTGCTGTTATCTCTATCTCTATTAAAACCACCTCTATTTCCACCACCATTACGGTTGAAAGGTTTTCTTTCACCTTGTGGTTTTGGTTCAGATTTGTTTACAACAATTTTTCTACCATCGATAGTTCCACCGTTTAATTCATCAATTGCTTTTTGAGCTGCTTCATCACTTGGCATCTCAACAAATCCAAAACCTTTACTTTTACCAGTGAACTTATCAGTGATAATTTTTACTGAAGCTACTTCTCCATATTCTTCGAAGTATTCTCTCAAATCTGCTTCCTCTACGTTAAAAGGAAGACTTCCTACAAAAATATTCATTTAAAAAAATTTAATTTGGTTCAAAGGTAGTCTTTTAAATGCTATAAAAATTATTCATTCTATTTATTTTCAAATATTTACAATTTTATAACAAAATATCTATTTTATTAATTACCGTTTATCATTTCATAATAAGCCTTATCAATCCATTCTTGATGATTTGGATGGGCTATTTTTACTAATTCGGCAACTCTTTGTTTTAACGTTTTTCCATATAAATCAGCAATTCCATTTTCAGTAATGACATGATGTACGTGCGAACGAGTAGTTACAACTCCAGCTCCTTGCTTTAAGTAAGGAACAATTCTACTTTCTCCTTTTCTTGTAACAGAAGGCAATGCAATAATCGCTTTTCCACCATCACTTAAAGTTGCTCCACGAATAAAATCCATTTGTCCACCCACACCAGAATACATTCTACTACCAATAGAATCTGCACAAACTTGTCCGGTAACATCTACTTCAATAGCCGAATTGATTGCAACCATTTTTGGATTTTTACGAATTCTAGCCGTATCGTTAACCATTGAAGATTCTTTCATTTCAATGAACGGATTATCATTTACAAAATCATACAATCTTTTGGAACCAATAAGAAATGTTGCTAATGCTCTTCCTCTAAGTGTTCCTTTAAAATTACAATTTATAACATCGCTCTCGATTAAATCAATTACTCCATCAGAAAACATTTCGGTATGCAAACCTAAATCTTTATGGTTTTTTAATTTACTCAATGCTGCATTTGGTATAGAACCAATTCCCATTTGAAGTGTGCTTCTATCTTCAATTAAAGAAGCTACGTATTCACCTATTTTCTCTTCTTCTTTTGTAAATGGTTCTATTTCATGAGCATAAATCGGAATATTTACATCTACTAAATAATCAATTTCAGAAATGTGTAAAATTCCATCTCCAAAAGTTCTTGGCATTTGCGGATTTACTTGAGCAATTACAATTTTAGCATTTTCAATAGCTGCAACTGTTGCTTCAACTGAAACACCTAACGAACAATAACCGTGAATATCGGGTGGCGAAACATGAATAAATGCCACATCTAACGACAAAACATTTTTTCTAAATAATTGTGGCAATTCACTCAAAAAAACTGGTGTATAAGAACCATTTCCCGCTTTAAGTGTATGACGAACATTTGCTCCAATAAAGAAAGAATTTACATGAAAACTATCTCTTAACTCTGGATTTGCATAGGGCGCTTCACCTTCAGTATGTAAGTGACAAACTTCCACGTTCTTTAATTCAGCTGCTCTTTCAGCTAATGCCTTTGTTAAAATTGTGGGCGTTGCTGCCGCAGCTTGCACATATACCCTATCTCCACTTTTTACAACTTTGACAGCCTCGGCTGCCGATACATATTTTCCCATACCTTAGAAATTTTGCACAAATTTACCTCTCAATTTATACAAAAAACATGACTTTTCTCATTTAAAGTTCCAATAGCCCAGATTGAGCCTTTGTTGAAGCTCTTTTACAACGGTTCTCGATAAATTCGCTTTAGCGAACACTCGAACTGACGTTGTAAAAAGCGACTGGCGAAAGCTGGAAAAGCTTCTAACAATAGATATGAATTATTAACATTAAAAATTGTATTTTTGCAACTCAAATTTGAGTTATGATTGTAATAAAAACAAAAGAAGAAATTGAGTTAATGCGCGAAAGTGCTTTAATCGTTTCAAAAACTTTAGGTGTAATTGCAAAAGAAATAAAACCAGGAGTTACTTCATTATATTTAGATAAAATCGCAGAAGAATTTATTCGTGATCATGGAGCAGAACCAGCTTTTTTAGGAATGTATGGCTTTCCTAATTCTTTATGCATGAGTCCTAATACTCAAGTGGTTCATGGTATTCCAAACGATATTCCATTACAAGAAGGTGATATTATTTCGGTTGATTGTGGCGCACTTAAAAATGGTTTTTATGGCGATCATGCTTATACTTTTGAAGTTGGAGAAGTAGCACCAGAAACAAAAAAATTACTTCAAGTTACTAAAGAATCACTTTATGTAGGAATTCGCGAAACTAAAGTTGGCAATCGTGTTGAAGATATTGGCTATGCTATTCAACAGTATTGCGAAAGTTACGGTTATGGTGTTGTTCGTGAATTATGTGGTCATGGATTAGGAAGAAAAATGCACGAAGATCCAGAAGTTCCAAATTATGGAAAAAGAGGCCGTGGTAAAAAATTAGTAAACGGAATGGTAATTGCCATTGAACCTATGATTAATTTAGGGACTAAGAACATTCGCCAACATAAAGACGGTTGGACCATTACAACTGCAGACGGAAAACCAAGTGCTCATTTTGAACACGATGTAGCTATTGTTGATGGTAAACCTGAATTACTTTCTACTTTCGCTTATATTTATGAAGCATTAGGAATTACTTCAAATGAAGAAGATGGTTTAAGACAAGTGCCTTTAGTTTTATAATGAAGAAATTTTTTAAATTTGTTCTCAACACAATTCCACGACCAATCTTAATTCGTTTAAGCATTGTTGTTAGACCTATTTTAGCTTTTGCTTTAAAAGGAAATCGTTTCACCGATCCTATTGATGGCAAAAGTTTTAAAATGTTTTTGCCTTACGGCTATGGTAGCCAACGCAATAATGTTTTGTCGCCAAGTACACTTTCTTTAGAAAGACATCGTTTGTTGTGGTTGTATTTACAGAATGAAACTAATTTTTTCTCCTCGACAGATAAATTAAAAGTTTTACATTTTGCTCCAGAACAAGAGTTTTATAAACGATTTAAAAAGCAAGAAAATTTAGATTATTTAACTACCGATTTACTTTCGCCATTAGCTGATGTTAAGGCTGATATTTGCAATCTACCTTTTGAAGATAATTCGTTTGATATTATTTTCTGTAATCATGTTTTAGAACATATTCCAGATGATACAAAAGCGATGCAAGAATTATATCGTGTGATGAAACCAAACGGCTGGGGAATTTTTCAAATACCTCAAGATTTATCTCGTGAAACAACTTTTGCAGATGATTCTATTACAGATCCAAAAGAACGTGCTAAAATCTTCGGGCAATACGACCATGTGCGTGTTTACGGACGTGATTATTTTGACAAATTACGTAGTATTGGTTTCGAAGTTGACGAAGTTGATTACACCTCAAAACTATCACCTGAATTAGTAGAGAAATATTGTCTTGCAAAAGGAGAGATTATTCCTGTTGTTAGGAAATAAAACAAATGTCAATCTGAACTTGATTACTTCGTCAGTTCGCTAAAGCTCGTGTCAGATTCTTCAACATTTTTTAGAAGCTGGAATGAATTCAGCTTGACAAAATTAATTAATTAAGCGTTTAAAATTTTCAGTTTGTAGTTGTTGTAATTCATTATTTTCATCTACATACATTATCATTACATACAACTCTGGATGTTCTTTTAAAAAGGCTTTTCCTTCTTCTAAATTCATAACCATAAAAGCTGTTGCATAACCATCTGCCATAACACAAGTTGAAGCTAAAATAGTTGTACTTAATACAGAACCTTTTTGAGGTTTTCCCGTTTTAGGATTAATGGTATGTACAAATTTTTCGCCTGTAATACTATCGACAATTACTTTTCTATAATTACCAGATGTCGCCATTCCTAAATTCTCTAATTTGATACTTGCAATCAGTTTACGTTCTTCTTCAGGAGATTGTAAAGGATCATCAATACCTATTACCCAATTTTTATTTTGAATCGTATTTTTTCCAAGAGCAAATAATTCTCCACCAATTTCTACTATCCCATTTTGAATTCCTTTCGATTTTAAGAAATTTACCACTACATCAACCGAATAACCTTGAGCAATTGCATTGAAGTCAAAGTAAGTTTGAGTAAAATCTTTATGAATAGTTTTATTCTCATTGATTCGTACTTTTGAAAAACCAACATATTGCAACAAACTATCTATTTGCTTTTGAGAAAGATTTTTATGCTGATGGTTAGGCCCAAACCCGTATGCATTTACTAACACACCAATAGTTGGATCAAATAACCCATTTGTCTCTTCATAAATTTTTTGTGATGCTTTATAAGTATCCACAAACCAGTCATTAACTACAACTGTAGTATCACCATTATTTATTTTTGATATACTAGAAGAAGGTTTATAAGTGGATAATGAATTATCAAACTCTGTTAATAAAGAATCAATATCTTTTTTAGAAACCAATTCTTCTGTTGCAATATATTTAATAGAATAAGTACTTCCTTGTGCTTCTCCTTGAATGATAAAAAAATCTTCTTTTTTTTCTCTTTGACAAGCAACAACAAACAATACTACTAAAACCTTATAATAATTCTTTAAAGCCATCATAATTTATAATATAATCGGAAGTTTTGTAAACAGGAAGTTCAAAATTTTCTGCATTTGCAATACCTACACCAGCAAACAGAACTTTCGCTTTTTCTCTTTTGCGTGCTTTAAAAAAGTCTCCATGAAAATAACATCATATTCTTGAGGATTTTCAGGATATTGAACAGCTTGAATCATTACAAAATGTAAAGTATTCTTTTTATCTACACAAATAAATTGTGGATGCTTTTTTAATTGACTATTAATTGCAATAAACTCAAAACCTTTCGATTCTAAATCTTTACCTACATGGTTCATAGCTATTTGATGCAATTCTTGTAAACTTAGTTCTTCCATAATACAAAGTTAAACATTTGTAGAAGTAGTAATAAAAAAACCGATTCAAATTGAATCGGTTTTTTGGTTTTATTTTGAATTGGTTTATCCTCCAAAGTCGTCGAAACGAACATTTTCTTTTGGCACACCCCAATCGTCACACATTTTTACAACTGCGTTGTTCATCATTGGTGGTCCACAGAAATAGAATTCAATATCTTCAGGAGACTCGTGGTTTTTCAAGTGATTTTCAATTACCACATTGTGAATAAATCCTACAAATCCATCACCTTCTCCATTTGGACCATCTTTCACTTTCCAGTTGTCTTCTGGTAAAGGTTCAGATAATGCAATATGGAATTTGAAGTTAGGGAAGTCTTTTTCTAAAGCTCTAAAATGATCTACATAAAATAATTCACGTTTAGAACGCCCTCCGTACCAATAAGTTACTTTTCTTCCAGTTTTAACTGTGCGGAATAAGTGGTAAAGGTGCGAACGCATTGGCGCCATACCTGCTCCACCACCGATGTATAACATTTCTGCATCAGACTCGTTGATGAAGAATTCACCGTAAGGTCCAGAAACTGTTACAGGATCACCAGCTTTCCTTGAGAAAATATAAGATGATGCAATACCTGGATTAACTTTCATCCATCCGTTAATATTTCTATCCCATGGTGGAGTAGCAACACGAACGTTTAACATAATTTTACGACCTTCAGCTGGGTAAGAAGCCATTGAATAAGCTCGCTCAACTGTATCGTCATTTTTCATAACTAATGGCCACAAATTGAATTTATCCCACTCCATTTTGAATTTTTCAGGTTCACCTGGGTGTTCAACTGGATGTGCTGTAATATCAATATCAGAATATTTAATTTCACAAGCTGGAATTTCAATTTGGATATATCCACCTGGCTCATAGTGCATATCTTCAGGTAATTCTACAACGAACTCCTTAATAAATGATGCCACGTTGTAGTTCGAGAATACTTTAGCTTCGAATTTTTTAATTCCAAATACTTCCTCTGGAACTTCGATAGTCATATCTCCTTTTACCTTAACTTGACATCCTAAACGCCAACCTTCAGCAAGTTCTTTTCTATTAAAGTGTGGTGTTTCTGTTGGTAACGCCTCACCACCTCCTGAAAGAACTTTACATTTACATTGGATACAAGTTCCACCACCACCACAAGCAGAAGGCAAGAAAATTTTTGCTCCTCCTAATGTAGATAATAATGAACTTCCTGATCCAACTTCTATTTCTTCATCTCCATTAATTTTAATCTTAACAGGTCCTGATGGAACTAATTTTGCTTTTGCAAACAAAATAACAGCAACCAAAACCAATAATAAAACTAAAAACGAAATTACGGTTGTTGTAATTAATCCCGCAGTACTTACTTCTAATGCTATCATAATTAATTTTGTGCTATTTCAGTTGTTAATGAATCTTTTACTGTTTCAACTGCTGTAGAATCAATTACTGGTTCAGCAGGAATTTCTTCTTTTACTTCAACAGGAGCAACATTTTCAACTACTTCTTTTTTAGGAGCTTCATCTCCACCTGTTAACATACCACCGAATGACATAAATCCGATAGCCATTAATCCAGTTAAAATGAAAGTAATTCCTAATCCACGGAAAGCAGGTGGTACATTTGAATATCTGATTTTTTCGCGAATTGCAGCGATAGCTAAAATTGCTAAAAACCATCCAATACCTGAACCTACACCATAAACAGTAGCTTCAACAATATTTCCAAACTCTCTTTGTTGCATGAATAATGAACCACCTAAGATAGCACAGTTTACAGCAATTAACGGTAAGAAAATACCTAATGAGTTATATAAAGCAGGAGCAAATTTTTCAACAATCATTTCTACTAATTGTACCATTGTAGCAATAGTAGCAATAAATAAAATGAAAGTTAAGAAACTTAAATCGTACTCTGCATATTCTTCACCTAACCAAGCTAAAGCTCCCGGGCGAAGTAAATATTGATCTAATAAATAGTTTAATGGTACGGTTACGAACATAACAAAAATTACCGCAGCACCAAGTCCTACAGCTGTAGATACTTTTTTAGAAACCGCTAAGTAAGAACACATTCCTAAGAATGTAGCGAATACCATATTATCAATAAAAATTGACTTTAAAAATAATTGTAATAATTCCATTTCTTAGTGTGTTTCTTCGATTAAACTTTTATTTCTTGAACGTTGGAAACCAATGATTAATCCTAAAGTAATTAAGGCCATAGGCGCTAATAACATGAAACCATTGTTTTCGTATCCGATAGCATACAAACCTGTTTTTTCAACTGGATTTCCTAATACTTCAAATCCGAATAGTTTTCCAGAACCTAACAATTCGCGGAAAAAACCAACGATTACTAAAATTAATCCGTAACCAGCTGCATTACCAATACCATCTAAGAATGATTTCCAAGGTGTGTTACCTAAAGCGAATGCTTCAAAGCGTCCCATGATGATACAGTTCGTAATAATTAAACCAACGAATACTGATAATTTTTTAGCTAAATCGGGCACAAAAGCCTTCAAAGTTAAGTCAACAATAATTACTAAAGCTGCTACCACTACTAGTTGCGCAATAATACGTATAGCTCCAGGAATGATATTACGCATTAATGAAATTACTACGTTACCCATTGCCAATACGAACATTACTGATAACGCCATAATTACAGATGCTTTTAATTCTGCCGTAATTGCTAAAGCAGAACAAATACCTAATACCTGAACAGTAATAGGGTTATTGTCGAACAATGGATCTTTTACAAGTCCAACATTTTTTTTAGAGAACAATGGCTCTTTTTCTGTTTGTTTAGTATCTGCCATAGTTTATTTTTTTAAGGTTTCAAAATAAGGCAAGTATAAGCTAATTCCTTTTTTCAACATTGCACCAACACCATTACCTGTAATTGTTGCGCCAGAAATTGCATCTACTTGATTATCTGTTTTATCTTGATTATTTGGATCAGCGTTAGATTTTGATATCTCTACAGATTTATAATTACCGTTTGTATCATAAATCATTTCACCTTTGAAATCATCTTTAAAGAAGTTTTCAGTAATATTAGCACCTAAACCTGGAGTTTCTCCTTTGTGATCAAAGAATACACCGTTGATAGATTTTAAATCATCATTTAAGGCAACATAACCCCAAATAGCATCCCATAAACCATTACCTCTTACTGGAATAATGTAAATAGTTTTACCATCTTTCTCACTAACAAACATTGGTAAACGTTGCGTTTTACCAGCTTTTGCAGCGTCTTGTTCTTTTTTAACATCAATTAAATAAGCTTCGTCATTTTCAGTCGCTGTTGTTCCTTCAATAACAAATTGCTTTTTAATATAGGTTTGGAATAATTCTGTTGCGTTAGAACGATTAGCATCAACACCCATAGCACTTAAAATATCCATTTGTGTTTTTACTTTATCATTATTTTTACGCATTTCGCTTGTAGCATTTGCAAAGAATGCCAACAACGAACCTACTACAACTACTAATATTACAGCGAATACTAGAGTATATACGTTTGAATCTGTACGTTTTGTTGACATAAATTAAGCAGTTTTAAGTTTTAAACGTTTCATTCTTCTCTTCACGTTTGCTTGAACTACGTAATGATCGATAGTTGGAGCAAATACGTTCATTAATAAGATTGCCATCATTACTCCTTCTGGATAAGCTGGATTGAAAACTCTAATTAAAATTGAGAACAATCCAATTAAGAAACCGTAAACAATTTTACCAACATTAGTTTGAGAAGCCGTAACTGGATCTGTAGCCATGTACACAATACCAAAAGCAATACCACCAACTAATAAATGTTGGTACCAAGGGAAATGCATTAAGCTATAGAATTTAGTTCCTTCTAAAATTACTCCTGAATCTACTAATCCGTTAAAGATTAATCCCATTACAGCAGCACCTACAACAGCTGAAATCATAATACGAGCACTTCCAATTCCTGATAAGATTAACAATAATGCACCCACCAAGATTAATGCTGTAGAAGTTTCACCAACTGAACCTGGGATGAATCCCATGAACATATCGTAAGCCGAATGATGTAATTCTTTATTTTGAGCTAATTGACCTAAAATAGTTTCACCTGAAATAGCGTCAACACCATTAGCTTTCATTACTCCATCAACAGCTCCGTGAACCCAAACTTTATCTCCAGACATCCAAGCTGCCCAGTTGAAGAATAAGAATGCACGAATTGTTAACGCTGGATTAAGTACGTTCATACCTGTACCACCGAATAATTCTTTACCTATGATTACACCAAATGCAACTGCAACAGCTAACATCCATAAAGGTAAATCAATTGGCACAACAAGAGGAACTAACATACCAGTTACTAAGTATCCTTCTTCTACTTCGTGTTTTTTTACTGTAGCGAAAATAAATTCGATACCTAAACCAACACCATAAGAAACGATTAATAAAGGAAGAATTTTTTGTAAACCAACGATGAAATTATCTAAACTTAAGAAAGCTGTATTTTCAAAACCATTGATTTGTCCGTTCATTTGATAACCAGCATTGAACATACCAAAAAGTAATACTGGAACCATAGCCATAATAACCGTGTTCATTACACGCTTTAAATCGGCTGCATCTCTAACATGCGCACCTGAATGCGTAGTTATGTTAGGCATATAAAGAAAAGTATGCAAAGCATTGAACGATTGTTCAAACTTAGTACCTCTGTACTTTTCTTTTAAATTATGTAAATTTTGTTTTAAACTCATTTTTAGTGATATTAAATTTCTTTAGAGATTAACCTACTTCTTTAATCATTAAATCTAAACCTTGTCTCACTATTCTTTGATGATCTTGTTTAGAAACATCAACAAATTCAGTTAAAGCAAAATCTTCAGGAGCTACTTCATAAATCCCTAAAGCTTCCATTTGGTCTAGATCTTTAACTAAAATTGCTTTTAATAGCTGCATTGGATAAATATCTAAAGGACAAACTTTTTCATATTCACCAGTTAATACAAATCCTCTATGTTCTCCATTTGTATTTGTATTCAAATCATATTTCTTGTTTGGCGTTAAAAAAGAGAACATTCCTGCTCTGTAAACACTAAACTTGTTTGGACGTGGTAAATTCCAACCAAAGAAATCATAGTCATTTCCTTCAGGAATTGCAGTAACTTGGTGGTGATAAAAACCTAAGAAATCTTCGCTTGATTTTTTATCTCCTGTTAAAACATTTCCACTGATAACTCTATAGTTTCCATCTTTTAAATTTCCAGCAACAACATCACTCATTTGAGCACCTGAAATTACTTTTACATAAGATGGTTTTTCGAAACCTGTACCTGTTAAAGCTACTGTTTTTTCAAAATTAACTTTACCATTTAAGAATAATTCTCCAATAGTAACAACATCTTCTATTTGAACAACCCAAACACGCTCTCCTTTGTTTAATGGATCAATAGCCGCAATTTGTGTAGAAACTAATCCTACTGGATGTTTTCCTGCACCTTTATGAACAACTACTCCATCTACAGAAGGAAGAAAGCTTGATTTTGCATCAACAGTTACATGAACTTTTCCTGCAGTCAATTTTTTTAACGCCTCAAAACCAGCTTGTAAAGCTTCTTTTTTATCCGCTAAAACATAATTTAAATCACCTGCTAATGGAGCTGAGTTAATGCCGGATACAAAAATAGCTTTTGGAGTATCAGCCGAATTTGCAATTACGTCATAAGGACGTTGCTTGATGAATGGCCAACAACCAGAAGCTAACAATTGTTCTTTTACTTCTTTTTCTGATAAATCTTTTGGATTCTTTTTACTATGCTCTACTGCTACATCTTGAGAATCAGCAACAATTTTTATTGCTTGAATAACTCTTTTTTCTCCACGAACAATTTCTTGAATAGTTCCGCTTACAGGAGAAACAAATTTAACCGCTTCGTCACTTTTTGAATAAAAAATAACATCTCCGGCTTTAACTGTAGCACCTTCTTTAACCACCATTTTAGGTGTAATACCATGAAAATCGGAAGGCTTAATTGCATAGACTTTCGAGCGGGTTACTGTAGCTATTTCATGAGCTGCCTCACCCTTCAACTTAAGGTCTAAACCCTTTTTAATTCGAATGTCTTTTGACATGTTATTGAAGATATGGTTAGTACTAATTTTTAAAACGTACAAATGTAAATAATTAGGTCAATGGTTACCAAAAATATAAGAAGCTAATTTTATTATTTATACTCATTCTAAATTGATAATTTTACAGACTTGAGCATAATTTTTGTCAAATCTTTTTAAGATTTCTTACTTTTACACAAACACATTACTTTATAGCATGTTTAAAAAAATTGTCACAACATTTTTAGTATTCACTTTTTTTGCAATAAATGCACAAATTGAAAAAGAAATTTCACCTCCATTCAACATAAAAACTGTTGCCTTTTTTCAGGAAGGAAATAGTGTTTTTCCATTTTTTCAAATAGGCGAAAGTTTCGAAATTCAGTTTGATGATTTATATGCTAATGAAGCTGATTATTACTACACTATTACACAATATAACTACGATTGGACACCAACCAACCTTTCAAAAGTCGAGTATTTACAAGGGATGGACAATCAAAGAATTATGACTTATCAAAATTCATACAATACATTACAACCTTACTCGCATTACAAGCAAGTTTTTCCAAATAAATTCAATAGAATTACCAAAAGCGGTAACTACATGCTAAAAATTTTCAATGATGAGCAAGAAATTATTTTTTCAAAAAAGTTTGTCATATATGAAGACCTATTAGGTGTTAGTATGAAAATAAGAAGAGCTCGTGATTTTGAATCGATAAATGAAAAACAAAACGTTGAATTGACAATTAATTATGGAGAAAACATTTTGCAAAACCCAAAACAAAATGTAAAAGTTGCCATTTTTCAAAATGGCAATTGGAATACTGCTATATTCAACATTAAACCACAGTACACCATTGGTTCCGAATTAATTTACAGATATAATAAAGAAACTCAATTTTGGGCCGGAAATGAATTTTACATATTTGACACATCAAATATTAGAATTACAAACAACACGGTAGCTCAAGTAACAGCAGGCGATATTTACAACTCGCATCTATATTTAAATGCAGCTAGAAAAAACAAAGTGTACACATATTTTCCCGATTTTAATGGAAATTTTTACGTAAAAAATGTATCAGCTGTAGATAACAGTGAAATAGAATCTGATTATACTTGGGTGTATTTTTCACTTGAAGCTCCCGACTTTTTTTCTGACAAAAATATTTATGTAAACGGAATGTTTAATGGTTATGCCAAAACAGATGAATACAAATTAGATTACAATAAAGAAAAAGGAATTTACGAAAAAGCAATCTTAGCAAAACAGGGTTATAACAACTATCAATATGTTATTGCTGATAAAAATGGAGCTATAGATTTTAAAGAAGCTATTGATGGTAATTTTTACCAAACTGAAAACATCTATACAACATTAGTTTATTACAGAGGCAACAATGATCGCTATGACAGAGTGATTGGCAGAGCAAGTATAAATAGTGAACTTATTCGCAACTAAATGGGAAGAAAAGATTCTAAATACAGAGGAACCGAATGCTTAAATTGTAAAACACCTCTTGATTTTAGCGAAAAATATTGTCATTATTGTGGCCAATTAAATTCAACTAAAAAAATTACACTTTCCGATTTTATTGAAGAGTTTTTTGCCAATTTTTATGCTTATGATTCTAAGTTAAGAAACTCAATCATTTCTATTTTTACAAAACCTGGAATTTTAGCAAAAAGATTTAACAATGGAGAAAGAACAAATTTTGCAAATCCGTTTAGATTATTTTTAAGCGTTTCAATTTTATTGTTTTTGAGTTTTTCATTGACAGAAATCAATCATAATGAAAATAAAAATGACGATTTTAGTTTAGAAACAAAAAAAGACAGTATAATTTGTGAAACAACTTTTCTTAAAAAAACAGAAATAAAAAAACTTAAAGATTTACACACCGATTCTATCTACAATGAAAAAAAATTAGAAGAAAATTGTCAAAATTCTTTTAAGTTAATAAAATACAAAATACTAAGTTTTAAGAATTTTTATAATAAAAACCCAAACCTTACAAGTGAAAAAGCTTTAGAAACACTTAAATTCCAAAAAAATAGATTAAATAAATTTTTATACTTAAAAGCCAAAACCTTTAAATCTAATGAAATTGAAAAAGAAATTTTAGATTATTTCTACGAAAAATTACCTTTTTTAATCTTTCTTTCTTTACCATTTATAACCATAATCTTTTGGTTGGTATTTTACAAAAAAGACCTCAATTATACCGAACATTTAATATTCGTTTATTCCTTCTATACCTTTATTTTCATCTGTTTTATACTTTTCAATATCATTGGAATTTTTAGCGAGTATTTATCAGGTATTCTGATTTTTTTGTGCTTTTTGGTAATTTTTCCATACTATTTATACCGTTCTTTAAGAAATTTTTATCAGTTTAGTCGTTGGATTACAATATTTAAATTATTAATTTTACATCCGTTGTTCGCAATAGCTTTTCTTTTCGTAACGTTTATTGCATTTGTATTCGGCGTAATGATAAAATAATGGTAACACAAATTACAAAAGGCATAAAGATTTCTGTTTCTACTAGTTTTGAAGGTACTTACTTCAAAAACTACAAGATTCACTATGCTTTTAGTTACCAAATCACAATTGAGAATCAGAGTAAAGATTCTGTTCAATTAACCTCAAGACATTGGGAAATTTACGATGCACTAAACAATATAGAGATTGTTGATGGCGAAGGTGTTGTTGGAAAAAAACCAGTAATCAAGCCAGGTGAAAAGCACATCTATAATTCAGGGTGTTTGTTAGCATCTCCTATTGGAGCGATGAAAGGTCATTACGACATGATTAATTTTACTTCAACAAAAAGTTTTCAAGTTGTAATTCCAACATTTAAATTAAGCGCTCCTTTTGCACTTAATTAGTTTTCTTACAAAAATTTACTCAGTTACTTTTATTACTAAAAAAACTATATTTTTTTAGTAAATTTGTACATTAAAATTATATAATTCTTAATTAACAATATTATGTCTAAAGGATTTTTTAATGTTCCAAAAGCGGTAAACGAACCTGTAAAGTCATACGCTCCTGGAACTCCTGAAAGAGAACAAGTGTTAGCTGCATACCGCAAAATGTGGAACGAACAAATTGATGTACCTCTATATATAGGTAGCGAAGAAATAAGAACTGGCAACACTCAAAACATGTCGGCTCCACATGACCACCAACATATTGTTGGAAAATACCATTTAGCTGAGAAATCTCATGTTGAAAAGGCTATTGCTACAGCTTTAGAAGCAAGAAAAAAATGGTCTAAAATGACATGGGAAAATCGTGCTGCAATTTTCTTAAAAGCTGCAGAGTTAATAGCTGGTCCTTACCGCGCTAAGATTAATGCTGCAACAATGATAGCACAATCTAAAACAATTCACCAAGCAGAAATTGATGCCGCATGTGAATTAATTGACTTTTTACGTTTCAACGTAGAATATATGTCGCAAATTTATAACGACCAACCAGTTTCAGATTCTTCTGTTTGGAACAGACTTGAGCATAGACCTTTAGAAGGATTTATATATGCAATTACTCCATTCAACTTTACTGCAATTGCTGCAAACTTACCTTCAAGTGCAGCCATGATGGGCAATGTAGTTGTTTGGAAACCAAGTGATAGTCAAATTTTCTCAGCAAAAGTTATTATCGACATTTTCAAAGAAGCAGGTTTACCTGATGGTGTTATTAATGTAATTTATGGTGATCCTGTTATGGTTACTGATACTTTACTAGCTAGTCCTGATTTTGCTGGTTTACATTTTACAGGATCCACTCATGTATTCAAAGATTTATGGGCAAAAATTGGAACTAACATTCATAATTACAAAACCTATCCAAGAATTGTTGGAGAAACTGGAGGAAAAGATTTTATCTTAGCACATCCATCTGCAAATGTTAAGCAAGTAGTTACAGGAATTGTACGTGGAGCATTTGAATTCCAAGGCCAAAAATGTAGTGCTGCTTCTCGTGTTTACATCCCAAGTAGTTTATGGCCAGCTGTTAAAGCACAATTAGAAACTGATGTTAACTCAATGAAAATGGGTTCTCCTGAAGATATGTCTAATTTCTTTACGGCTGTAATTCATGAAGGTTCATTCAATAAGTTAGCTTCATATATTGATCAGGCTAAACAAGATGCTGATGCAGAAATTATTTTAGGTGGAGGTTACGACAAATCTAAAGGCTGGTTCATTGAACCTACAGTAATTGTTACTACAAATCCTAAATACAAAACAATGGAAACTGAACTTTTCGGTCCAGTTGTAACTATTTATGTTTACGAAGATTCTAAATGGAACGAAACTTTAGAATTAATTGACACTACATCTGAATATGCCTTAACAGGTGCGGTTTTCAGTACAGATAGATATGCTATCGAAGAAGCTACAATTGCACTGGAAAATAGTGCTGGTAATTTCTATGTAAACGATAAACCAACGGGTGCTGTTGTCGGAAACCAACCTTTTGGAGGTGCTAGAGCTTCTGGAACAAACGATAAAGCTGGATCTATGTTAAATTTATTACGTTGGGTTTCTCCACGTACAATAAAAGAAACTTTTGTAACTCCTGAAGATTATCGTTATCCATTTTTAGGGTAAATAAAAAAATATACTTATTTAAAAAGCAGAGTTGAAAAATTTCAACTCTGCTTTTTTATTAATTTAATCGATAATTTTTAGCATTTTATCGATTTTTACTTAAAAAATTTCTAATAATATTTTTTTTCATAAATTATATTGCGAATATATTATGCATGCATAATAAATTAACCTGTTATTTATGAAAAAAATTACACTATGAAAAAATTTATTTTTTTAATAGTTTTTTTACTAAGTTGTTATAGTAATGCTCAAATTATTAATTTTCCTGACCCTGTTTTTAAAGCCGTTCTGCTACAATCTTCGACTTCAAACCCTATTTGTGGAGGAATTAAAATTGATGCTAACGATAATGGTGAAATAGATATACGCGAAGCCGAGGCTATTTATACTATTTCTCTTCCACCAGGAAATGTAACCGATGTGACTGGTATTGAATATTTTGTAAATTTAATGTATTGTGGTCTTAGTTCTAATCAAATTATCCATGCTGATTTTACACATTCACCCAATTTACAAACGCTAGGTGTTAACAATAATCAATTACAAAAACTAAATGTAACTGGTTTAACCCAATTTTATTTTATAAATTGTGGGGGTAACCCATTAACGAGTGTAAATTTTTCGAGTTTACCAGCTTTAGATACTTGTATTTGTAGTTATTTAGATGTAACCGAGTTAGATTTTTCTAACAACCCTGTTTTTAGAAGATTAGCTTGTAATAACAATATCAATATGGTAACTGTAAAAATAAATAATGGGTACCCACATGTGGCCTCTAATACTATTTATAACAGTTGCTGGGATAATACACCTAATTTAACCTATGTATGCGTCGATAGTTTTGAGCAAGCCGCTATGGAAGATTATTTGTACAACAGTTGCGGGTTAACCAATGTAATTGTTACAGATAATTGCGCTATGAGTAATGAAAGTTTTACTACAAACAACATTACAATAGCACCTAATCCTTCAAATGGTATTTTTACACTAAGTTTTACTACTACTTTAGAAAATGCGACAATTGAAGTGTATAATTTATTAGGTCAAAAGGTTTATATTTCAAAACTAAATAATTTAGACATCTATAATTTAGATTTGAGTGGTTTTACTAGTGGTACTTATTTGTTAAAAATAAATAGCAATAAAAAAATATACAATTATAAATTATTCAAAAATAAAAAAAGCCCTTTTAAAAGGGCTTTTTTTATTTTTTATATTTAACTGGCAAATAGACTACTTTTTTGGTTTCAAAAAACTCATCTTTAAAAAAATCAGATAAATTATACAATTGTACATTTTTATAAATAGATAATTCTTCTGTTAAGTCACCTCCTTTTAAGTAGAAAATTCCGTTTTTAAAATCTGGATGTTTTGAATCTTTCTTGGTTTTATCTTTTACCCATTTAACAAAATCGGGCATATTTGTAACAGCTCTACTTACTACAAAATCAAATTCTTCTTTAACCAATTCGGCTCTTTTTTGTTCGGCTTTTACATTTTTTAGTCCTAAAGCATTTACGACTTCATTAACTACTTTTATTTTTTTTGCAATTACATCAATCAAATAAAAATTTACTTCAGGAAATAAAATTGCCAATGGAATCCCAGGAAAACCACCACCAGTTCCTACATCCATAATTTTCATTCCTGGTTCAAATTGTATAATTTTTGCAATTCCTAACGAATGTAAAACATGTCTTGTATATAATTCATCGATGTCTTTTCTTGAAATTACATTAATTTTTGCATTCCATTCTTCGTAAACCGACTGTAACTTTTGAAACTGATGAATCTGATTTTCAGATAAATTAGGGAATTGTTTTAAGATTTCCTCCATAAAATAAAATTTTCACAAAAATACTATTTTTCAATCATAAAATATCGCAATTCTCGTTTAAGAGATAATTATAATATTTATCTTTGGCAAAATTTGAATACTTCTATTATGGATAACACGACCCCTATATTTTCTAAAACAGATAATCTTAAGTTTTTCAGAACCTTAAACAAACGTGTAAACGATTATTTTAAAGAAAACAACATTAAGAAAACTGGAAATTGGCAATTACATCTAAAAACTTTTGTAATGTTTGCCATCTTTTTAACACCTTATTTTTTCCTTATAGCAATGGATATGCCCTTTTGGACATATTTAGTTTTAAATATAATTATTGGAATAGGAATGGCTGGTGTAGGAATGAACGTAATGCACGATGGTAATCATGGTGCTTATTCAACCAAGAATTGGGTAAATAAAATAATGGGAGGTAGTATTTACATACTAGCAGGAAATGTTTACAATTGGCAAGTACAACACAATGTATTACATCACACTTACACCAATATTATTGGACATGATGAAGACTTAGATGCTGGAAAAATTATACGTTTTTCTCCTAATGCAAAATGGTATCGTTTTCACAAATTTCAACATTATTACTCAGTTTTTTTATACGGATTACTAACTTTCAACTGGGCAATTACTACTGATTTTCTTCAAATGAAACGCTACTTAAGAAGAAAATTATCGTATGGTGAATTTAAAAAACCATCTATTCAATGGACGACCTTAGTTATTACTAAAGTTATTTACTTTACAATATGGATTGTTTTACCTATTGCCTTTGGTATTATATGGTGGAAAGTACTTTTAGGTTTCTTAGTAATGCACTATACAGCTGGATTAATTTTAAGTGTTGTGTTCCAATTAGCGCATGTAGTAGAAGACACAAGCAATCCTGTTCCTAATGAAAGTAATGAAATAGAAAACACTTGGGCTATTCATCAATTATTTACAACAGCCAACTTTGCGCCTAAAAATTGGTTGATGAATTGGTATACTGGAGGTTTAAACCATCAAATTGAACATCATATTTTCCCAAATATTAGTCACATTCATTATTCTAAAATTGGTGAAATTGTAAAACAAACTGCAAAAGAGTTTGAATTACCTTATTACGAATTCAAAACAACTCGCCAAGCTATTGCTTCGCATTTTAAACATTTAAAAGAACTGGGGAAAAATCCTCAATTAGCATAATTATTATAAGTTTTCAACACAACTATGAATTCTGTATTATCTGAGAGAATTAACAATTTAGCCGTATCACAAACATTGGCTATGGCAGCTTTAGCAAGAGAGCTTAAAGCACAAGGAAAAGACATTATCAGTCTAAGCTTAGGAGAACCTGATTTTAACACTCCTGATTTTATTAAAGAAGCTGCAAAACAAGCAATTGATGACAATTGGAGCGCTTATCCACCAGTTGATGGATATGTAGATTTAAAAGAATCAATCTGTAAAAAATTTAAGCGCGATAACAATTTAAATTATACTCCATCTCAAATTGTTGTATCTACTGGTGCAAAACAATCTTTATACAACATTGCACAAGTAATGTTAAATGATGGTGATGAAGTAATTTTACCAGCACCATACTGGGTAAGTTATTCGGAAATTGTAAAATTATCTGGTGGTACTCCTGTTGAAGTTGCAACTTCAATTGAAAGTGATTTTAAAATGACTGCTGCACAATTAGAAGCAGCTATTACACCAAAAACAAAAATGATGTGGTTCAGTTCGCCTTGTAACCCATCAGGTATGATTTATAGTAAAGCTGAATTAGAAGCTTTAGTAGAAGTCTTAAAAAAATATCCTCAAATTTATGTGGTTTCAGATGAAATCTATGAACACATTAATTATGTAGGAACATATTGTAGTATTGGTTCAATTCCTGGAATGGAAGACAGAACTATTACCGTAAATGGTGTTGCAAAAGCATTTGCTATGACAGGATGGAGAATTGGATACATGGGAGCTCCAGAATTTATTGCCAAAGCTTGTAATAAAATTCAAGGTCAAGTAACAAGCGGTGCTAACTCTATTGCTCAACGTGCTACAAAAGCAGCTGTAGAAGCAGATCCTTCAGCAATTAAATATATGGTTGAAGCATTTGCTAACCGTAGAGATATAGTTTATAATTTATTAAGCGAAATTCCGGGATTTAAAGTAAATATGCCAGAAGGTGCATTTTATTTCTTCCCAGATGTTTCTTCTTATTTTGGTAAAACTGTAAAAGGACAAGTAATTAAAGATGCTAACGATTTTGCTATGTTTATACTAGCGGAGGCGAATGTTGCAACAGTAACAGGTGATGCATTTGGAAATCCAAACTGTATTCGTTTATCATATGCAACGAGCGAAGAATTATTACGTGAAGCCATTAAAAGAATTAAGGAAGCTTTAGCTTAACAAAATATGCCCTAAGGAAACTTAGGGCTTTTTTATTAAAATTTGGGCGTGCCCCATTCTGGGTCGGGCTGTTCGCTGTACATGGTACTCCACTTCCATCCCTCACGCATACTTATTCAATATTCTACATTCGTTAAACAACATTTCAAGTTTTAAAAATGTTGAATATTCAATTTTGAACAACGAACTTTGACTTAAATTAACAACACATGAGAAAAAAATAATATTATTAGGTTCTGGAGAATTAGGTAAAGAATTTGTAATTGCTGCACAACGCATTGGTCAATATGTTATTGCAGTAGATAGTTATGAAAATGCACCCGCCATGCAAGTTGCTCATGAATTTGAAGTAATTAACATGCTTGATGGAACTGAACTTGACAGAATAGTTGCCAAACATCAACCAGATTTTATAGTTCCAGAAATAGAAGCAATTCGTACAGAGCGTTTTTATGACTACGAAAAACAAGGTTTTACAGTTGTACCATCTGCAAAAGCGGCAAACTTTACCATGAATAGAAAAGCAATTCGCGATTTAGCTGCTAAAGATTTAGGACTACGAACTGCAAATTATAGATATGCTACTACTAAAGAAGAATTAGAAAAAGCGGTTACTGAAGTAGGAATTCCTTGCGTTGTAAAGCCTTTAATGAGTTCATCTGGAAAAGGACAATCAACCATTAAAACGGAAAGCGATATTGAAAAAGCTTGGAATTATGCAGTTGAAGGTTCTAGAGGTGATATTATTGAAGTTATAGTTGAAGCATTTGTAAATTTTCATTCGGAAATTACTTTGTTAACTGTGACTCAAAAAAATGGACAACCTACATTATTTTGCCCGCCAATTGGTCACCGACAAGAACGTGGTGATTACCAAGAAAGTTGGCAACCTGCAAAAGTTTCAGACAAAGACATTGCTGAAGCCCAAGAAATGGCAAAAAAAGTAACTGAAGCACTTGGCGGAGCTGGAATTTTTGGTGTCGAATTCTTTTTAACAAATGAAGGTGTTTATTTTTCTGAATTATCACCACGTCCGCACGATACTGGAATGGTAACATTAGCAGGGACTCAAAATTTTAATGAGTTTGAATTACATTTACGCGCTATTTTAGGCTTACCAATTTCTGAAATCACCTTAGAAAGAGTGGGTGCAAGTGCTGTTATTTTAGCATCGGAACATTCAGAAAATCCAACTTTTTCTGGAGTTGAGAAAATTGCTGCTTTATCAAAAACAGATTTTAGATTATTTGGTAAACCAACTTCTCGTCCATACAGAAGAATGGGAGTTGCTTTAACTTATGACAATTTAAATGCATCTGTCAAAGACGTAGTTGAAAAAGCAAAAGATGCTGCTTCATTAGTACAAGTGAACAAATAAAAACACTTTATAAATAAAAAAAGCCGATTTTAAAATCGGCTTTTTTATTATGGTATATTCAAATATTTATGTGTTTGCAATGAAATTCTCCATTTCGGATTTTTCATAACATAATCGATAATTAACGGCGTCATTTCTTCTTTTTTACTCCACTCGGGTTGTAAAAATAAAATAGCATTCTTATTAATTTTTGCCGCTTGTTCTTCAGCAAACTGAAAATCGTGTTTATTATAAATAATTACTTTCAATTCGTGAGCAATATCATAAGCCTCTTGTACGGGCAATTTTGTTTTCTTAGGCGATAAACAAAACCAATCCCAATTTCCAGTTACTTTATAAGCACCTGAAGTTTCTATATGAACTCGCAAACCAGCATTTTTCAATCTAGTCGTTAAAACTTCCATGTCCCAAGTTAATGGTTCGCCACCAGTTACAACAACAGTTTCTGCATATTGCTTCGCATTGGCTACAATTTGCTCGGTTGAAGTAGGCGGATGTAAATCAGCATTCCAACTTTCTTTAACATCACACCAGTGACACCCAACATCGCAACCACCAATTCTTATAAAATAAGCCGCAGTTCCTGTATGATAACCTTCTCCTTGAATTGTATAAAACTCTTCCATTAAAGGCAACATTTCTCCCTTATCTACAGCTAGTTGAATTTCTTTTTTCAGCATAATTTTAATCTAGAGGGCAAAGTTACAATATAGAAATTAGATTTTAGGATTTAGATTTCAGAAATATTGATTTATAGAAATTGATTTTACTTTTCAAATTAAGTATTTTTGAATTTTAATAGAACTTAAATGAGCAGAAAAGAAGACTTTTCAAAACAAATTATAGATGGATATTCTTTTAAAGGAGATTTTATAACTCTTGGTGGCGCAATACTCGATAGCGAAGTAATGCAAAACATTTTAGTAAATATTCCTTTAAAAACATTAAATAGACACGGACTTATTGCAGGTGCAACAGGAACAGGTAAAACTAAAACTATTCAAGTTTTATCGGAACAATTGTCGCAAAAAGGGATTCCTGTTTTAATGATGGATATTAAAGGTGATTTTTCTGGAGTTGCAAAACCAGGAGAAGAAAAACCTTTTATATCAGAACGTCATCAGAAAATTGGTTTACCTTATGAAACAAAAGGTTTTCCTGTTGAATTAATGAGTATTTCTGAGCAAAATGGAGTTCGATTGAGAGCAACTATTTCAGAATTTGGTCCAGTTTTATTATCACGAATCTTAGATTTAACTGACACTCAAGCCAGTATTGTATCAGTTGTTTTTAAATATTGCGATGATCATAAAATTCCTCTTTTAGATTTAAAAGATTTTAAAAAAGTTATTCAGTATGCAACTGAAGAAGGTAAAGCTGAGTTTACTGCTGAATATGGTAGAATTTCGACTGCTTCAACAGGAACTATTTTAAGAAAAGTTATAGAACTTGAACAACAAGATGCCGATTTGTTTTTTGGTGAAAAATCTTTTGAAATAGATGATTTAATGCGAATTGACAAAAATGGTTTCGGATATATTAATATCATTCGACTAACTGACATTCAAGATAAACCGAAGTTGTTTTCGACATTTATGTTAAGTTTATTAGCTGAAATTTATAACACAATGCCTGAAAAAGGCGATAGCGAACAACCCGAACTTGTTCTATTTATTGATGAAGCACATTTAATTTTTGATAATGCAAGTAAAGTTTTATTAGACCAAATTGAAACAATTATTAAATTAATTCGTTCGAAAGGAATTGGGGTTTATTTCATTACTCAAAATCCTACGGATGTTCCAAGTGGCGTTTTAGCACAATTAGGTTTAAAAATTCAGCATGCATTAAGAGCATTTACTGCTAATGATAGAAAAGCTATAAAAATGACCGCTGAAAATTATCCGTTATCTGATTTTTATAAGACAGATGAAGTCTTAACTTCTCTTGGAATTGGCGAAGCTTTGGTTACAGCTTTAAATGAAAAAGGAATTCCAACTCCACTAGCGGCGACAATGATGCGAGCGCCTATGAGTAGAATGGATATTTTAAGTCAAGATGAAATTGAAGATTGTATCAAGACATCTAAATTAGCCGAGAAATACGAAGAAGTAATTGACCGTGAAAGTGCTTATGAAATCTTGAATAAAAAAATAGACACTGCTCAAGTTATTGCCGAAAAAGAAATAGAAAAAAGGAAAAAGAAAAAACTTCTAAAAAGTCTACAAAAAACACAAGTACTTCTCAATCTCCGTTAACAAAAAGTTTGGTTCGAATTTTTACAAGTGCAACTTTTATTAGAGGAGCAATGGGATTACTCTTAAAAATTATGAAGAAATAATGAAAAAGTATATTGTTCAAAAATCGCCATTTGTTGTACCAACAAATGATGGAAAATTAATTGAAGAACATCTCGGCTTAGCTACTACTCATGATAAAAATATTTCAATTGCACATATGATTGCACCTCCTAATTGGAGTGAACCATTTCAAACGCCAGAGTTTGATGAATACACTTATATCATTAAAGGGAAAAAACAATTTATTATTGAAGAAGACACTATTGTTTTAGAAGCTGGGCAATCAATAAAAATTGAAAAAAACACAAGAGTTCAATATTCAAATCCATTTGAGGAACCATGCGAATATATTGCGATTTGCACACCAGCATTTAGTATGGAAAACGTAAATAGGGAAGAATAATATTTTTGTCATTCTGAACTTGATTCAGAATCTTTAAATAAAACAAAAAGAAGCTGAAACTAATTCAGAATGACAATCTTTTATTTTAATAATTCTAATATTCTATGTTCTATAGGTTCGGTTTCCCAGATTTCTTCAATGTTATCAATCGCTAAAATCTCTTGCATTATTGCATTTTGCTTATCGCCCTCAGCTAAAGCTTCAGCATAAGGTTGATGCGTAAAAGTTACTCTTCTATAAAGAGGTACCCATTTATCTGGATGTTTTTCTGAAAACCATTTTTCAATTTTCTTTTGCAAATGAAACTTCATGTCTGCTGTTTTAGAACTCATTTCCATAAAATTTCGATATGACAATTCAGCAATAGCATCTGCATTTGGTTTTCTAGAATTTTGGTAAGATTCGAAAATAGTTTCCCAATCATCACCATATTTTTCAATCATTTCAACCAAAATAGTGATATCCTCAAAACCAGCATTCATTCCATGTCCATAAAAAGGCACAATTGCATGACAAGCATCACCAATTAGAGCAACTTTATCTTTATAAGTCCAAGGGAAACACTTCATGGTCACTAAATAACTTGTTGGATTTTTAAAGAAATCTTCTTCTAGTTTCGGCATAATTGCCTTTGTATCTGGAAAATGTTTATCGAAAAAGGTATTTAAATCTGAAACATTTTGAATTTCTTCGAATGAATTTTCACCTTCATGTGGCATAAATAAAGTACACGTAAAACTTCCGTCTAAATTTGCTAATGCCATTAACATAAATTCGCCTCGAGGCCAAATATGTAAAGAGTTTTTATCTAGTTTATGCGAACCATCTTCGTTTGCAGGAATGTGAAGTTCTTTATATCCAATTTTTAGGAAATCTTGAGAATAATTGAACATACTTTGACGTTGCATTCTATGACGAACTCTTGAAAAAGCACCATCAGCACCAAAAACAATATCATAATCTAAATCGAACCACTCACCTCTTTCCGTTTCACCTTGATGTAAAGTTGCTGAATCTAGTGAAACATCCCATATTTTTTGTTCAAATTTAAACTCAACACCTTCCGCTTCCGCTAAATCAATCATTTTTCTATTTAAAACACCTCTTGAAAGTGAATAAATAGCCTCGCCTTCTTTACCATAAAACTGATAATTTAAAGCCTCATTTGCAATGTGAATTGCTCTTTTATCTACAGGAATACCAATTTTTTGAATTTCTTGTTGAAGGTTTAATCGTTCTAAAGCTTTCCAACCTCTTTGCGACATTACTAAATTTATGGAACGACCTGAAAACTGAACATTTCTAATATCTGGACTTCTATCAAAAACGTGCACGATATGACCTGCTCTTTTTAGATAAATTGCCAATAGTGAACCTACCAAACCAGCACCTACTACTGCAATTTTTTTGGGAGTTTGCATATTAATTTAATTTACACAAAAATACTGAATATTTACTGGTTTAAGTACAACAAAAAGAAGTTATTCTGTTTCAAAAAAGGGTTAAAATAAAAAAAAGGGTTAATTTTTAACCCTTTTGTTCTACATCAACTTTGATATGTCCCCAATTTTCACCCGATTTTATTCGGTATAATTGCATTTCAGAAATACCAAATTGCTTTGCAAGTATTTTATATCTAGTTTTTCTGTTAGGATCAAAAATTTTAGCTTTCAATCGTTTAACATCATTAACCGTTAGTTTGTGTCCATCTCTTTGTCTATTAAATTCTATTAATTTTTTCTTAGCTTCAATAACAAAAGGACTCTTTTTTGCATGGTCTAACATTTCTTTCCTTGTTGCCCATTGCAAATTTGATACAACATTATTCATTCTATCATAATCAAGATGAATAACATTGGTGTGTTTTTTAGGATCTCGCTCTAAAAAAACTAATCCCACAATGTAGTGAAAAGAGAAATGATTCGTTTTTCTCTCTCCATTTACAATTCTTGTAAAACCGATGTAACGATATCCATCAATAATGCTACCTTTGAGTTGCTTTTCTACAACTACTCCATCTTTAATGACGCGTGTTTTCAAATTACCATGATTTGAAACAAAATACTTCTTTTTGTCTTAAATTCGGGTACAAACTCGCGCCACTCTTCTATTAAAAAGTGACCCATTTTGTTTAAAAGTTGGTTAATATTCAGCTAGTTGAATGTAAAGGTACACTTTTTTTTGAAACTAAAAAATTATAGGTTCCCCAACATTCAAATTTTGTGATTTTGCTAACACCCCACACATATGAAACAACATTCTTGCGCCAACATTCCCATCCCAATCATTATCTCCAGGAGCAACTTCCACAAGATCAAATCCAATAATTTTTTTGTTTGATTTAGCTAGTTTACTAAACAAATAGGTAGCTTGTTCAAAAGAAAAACCACCTGGAACTGGAGTTCCTGTATTTGGACAATACCAAGGATACATTCCGTCTATATCAAAAGAAATGCATACTTTTTCTGGAAGTTGTTCAATTAACTCGTCACATTTTTGTTTCCAAGTTTTCCCTTCAAATTCTTCTTTCTTCATATCCATGTCAGTATGAACTACAACTCTTCCATTTTCATTTTTTACTACCCCAACTTCTTGTTCGCAAAAATCGCGTATTCCAATTTGAACAATTTTAGTAATATTTGGAATTTGTAAAGCGTTATACATAACTGAAGCATGAGAATAAGCAAAGCCTTCATAAGCAATTCTTAAATCCATATGTGCATCTAAATGCAACAATCCAAAATCACTGTGTTTTTCAGCTAAAGCTTGGTAATAGCCTAATGGAGTGCTATGGTCGCCACCTAATAAAGCTACTAACTTTCCTTTATCTAACCATTTTAAAGTTTGTTGTTTGATTGTTTCAACCATATCGGCACATGCATAATTGATAGTATCTAAATCTTGTTGTAATCCTGGATGATTTTCTATTAATTTACCTTTTTCTAATGCCTCAATAATAGGTTGTGCTAACTTTTTAAATTTTTTGGAATTCTTTTTCATTTTTTTTGGTGCTTCGTCCATAAAAATTCCAAGTTTCCAAAGCTCTGGGAATTCTTGATGCAAGAGATCTACTTGATATGAGGCTTCTAAAACCGCATCTGGTCCAAGAGAAGCACCAGCCCCATAACTTACTGTTACTTCCCATGGCACTGGTACTATTACAATTTCACTTTCTTCTGCAGTAAATGGTAATCCAAAAACTGATGCATCTTCTAATCCTGGTTGACTAGGATCGAAATTATTTATTTTATCTTGTTTTGTTGTCATAATCTTGTTCTTTAATTACTGGTTTTTCTGGAAACTCCACTTTTATGTGCCCCCAATTTTCACCTGTTTTAATTCTTTGTAATGCCATCATTGAAACCCCAAATTGTTTTGCTAAAATTTTGTAGCGTGTTTTTCTATTTGGATCTAATAATTTCTTTTTTAAACGTATAACTTCAGTAACTGTAAGTTTATGTCCGTTACTTTGTCTATTAAATTCTTGTACTTTTTTAAGACTTTCTTTAGCAACTGGGCTTTTATGAACATGCGCAAACATTTCTTCTCGTGTAACCCATTTTAAATTATCGACTCGATTATTTTTACGATCAAAATCTAAATGAATAACATGCGTTAAGGCTTCATTATTTGCTTTAGGAATAAATAATTTAGCCACTAAATGATGAATTAAGACATGCTTCTGTTTAGCTTTTCCCTCCTTTTGAATAACTGAGAATGAAATTCTAGGGAATCCATCTGTTAATCCACCTTTTAATATTGTACAATTCTCTTCGTCGTCTCTGAAACAACTTTTTATTCTACCTAAATTGGATACAAAATATTTTTTTGCCGTTACATACTCTGCATCTAAATCTCTCCATTCCTCTGCAATAAAATGTCCCATATTCGTTAAATTAGTTATTTAAAATTCCTGTTTTTAGTATTTGACCAAACTCATACATATCTTCGAAAGAACAATATAAAGGTACTGGTGCTAATCGAATTACATTTGGTTCTCTCCAATCTGTAATGACACCATTTTTCATCAAATAATTAAAAAGCTCTTTTCCTTGTCCATGCAAATAAACCGATAATTGCGCACCTCTTTCTTCTTGATTTTCTGGTGTTATAATTTCAAATTGTGTGTTTGGTGTTTCTTTATCAATTTCGTGTAAAACGAACTCAAGATAAGCCGTTAATAAATTACGCTTTGCAATTAAACTTGGCATTCCAACTTCAGAAAACAATTCGATTGAAGCTAAATAAGGTGCCATTGAAAGAATAGGTAAATTACTAATTTGCCATCCGTTTGCTCCATGAACTGGATCAAATTGAGGTTCCATTAAAAAACGTCTTTCTTTATTGTGACCATACCAACCCGCAAAACGACTTAAATCTTTGTCGTTATGATGTTTTTCGTGTACAAAATAACCCGAAACGTTTCCAGGTCCTGAATTCATGTATTTATAGCTACACCAAGCTGCAAAATCTACTCCCCATTCATTAAGTTTCAACTCAACATTTCCAGCAGCATGTGCTAAATCCCAACCAACATAAGCACCAACTTTATGACCTGCTTCCGTTATTGTTTTCATGTCGAAAACTTGTCCGGTATAATAATTAACACCTCCTATTAAAACCAAAGCTAACTCATCTCCAACCTCATCAATTTTGGACAAAATATCTTCAATTCTAATATTAGCTTCTCCTTCTCTTCTATTAATTTCAACAATAGCATCATTTACATCGAAACCAACAGTTTTGGCATGAAAACCAACTTGACTTTGTATTAGATATTGATCAGAAGGAAATGCTTTTTCTTCACAAATAATTTTATATTTCTTTTGTGTAGGTTGGTAAAACGAAACCATTAACAGATGTAGGTTTACTGTTAACGTATTCATTACACCAACTTCTGTAGGCTTAGCTCCCACTATTTCGCTTAATGGTTGACAGAAACGTTCATGATAATCCCACCAAGGTTTTTCTGCATAAAAATGTCCTTCTACAGCTAAGTTGGCCCAATCATCCATTACTTCGTCTACATACTTACGAGCTCTTTTCGGTTGTAAGCCTAATGAATTACCAACAAAATAAATTACTTCTTTACCATTAACCTTAGGAAATATAAATTCGTCTCTATATTTTGCTAAGTTATCTTGTCTATCAAGTTTTTGAGCGAACTCTCTTTCGTTTTTAAAGTTCATAAACCTTAAATAATTATTTTTATTTTATAAATTTAACCAAAGAAATACAATATAATTAAAAAAGCTGTCAAAAAAGACAGCTTTTTTTATAAATTTAAAAATAAAATTCGTTATAATATTAACATTGCATCTCCGTAAGAGTAAAATTTATATCCTTCTTTTACAGCTTCGTCATAAGCTTTCTTCATTAAATCGTGTCCACAGAAAGCAGAAATCATCATTAATAAAGTCGATTTTGGAGTATGGAAATTAGTAACCATAGCATCTGCAATACTAAAATCGTAAGGTGGATAAATAAATTTATTGGTCCATCCTACATAAGGATTTAAGGTTTTCATAGAAGAAACTGAACTTTCCATAGCGCGCATAGAAGTTGTTCCAATACAACATACTTTACTTTTTTTAGCTTTTGCTTGGTTCACAATATCACAAGCTTCTTGAGTAATTACCATTTCTTCCGAATCCATTTTATGTTTCGATAAATCTTCTACTTCAACTGGATTGAAAGTTCCTAAACCTACGTGTAAAGTTACTTCTGCAAAGTTGATTCCTTTAATTTCCAAACGTTTCATTAAGTGTTTAGAAAAGTGTAAACCAGCAGTTGGAGCTGCCACTGCACCTTCTTCTTTTGCATAAATAGTTTGGTAACGATCTGCATCTTCAGGAGTTACTTCACGGTTAATATATTTAGGAATTGGAGTTTCTCCTAGATCTACTAATTTTTGACGAAATTCTTCATAAGAACCATCATACAAGAAACGTAAAGTTCTACCTCTTGATGTAGTATTATCAATAACTTCAGCTACTAATGAATCGTCATCACCGAAGTATAATTTATTTCCAATTCTAATTTTACGAGCAGGATCTACTAAAACATCCCATAAACGTTGTTCTGCATTTAATTCTCTTAACAAGAAAACTTCAATACGAGCACCTGTTTTTTCTTTATTACCATATAAACGAGCCGGGAAAACTTTAGTATTATTCAATACCATTACATCTCCATCGTCAAAATAATCGATGATATCTTTGAACATTTTGTGCTCAATTTGTCCTGTTTTACGGTGTACTACCATTAAACGAGATTCATCTCTATTTTCTGCAGGAAACTCAGCTAATAACTCAGCTGGTAAGTTAAAATTAAAATGTGACAACTTCATTTTTAAGTATTAAGATTAAAGTTTTGAGTATTAAGATAATTCTTTAACTCAAAACGAATGCAAATATACAATCTGCAAATAGGGGTTGTCAAGTAAATTGAGATTTATTTTAAGAAAAATAAAATTAATCCATTTGAAAACCTACCGATTTTAAGTCATTCCAAAAATCAGGATACGATTTCGAAACTACTTCAGCTTCTTCAATACTAATTGGAACACGAAGAGCAAGCGGAGCAAAAGCCATTGCCATTCTATGATCTTGATATGTCTTTATTGAAACATTTTCACTTATAAAAGTCGAAGGTTTTAAATGCAACGATTCGTCAGTTACTGAAATAGCAGCTCCTAATTTAGACAACTCAGCTTTTAAAGCTTCCAAACGATCGGTTTCTTTGATTTTTAACGTATGTAAACCATATAAATCACAACCTATCCCTAAACCAAAGCAAGTTACTGCAATAGTTTGAGCAATGTCGGGACAATCTTTTAGGTTATAGGTAAAAGGTAAAAGGTTATGGGCTTTTACTTTTGAAATTGTGATTGTATTGTTTTCGTTGAAAATGGTTTCTACTCCAAAATCTTGATAAATTCCTGCTAAAGCGGCATCGCCTTGTAAGCTGTTTTTCTTGTAGCTCGATAAGGTTATTTGCGTTCCAATTTCGGATAAAGCCACAATAGAATACCAATAGGAAACTGAACTCCAGTCGGATTCGACGGTTAATTTAGATGCTGAAACTAGTTCAGCATGACAAACTGTAATTTTTTTATTTTCAAAAGTAGTTGCTACACCAATTTCATTTAGCAAAGTTAACGTCATTTTGATATAAGGAACCGAAGTAATTTCGCCTTCTAATGTTAATTCCAATCCGTTTTCTAACTTTGGAGCAATCAACAACAAAGCCGAAATGTATTGGCTACTTACATTCGCAGGTAATGAAACTTTGTTTTGTGTTAGTTTTTTTCCTTTGATTTTTATAGGCGGAAAACCTTCATTTTCCACATACGAAATTTCCGCTCCCAATTGTTGCAACGCTTCGACTAAAATTTTAATCGGACGTTCTTTCATTCGAGAAGAACCCGTCAGCACCACTTCTTTCTCTTCCTGAATTGCAAAAAATGCCGTAAGAAATCGCATTGCGGTTCCCGCGTGATGTACGTCTATTTCAGTTGACAGTTGACAGTTGACAGTTGACAGTTTTTTGATTGCTTCTATCATTACTTTACTATCATCTGAATTGGAAATATTATCTATAGTCAAATTAGGAAACAACGCCTGTAGAAGCAATAATCTATTGGTTTCAGATTTACTACCCGTTATTGTAACTTTTAATTCTTGATTTTTGACTTCCGATTTTTGTAAGTGTAAATTCATTATTCAGAAACGTATTTTAATCCAACGATAGAGGCAATTAATGTCATTAGGAAGAATATTCGCCAGAACGTTGCCGGTTCTTTGAAAACAAAAATCCCGACTAAAACGCTTCCTACAGCTCCAATTCCTGTCCAAACGGCATAAGCTGTCCCAATTGGAATATCTTTGGTCACTTTTACTAATAATACCATGCTGATGGTTAGACAAACTAAGAAGCCCAAATACCAAAGCCACATGGTTTGCCCAGAAGTTTCTTTGGCTTTACCTAAACAACTAGCAAAACCGACTTCAAATAATCCGGCTATGATTAGTAAAATCCAGTTCATATTTTATGGGTAAAGGGTGATGGGTAATAGGTTAAAGGTAAAGAAATTTCAACATCAACAAGTTAACTTATACCTATAAACCTTTGCCATTAACCCTATTTAAGTTTATTATTATTATGATGACGATCGTGATCACGTTTTGTCTTCAAATCCATTTTCTTGTCGAAAGCTGCTTGTAAGTCAACTCCCGTTTGATTGGCTAAACATAACACCACAAAAACAACATCGGCTAATTCTTCACCTAAATCTTTGTTTTTATCACTTTCTTTTTCCGATTGTTCACCATAACGACGCGCGATAATTCGGGCTACTTCACCAACTTCTTCCGTTAGTTGTGCCATATTAGTCAATTCGTTAAAGTAACGAACGCCGTGTTCTTTAATCCAATTATCGACGTCTAATTGTGCGTTTTTGATGTTCATTTATTCTTTATTTTTTGAATCTATAATTATAGTAACCGGACCATCATTTACTAGAGCCACTTTCATATCGGCTCCAAAACGACCGGTTTGTACTTTTTTACCTAACTCCTGTTCAATTTGGGCTACGAACTTTTCATACATTGGAATAGCAAAATCTGGCTTTGCTGCTTTAATATAGCTTGGTCTATTTCCTTTTTTTGTAGAAGCGTGCAATGTAAATTGACTTACAATGATAATATCTCCATTAGCGTCGATAATAGATTTATTCATTACATCATTTTCGTCTGGAAAAATTCTCATATTTACAATTTTTGAAGCTAGCCAATTACTATCCTCTTCTTTATCTGCATCTTCAATACCAACCAAAACTAAAAGTCCTTTTTCTATTAAAGCCACTTTTTCTCCTTCAATAGTTACAGATGCTTCTAAGGTTCTTTGAATAACAATTTTCATAATTTGAATAATTTCTAAAAAGTATTTTTTTAGTTTTCTTTTTCGAAATTGTTTTGTCTATAAATCTCATCGTCACCAGCTAAAATTTGCAAATAACTTTGATAACGAGACCAAGCAATTTCATCATTATCTAATGCTTCTTTAACGGCACAATGTGGTTCTTCTTTGTGAAGACAATTATTGAATTTACAGTGCTCTTTTAAAGCAAAAAATTCGGGAAAATAGTCACCAATTTCTTCAGGCTCCATATCTACCATTCCAAAACCGCGGATTCCAGGTGTATCAATAATTTTAGCTCCAAAACTCAAGTCATACATTTCAGCAAAAGTTGTGGTATGCTGACCTTGTTGGTGTTGTTCTGAAATTTCAGCTGTTTTTAAGTTTAAATTTGGTTCCAAAGCATTTACTAAAGTAGATTTCCCTACACCAGAATGTCCAGAAAACATTGAAACTCTGTCTTTCATAAGCGCTTTCAACGAATCTATCCCTTTTTCTTCTTTTGCAGAAACTCTTAAGCATTGGTATCCAATTTCAGAATAAATAACTTGCAGATATAATTGTTCATCTATTGAAACTTCATCGAGAGTATCAATTTTATTAAATACTAAAACCGCTTCAATACCGTAAGCTTCAGCAGTAACTAAAAAACGATCTATAAAACTTGTTGTAGTTACAGGATTATTGATAGTGACCAATAAAAAAACCACATCAATATTTGAAGCAATAATATGTGTTTGCTTTGATAAGTTTACAGATTTTCGGATGATGTAATTCTTTCGTTCGTGAATATTATGAATTACTCCGTAAACCTCATCTGAAGATTTGTCTAACTCAAAATCTACCACATCGCCAACAGCAATTGGGTTTGTACTTTTAATACCTTTAATTCTAAACTTACCTTTAATTCTACAATTAAAAAGTTCATCATTATCGGCTTTAACTACATACCAACTTCCGGTAGATTTATAAACAATTCCTGTCATGTAAAAGTTAGAAATTAGAAGTTAGAAATTAGAATTTTTTCTAAAATCTAACTTAACTTATTTCTGCAAATATACTACCTATTTATTTTTTATATACTTTTTCTTGGTGATTAATACTTTCTTGGTGAATAGCTTTAAACATTTGCAATACAAATTCTTCACTTAAACCTTTACTTTCTCCATCAAGAATCATTTTTCCTAGGATTTCATTCCAACGCTTGTTTTGTAAAATTGCTACGTTTTTTTCCTTTTTTAATAAACCTATTTGATCCGCAATTTTCATTCTTCCGCCTAAAATCTCTAATATTTTTTCATCATATTCATCGATTTGAGTTCTCAGTTTAGCTAACCTTGAGTTGTAATCATCTGCTTCATCTGTTTCTTTACGAACTTTTAAATCTTTGAAAATTTGCTTTAAAGTGGTTGGGGTTACTTGTTGTGCGGCATCACTCCAAGCATTATCTGGATCTATGTGTGTTTCAATAATTAATCCATCAAAATTTAAATCTAATGCTTGTTGCGAAACATCTTGAATCATATCTCTTTTCCCAGTAATATGAGATGGATCACAAATCAACGGTAAATCAGGAAAACGATTTTGTAGCTCAATAGCAATTTGCCACTCAGGATTGTTTCTGTATTTAGTTTTTTCATAAGTCGAAAAACCGCGGTGAATAACTCCAAGTTTCTTAATATCTGCATTATACAAACGCTCTAATCCTCCTAACCATAAAGATAAATCAGGATTTACAGGATTTTTTAACAAAACAATTTTATCGGTTCCTCTTAATGCATCAGCAACTTCTTGAACAGCGAAAGGATTTACTGTGGTTCTTGCTCCAATCCACAATACATCAACATCGTGTTCTAGAGCCAATTGAACGTGAGCTGCTGTTGCCACTTCAGTCGCCATTAAAAGTCCTGTTTCTGCTTTTGCCTTTTGTAACCATTTTAATCCAATAGCTCCAACTCCCTCAAATCCACCAGGACGTGTTCTTGGTTTCCATATTCCCGCTCTAAAGATTGAAACATCAGAATCTTTTAATTCGTGAGCAATTTTTAATACTTGATCTTCAGTCTCGGCACTACATGGTCCAGCAATTACTAAAGGATGATTTAAATTGAATTCATCTAACCAAGTTCTTAATTGTTTATTATTTTCCATAGCTTATTTATTTCTTTTTATTTATTCCGTTTAATATTTCTTTTATTCTATTTGTATTTAGCATTTCATCATGAACTGCCTGGTAATCATCTTGTTGAATAAAATTTTTAAAATTATTCAAATTTACAATGTATTCTTCTAATGATTCCAAAACAAATGCTTTATTCTGTTTAAAAATTGGCGTCCACATTTGAGGTGAACTCTTTGCTAAACGAACCGTACTTTCAAATCCACTTCCTGCTAAATCGAAAATATCGCGTTCATTTTGTTCTTTTTCAATAACTGTTTTTCCTAGCATAAATGAACTAATGTGTGATAAGTGCGAAACGTAGGCAATGTGCTTATCATGTGCTACTGGATCCATGTACCGAATTCGCATTCCAATTTTTTTAAACACTTCTAAAGCCCATTCTTGTAATTTAAAAGCTGTTTTTTCTACTTCAGAAATTATATTAACCTTTCCTTCAAACAAACCTTCTAAAGCGGCTTCGGCGCCAGAGAACTCAGTTCCTGCAATTGGATGTGTTGCTAAAAAATTTCTTCTTTTAGGATGATTTCTAACCTGCTTACAAATTTGAAATTTGGTTGAACCTACATCAAACACAATAGCATCGTCTTTAACTAAATTTAGAACATCTTCAATAATTACTGAACTTACATCTACAGGAACTGATAAAATAACGCAATCGGCTTGTGCAACATCATTTAAATGAGCCTTTTCGTCAACAACTCCTAATTCGATTGCTTTATTTAAATTTTCTTCATTTAAATCGATTCCAAAAATGGTAACATCTTCCAAATGTTTTTTGAAATCTTTTGCCAAAGAACCACCAATTAAACCTACACCAATAACAAAAACTTTCATATTTATAAGGCTACTTTTAAGTCTAATGATAATTTAATTCTATTAATAGCTTCTTCGAGTTGGCTTTCATTAGAGCATAATGAAAAACGAATATAGTTTGCACCATTACTCCCAAAAATAACTCCAGGCGTTATAAAAATATGTTTATCCTGCAACACTTTATCTATAAAATCTTCTGAGTCATAACCATCAGGAAGCTTTGCCCAAACAAACAAACCAACTGATTTTTTATCGTAAGTACAACCTAACTTATCAGCTAATTTGAAAACTAATTTTCTTCTATTTTCATAAACTTTGTTCAAATTATTAAACCATTCTTTTGGCAAATCCAAAGCTTTAACAGCTCCTTTTTGAATTCCATAAAACATTCCGCTATCCATATTACTCTTTACTTTTAAAATAGCTTCAATAAATTTTTCATTACCACAAACCATTCCTATACGCCAACCTGCCATATTGAAAGTTTTACTTAAAGAATTCAGTTCTAAACAAACCTCTTTTGCGCCAGAGACACTCAATATGGATTGTGGATTGTCGTTTAAAACAAAACTATAAGGATTATCATTTACCAAAATTATGTGATGCTTTTTTGCAAAAGCCACCAACTTTTCGAAAAGTGATTTTGTTCCTTTAGCTCCTGTTGGCATATGCGGATAACCAACCCACATTAATTTTACTTTTGATAAATCTAATTTTTCTAAAGCTTCAAAATCGGGCTCCCAATTTTTGTCTTGTAACAAATCATAAAAAACAGCTTTTCCTTCAACCAAATTGGTAACTGAAGCATAGGTAGGATAGCCTGGATTTGGAATTAAAACTTCATCTCCGGCATTTAAAAAAGCCATAGAAATATGCATAATCCCTTCTTTAGATCCCATTAAAGGTAAAATTTCAGTAGCCGGATTTAATGTTACTCCATACCATTTCTCATAAAAGTTTTTCATTCCTTGGCGAAGTTCGAGCAAGCCTTGATAACTTTGATACTGATGCGCCTTTTCATGTGTCATACTTTCTACTATTGCATCTACTATAGATGCATCGGGAGCTAAATCTGGGCTTCCGATTCCTAAATTGATAACAGGTTTTCCTTCTTGCACCATTTGTGCAACTTCTTTCAGTTTTCTTGAAAAGTAGTATTCCTGTACCGTTTGCAATCTATTTGCTGTAGTTATCATACTGGGTTATTTTTATATTCTCCTAAAACTTTAAAATCTTCGGCCATTATTTTTATAATGGATTTTGCTTTTTCATAATCTTCATAATTATCGAAAGTTACATCGACGAAAAAAGAATATTTAAAAGGTGTCTCAATTATAGGCATCGACTGTATTTTGGTTAAATTCAGTTTACAATCGCTCATTACATTTAACATCGCTGCCAAACTTCCTCTTTTGTGATTTAATTGAAATTTTAAAGAAGCTTTACTAATTTCTTCTTTTGGTATTTCTAATTTATCTTTAGACAAAATCACGAAGCGTGTCATGTTGTTTTTAATCGTTTGGATAGATGGTGCAATGATATCTAATTGATACATTTTTGCTGCTGCTTGACTTGCTATTGCCGCAATTCCAAGTAATTTTTGAGTTGAAATTCTTTGAGCAGTTTCAGCTGTATCTTTATCTTCTACTAATTTGATATGTGGATATTTTTGTAAAAAATCCATACACTGTAACAACGCCATAGGATGCGAATGAACTTCTTTAATGTCATCGATATTTTGACCTTCCAAGACCATCATATTTTGCTGAATTGGAATAAAATACTCTCCTATTATTTGAAAATTATTCTTGTCAATTAACGCATAATTAGGAATAATAGATCCGGCAATAGAATTTTCTATCGCCATTACGGCTTGTTTACTTTTCCCGTTGCTCAAGCTTTTAGCCAAATCTTCAAAAGTTAAACATTCATCAATATTTAAATCTTGTTTATAGTATTCTAAAACAACTTGATGATGGAATGACCCTTTAATACCTTGAATTGCGATTTTACTTTCCATAAATCCAAAAAAAAATCCCGAAGTATTACCTCGGGATTGTTGTATATATTTTTATATTTTTCTAGCTCAATTACTTTTTAACATAGCATAACAACAATCCCTTTTCTCTCCAGAAAAAGAAATAATAAAAGTTGTTAAAATATGTTACGAAATTTTTCATCTGTTATTTTCAGTTAAGCAAATATAGAAATTAAATTGAATTGCTAATCTAATTTTTAATAAATTTTAATAAGGTATCTACTTTGTGTTGTTCTTCAAATGCACCTCCAAAGTAGTTTGTTACAGTTGCAGAAGTATCGTCTTGAATTCCTCTTGAAGAAACGCATAAATGTTTAGCATCTATAATAACAGCAATATCTTCTGTATTTAAAATTGATTTTAGCTCATTCGCAATTTGCATGGTTAATCGTTCTTGCACTTGTGGTCGTTTTGCAAAATATTGCACAATTCTATTAATTTTAGATAACCCAATCACAGTTCCGTTAGAAATATAAGCAACATGTACTTTACCATAAATTGGCACAAAATGATGTTCGCAATTTGAATAAAACGTGATATCTTTTTCAACCAACATTTGATTGTACTGGTATTTATTTTCAAAAAGTGCAACCTTTGGTTTATTTTCTGGCTTTAATCCTGAGAAAATTTCTTCAACATACATTTTAGCTACTCGATCAGGTGTTCCTTTCAAAGAATCATCGGTTAAATCAAGCCCTAAAATTTCCATTATTTCTTTAAAATGGAAAGAAATCTTCTCTTTCTTTTCGTCATCCGACATTAAAAAAGCATCTTTTTTTAAAGGTGTTTCAATTGTTGTGAACATGTGATTATCTCCAATTTCATCTGATGAAAATTGAACTAAATTCAGATTTTTGGTATTCGGATTCTTTGTCATAGCATTTGTTTTTTTGTATTACTAAAAAGATCAATAACTCAGAGAAATTAATCCGTTATCTTGAATGAATATTTGCCCTGTTATTCCTTTTGAATCGTCTCCTAAAAGAAACTTAACCGTTTGTGCCACGTCTTCGGGTTGTAAAATTCGTTTAAGTGGGTGTTTTGCCTCCATGTTTTCTACAATTTTTTCATTTCGTAAAATTCCCGAAGCTAAAGGCGTATTTACAATTGATGGCGCAATGGCATTTACTCTAATTTTTGGAGCCAACTCTGCCGCAAGACTTTTTGTAAAACCTTCTACGGCTCCTTTTGCTGCTGCAATACTGGCATGAAATGGCATACCTCGTTGTGCCGCTACTGAACTGAACAATACTATACTAGCACTATCAGAAGCTTTTAAACTAGGCAAATAATTTTGGATAACTTTTACTGCGCCAAAAAAATTGACCTCCATATCGTTTTTGTAATCTTCATTCGTCAACCTATTAAACGGTTTTAAATTAATAGTTCCTACTCCATAAACGATTCCGTCTAATTGAGGCAATTGCGGTAATTCCTCTTGTAATACATTTAATGAAAAATGTTCGCCGTTGTAATCAAAATCGGGTTTTGTTTGCGAAATCATGTAGCAAAAGTCACCATTTGCTGAAAGTAGTTTTACTACTTCTTTTGTAATTCCTTTGCTTCCGCCAATTATTAAATATGTTTTCATCTTTTGCTTATTTTATTTCCTGTTATTTGTCTTTGTAAGGTACATTTGAATCGATTTATTTCTGGATTGCGTTTGTGTAAATGCTTTTGACTTACGCCAGAATTTACTCGTTTGCGCCAACGATTGAAAGAAGAACGCTTTAATTCGGTTCGCATTAATTTAATGACTTCTTTTTCAGGTAATCCAAACTGAAATTCTATTGCTTCAAAAGGTGTTCTATCTTCCCAAGCCATTTCAATAATTCGATCTATTTGCTCAATATTTAGTTCCAAAATCTTAAAAATTTCTAGTTTCTAATAAATGGTTTGCTCGTTTTAAAGCTTTTGACAATTCCGTTTTATCCATTTTATGCAACAGTGCATACATCATTTTCATCCTTCTATTCTCTTGTAACTTTTCTCTGTTTCGATCTAAAAAATTCCAGTATAAACTATTAAACGGACAGCTATTTTCTTCATACTTCGTTTTCTTATCGTAACTACAATCAGAGCAATAATTACTCATTTTGTCGATATAATTTCCAGAAGATACATAAGGTTTAGTCGCTATTTTTCCACCATCAGCAAACTGACTCATGCCACGCGTATTTGGTAATTGAACCCATTCAATTGCATCAGCATAAACTCCTAAATACCATGCATCTACCTCATCGGGTTGGGTTTCCATCAACAAAGCAAAATTTCCTAAAACCATTAACCGCTGAATATGATGTGCATATCCATTGTCTAAGGAGTTTTGAGCACAATTTGCTACACAATTCATTTTTGATTTTCCCGTCCAATAAACATCAGGCAATTTTCGATTGTGATTTAAAAAATTTCCATTTTTCATTGTATCGAAATGATTCCAATACATCATGCGAACATATTCGCGCCAACCAATTATTTGACGAATAAAACCTTCTACTTGTGCTAATTCGATTGCATCTTGGTTTTCATAAAAATAAGCTTCGGTTTTCTCTACAATTTCTTTCGGACTTATCATTTTTACATTCAAAGCAAATGATAAATTTGAATGAAAAAGCATTACTTCTTCAGTATGCATAGCGTCTTGATACGTCCCAAAATGAGGCAACAGATACTTTAAAAAATAATCGAACTGCGCTAATGCTTGTTCTCTAGAATTTGGAAATTGAGAAATCTTAGTTTTTTGACCGAACGTTTCAATTTTTGCTACTTCTAAATCGGTAATAATTTCATCAACTGAATTATCAAAGGTTAAGACTTTTGGAACCTTAAATGCTTCTTTCCATTTGTTACGATTTTCTGTATCATAATTCCATTTTCCGCCTAATGGTTTTTCATTTTCAAGTAAAACATGATGTTTCTTCCTTACATAACGATAAAAATTTTCTAGTAGTTCGTATTTCTTTTCTTTTCCAAATTCCGCTAATTCTTGTAATGAACAATAAAAATGTTCACTATCAAAAGCTTTTACAGCAATTGAACTATTAGTTTTTAGTTCTTTGAATTCATCATACAATCTTTTTTCATCTGGAAATTGATAATGAACTTCTTCAATGTTGTATTTATCAATTAAAAACTGAATATTTTCAGTAAAACTCTGTTTGTTTTCTTTATCGGTGAGTTTATAATAAACTGTATTTAGTTTTTGAGTTTGTAACCAATGGTGAAAATTTCGCATCGCATCGAAAAACGCCATCACTTTTTTGTAATGATGCATTACATAATCCGTTTCCGAACGCAATTCCATCATCGCATATAGATAATTTTCTTGATTTTTTTCTTTAAACCAAGAATGATTTGGGTTGAGTTGGTCGCCTAAAATAATACGTAAAATCATACTTCTACTTTATTTTTAGTTAACCATAAATTGCGAAAAACATGAAAACTATCGTAATTTTTAGCTTGTAAATCGATATTGAATTTTCGATCACGAGGATCGTTCCCTACACCTGCTAGATAATTCCAATTTCCATAATTGGAATGCACATCGTAGTCAATCAACATAGACTCAAAGTAACTCGCACCTATGCGCCAATCTTGTTCTTTTTCTTTTGCAAAATAGCTCGCCACATTTTGTCGGCCACGATTACTCATCCAGCCTGTTAATTTCAATTCAAGCATGTTGGCATTTACAAAATCATATTCTGTTTTACCATCTATCCAATTTTGAATTATCGTTGGGTTTTGTTTCCAATGATACTTTCTATCTAAAATCCCACTTTGGTAAAACAATGCATCGCCAAATTTTAAACTTACACATTTGAAAAAATCGCGCCACAATAATTCAAACAAAACCCAATAGGTTGATTCGTTTGCTATTACTTCTTCTTCAAATTTTCTGATTTCCTGATAAATTATTCTTGGTGAAAGAGATCCATTTGCCAACCAAGCAGAAAATTTTGTACTATAATTTACACCAACAAGTTCGTTGCGTGTTTCTTTGTAGGTTTTTATTTGTTGAAATTCCCAAATGTAATTTTTCAAATGCTTTAAAGCACTATTCTCTCCTCCTTGAAATGGAAATGCGGAACGATGATCTATTGATATCGATGCATAACCTAAATCTTCTACTGTTGGAATTTCTTTTGAAAAAGATAACTCGACTGAAGTAAATTTTTCATTTGGAAGTTCAATACAATTTTTAACATTCCAACTTTGTTCTACTTTTTTACGATAAGTTGTGAAAACATTTGGTAAATCTTGTATTGAAAAAGATAAATCTTCAGGATGAATTAAAAATTGATCATAAAATGTATTCCAATTTACATTTAGAAATGTTGTTTTAATTTCATTTTCTATGGCACGTTCTTCAGAAGTCCATTCGTTTTGAGAAATAATTGTATCGAATGGGAATTCATTGTAAATATCTCGAAATGCTTCCGATGCTGTTTTTTGAAAAACATATAATTGAATACCAAATTTGGAAAGATTTACTTGTAATACATGTAGTGTTTCTAATAAAAATTTTGCACGGAAAACTTCCATTTTCTTCCAACCATAACAAGTTGGTTGTAACCAATTCGGTTCAATGCAATACACCGCAATTACTTCATCCTCTGGAGCAATATATTTCCAATAAGAAGCATCGTGTGTTCGAAGATTATTTCGAAACCAAAGTATTTTTTTATTTCTTTTTTCTACATGCATCACTACAATATTTGACTTCCTCCCAATTCTTTGCCCATTTTTTTCGCCATGAAAAAGGTCGCTCACAAACTAAACAAACCTTAGTTGGTAAATAGGATTTATTGCCTTTAAATGAATTTTTATTCATTTTTACACCCCTAAAGTCCCCTCAAGGGGACAATTTATTTTAAATATTTTTCAAAATCGTTTACTTTTATTTTTGCTTTTATATCGAACATTAAGTTGTACAAACCAAAAAATGTTCGGTTTACATATATAAAGTGTTTCGAACCTCTACTTCCGTTCATTTTTCGAAGTGTTTTATCATTTGAAAACTTCTCACTTAATGCAGCGATTTGTGCAAAAAATGTTGGGTTTGAAAAATCGAATTCTTCCGCTTGGACGGGTTGTGTAAAAACCGATAATAATTCGTGAAACATTTTAGAGAAAAACTCTTTCTCTTTAACTGAATCGGTTTCTTTTAAAATTTCTAATTCGTATAATTTTGCTTCGAAATATTCTTTATCCGCAAGTGCTTCTGGAGTAGCTACTTCAAAATACGGTTTGTAAAACGAATCTGGAATTTCTTTCATACAACCAAAATCAATCGCGATTAAGTTCGCATTTTCATCTACTAAAAAGTTTCCTGGATGTGGATCGGCATGAAATTTTTTCAATTTATGAATTTGGAACATGTAAAAATTCCATAAAGTTTGCCCAATTTTATCTCTTTTTTCTTGTGAAGTTTCCTTTTCACAAAACTCAGAAAGATGCACACCTTTCATCCAATCCATGGTGATGATTCGTTCACAAGAATATTCAGGATAGTATTTTGGAAACTTTAAATTTTCAATAACAGCACAATCTTTTCTTGTTTGTTCACTTTGCGAAAGTTCTAATTGATAATCTGTTTCTTCCGTTAATTTATCTTCCACTTCTTGAAAATATTCATCAGAAGTTCCTTGTAAATTAAACATTCTAACTGCTACTGGTTTTACCAAAGCAATATCCGTTTTAATACTATCTCGAACACCAGGATATTGAATTTTAACTGCTAATTTTTTTCCGTCTTTTTCCGCTTGGTGTACTTGACCAATACTTGCTGCATTTATGGAGTCGGGAGAAAAAGAATCGAATAAATCCTCTGGATATTGCTTGAAATAATTTTTAAATGTTTTACGAACCAATGGTGCTGATAAAGGAGGCACAGAAAATTGCGATAATGAAAATTTTTCTACATACGATTTGGGCAAAAGGTTTTTTTCCATGCTGAGCATTTGAGCAACTTTCAGTGCACTTCCTTTGAGTTCTTTTAATCCATCGTAAATATCCGTTGCGTTTTCTTCGTGCAATTTATCTTTGGTTAACGAAGGATTTATGACTTTTTCGCCATAATATTTTAAGTAATTTCCACCAACTTTTGCTCCTGTTGTAACCAATTTGGCAACACGTTCAATTTTATTGGTTGGAATGGAATCAATTTTTTTCATTTCTTTCTAATTACATATTCATTTTCTCTTTCCAAAGAAATTTTCCAAAATCTAAAACGCTTTCAAAAGGCACATTATACAAAACATCAAAGCTTGCTTTCACCGATTTTTCAATAAAAACATCTGTTTTTTCAAAATTTGGTGAAGTATCATCTAACCAATATTTTAAAATTGCTAAAAACTGAGCCCAAGCTCCTTCAACTAAAACTCTACTTTGCACTTTATTGAACCTTTCAATATCTGATTTAATTGGATTCTCTAAAATCGCTTTCGCAAATTCCAAATAAGAAGTTCTAAGTGATTTTAGTTTAGATAACGATTTTAATTTATTCTTTTCTTGAACCAATAGATAATTTACAAAACTTCTATTTGCTGTTGCTACTTCAAAAAAAGTAAAATAAAAAACCGACAATTTCTGTTTTGCATCATAAGCTTCATAATCGTCTGATTTTTGAATCATTGAAAAAGTGTAATTGAACATTTGTTTGAAAAAATCTTGTTCAATTTGTTCAAAAGACGCAAAAAATTGATAAAATTCAGCTTCTTCAAAACCATTACTTTTTGCAAATTCATAAACTGAATTTGGCATTTTTCCATTTGTAAGAACAAATTCAATGTAATTATCTGAAATTGTTTCGGATGTTATTTTTTCTTTTTAGTTGCCATAATTAAATTTTTTGTTTAACAAATTTACTATTTTTATTAAACAAAATAGATTTTTTAACATACTTTAATATTATTTATATGTAAGTTATTTTTTTACATTTGCTAAAAAGTAATCAATATGTCGATAGTAGTTGAAAACATCTCTAAATTTTATGGTGACCAAAAAGCCCTAGATTCGATTTCTTTTACAATAAAAAAAGGTGAAATTGTTGGATTTTTGGGTCCAAATGGCGCTGGAAAATCTACTTTAATGAAAATTTTAACTACTTATCTTTCAGCTGATGAAGGAAAAGCAGAAGTAAATGGTTTTGATGTTTTGACTCAGTCAAAAGATGTTCAAAAATCCGTTGGCTATTTACCAGAACATAATCCATTATATTTAGATTTATACATTAGAGAATACTTAGCTTTTAATGCAGATGTATATAAAGTTTCCTCTTCAAGAATTGATGAAGTAATTGCATTAACTGGGTTAACTCCAGAAAGTCATAAAAAAATTGGTCAACTTTCAAAAGGATATAGACAAAGAGTAGGGTTAGCTTGTGCTTTATTACACGATCCAGAAGTTTTAATTTTAGATGAACCAACAACAGGATTAGATCCAAATCAATTAGTTGAAATTAGAGAATTGATTAAAAATGTTGGAAAAAATAAAACTGTCTTTCTTTCAACACACATTATGCAAGAAGTGGAAGCCATTTGTGATAGAGTTATCATTATTAATAAAGGAGAACTTGTAGAAGATAAATCGCTTCAATCTTTAACCAAAAATGAAATTGAACATCAAATTATAGAAGTTGAATTTGATATTTTAATAGATGAAACTTTGATTGAATTTGAAAATCTAATTAACAAACAAACCTCAGATAATATAAATTGGGAATTAACTTTTGAATCTTTAGAAGATATGAGACCAAAAGTATTTGACTTTGCCCAAGCTAATAATTTAAAGATTTTACAAATGTCTAAAAAGACTAAAAAACTTGAGGACATTTTTAGAGAAAAGACCAAAAAAAAATGAGTGTTTTAAAACACTCATTTTTTTAATCGTTAGTAGCTAAGTACCTATTTTGTAATTTGTCTAATTCATCATAAACTTGGGCTAAAGCATAGTCAGATAATTGCGCATCGATTGCTGGGTTATAAATAAAATCACTCTCTTTAAAACCATAATCTGTTATAGCTTTTTTTATATACTTTACAGCTATATCTTTTTTCCCTAAATAAAAATTACAATTTGCAATTTCTACATAAACGTCTTTCAAATTTTCGTTTTTAGCCAACTTTATATACTTCTCAAAAGTTTTGATGGCCTCTGTATAGTCTTTTTTTGCTTTTAAAGTTCTAGCTTCAGATAAAATTGAATCAAGTTCCCCAGCGAAAGTAATATTCGCTACAAACAAAATAACGAAAGTGTAAAGTAATTTCTTCATAACATCTGGCTTTTAAGTATTCCTAAATTACGACTTTTTTTATTACTTTAAAAAATATTTTTTCAAAAAAATCACAAGCCTTCATTAATCAGATAATTTTTTAACTAAATTTTTAAGAATTTATTAGTCCAATTAATTTTTTAAGAGTAAAAAACAAAATAATAAATACGATTTTAACACAAACTTTAAATTATTTTGAAAAATACACTTAATCTGATTTTAATGTAAGTTGTCGATATTTTGACAAACTTAATGTAGGTAAATTAAGAGAATGTTATTAGAACATAAAAAAACCTTCATGAAGAAGGTTTTTTATTAAAATATTGATGATGCAATATTTTTAATGTTATCAGATTTTCCCATAGAGTAATAATGTAACACTGGAACTTTAGCCTCTAAAAGCTCTCTTGACTGTGTAATTGCCCATTCTACACCTACTTGACGGACTTCTTCATTATTTTTACAATCTGATACTGCGTCAATCAAATCTTCTGGTAAATCAATTTTAAAAACTTGTGGTAATAATTGTAAATGTCTTTTAGTTGCAATTGGTTTAATACCTGGAATAATTGGAACATTGATTCCAGCTGCTCTTGCTTTGTCTACAAATTCAAAATACTTTTGGTTATCAAAAAACATTTGGGTTACAATATAATCGGCTCCTGCATCTACTTTTTGCTTTAACCATTTCATATCATAGTTCATAGAAGGCGCTTCAATATGCTTTTCAGGATAGCCAGCTACACCAATGCAAAAATCCGAACTGTTAGATGTTTCAATTACTTCATGAAGATATTTTCCTTTGTTTAAATCTTTAATTTGTTTTACAAGGTCAGTTGCGTAAGTATGTCCACCCTTTGAAGGTTCAAAATACTTCTCTCCTTTCATAGCATCACCACGCAAAGCCATCACGTTATCTATACCTAAATATTGACAATCAACCAATAGATATTCAGTTTCTTCTCTTGAAAAACCACCACATAAAACATGTGGCACTGTATCAACTTTATATTTATGTTGAATAGCAGCACAAATACCAACAGTTCCTGGGCGCATGCGAGTAATTCTTCTTTCTAACAAACCGTTTCCTTTGTCTTTATAAACAAATTCTTCACGCGATGTTGTTACATCAATAAAAGGCGGTTTAAATTCCATTAACGGATCAATATTATCGTAGAGTTCTTGAATACTTGAACCTTTTTGAGGCGGAATAATTTCGAAAGAAAACAACGTCTTTCCGTTTGCATTATTTATATGATCTATAACTTTCATTTTAATCTGCTAAATTTGGTGACAGCCATTTTTCGGCTTTCTCAATACTAATATTTCTTCTTTTGGCGTAATCTTCTAATTGATCTTTTTTTATTTTTCCTAATCCAAAATATTTGCTTTGTGGATTGGCGAAATAATAACCTGAAACCGAAGCTGCTGGCCACATCGCCATACTTTCGGTTAACTTTACTCCTATTTCTTGTTCAACATTTAATAATTTCCAAATCGTTGGTTTTTCTAAATGGTCAGGACAAGCAGGATAACCTGGTGCTGGACGAATTCCTTTGTATTGTTCTTTGATTAATTCGTCATTTGATAAAATCTCATCCGAAGCGTAACCCCAAATTTCTTTACGAACTTTCAAGTGTAAATATTCCGCAAAAGCCTCTGCTAATCTGTCTCCTAAAGCTTTTACTAAAATAGAATTGTAATCGTCTAATTGTTTTTCAAATTCTAAAGCTTTTTCATCAACTCCAAAACCTGTTGACACACAGAAACACCCAATATAATCTTGTTTACCAATTTCTTTTGGAGCAATAAAATCTGCCAAAGCGATATTTGGAGCTCCAACCGTTTTTTGCGATTGTTGACGAAGCGTTAAAAAGTTTATAGTTTGTTTGACTTCGACAAGCTCAGTCTGACAAACTACCTCTATGTCATCGTCGTTCACCGTATTAGCAGGAAAAATTCCTAAAACACCTTTTGCTTCAAACCATTTTTCGTCAATAATTTGCTCTAACATTTTTTGAGCATCAGCAAATAAAGAAGTAGCTTGTTCTCCAACAACCTCATCTGTTAAAATCGCTGGAAATTTCCCATACAATTCCCATGACTGAAAAAATGGTGTCCAATCGATAAAATCTACCAATTCAGAAAGTGCAACCTCAACTGTTTTAGTACCAACAAAATTTGGTTTCACAGGCTGATTCGCATTCCAATCTATTTTAAATTTATTTTTACGAGCTTCTTCAATTGATAAGAAATTTTTCTCGCGACTTCTATTCAAATATCCTTCACGAAGTGTATCATATTCTTCACGAAGTCCTTTAGCATAATTTGTCTTAGTATCTGGTTGTAATAGATTAGTTGCAACTGTAACCGCACGAGAAGCATCATTTACGTGAACAACTGTTTCTTTATATTCTGGTGCAATTTTTACTGCTGTATGCGCACGCGAAGTTGTCGCACCACCAATCATAACAGGGATTTTGATGTTCAGCTTATCCATTTCTTTAGCCAAATACACCATTTCATCTAATGAAGGCGTAATCAATCCGCTTAAACCAATAATATCAACATTTTCTTTTACAGCCGTTTCTATGATTTTTTCTGGCGGAACCATAACTCCCAAATCGATAATTTCGAAATTATTACAAGCTAAAACTACTGAAACAATGTTTTTACCAATATCATGAACATCGCCTTTTACCGTTGCCATCAATACTTTCCCAGCACTTGAAGAAGTAGCATCATCTTTTGAAGCTTCAATATAAGGAAGCAAATAAGCAACCGCTTTTTTCATTACACGAGCTGATTTTACTACTTGTGGCAAGAACATTTTTCCGCTTCCAAACAAATCTCCAACCACATTCATTCCTGCCATTAAATTGATTTCAATAACTTCAATTGGTTTTGAAGCCAACAAACGTGCTTCTTCGATATCGATTTCAATAAACTCGTCGATTCCTTTTACTAATGAATGCGTCAATCGCTCTTGAACCGAACCATTTCGCCATTGCTTACGCCTGTTCGCTTCGCTCGAGCCGGCAATAGCTTTTTCATTCGATTTCACATCACCTTTGAAACTTTCGGCTAAATCTAGTAAACGCTCTGTAGCATCTTCTCTTCTATTTAATAAAACATCTTCAACATGTTCTAATAAAATAGGATCAATTTCATCATACACTTCTAACATTTCAGGATTCACAATTCCCATTGTCATTCCGTGTTGAATAGCATGATATAAGAATGCCGAATGCATGGCTTCACGCACTTTATCGTTGCCTCGGAAAGAAAAAGACACATTACTAACTCCGCCCGAAACATGCGCATACGGAAGATTTTCGCGAATCCATTTGGTTGCTCGGAAGAAATCTAAAGCATTTAGTTTGTGCTCTTCCATTCCCGTTGCGACTGGAAAAATATTGGGATCAAAAATGATATCTTCAGCAGGAAAATCTACTTTTTCTACTAAAATATCATATGAACGTTTACAAATTTCAATACGTCTTTCATAAGTGTCTGCTTGACCATTTTCGTCGAAAGCCATAACGATTACAGCGGCTCCATATCGTTTGATTAATTTAGCATGATGAATAAAAGTCTCCTCACCTTCTTTTAAAGAAATAGAATTTACTACTCCTTTTCCTTGAATGACTTTTAAACCAGCCTCGATAATTTCCCATTTAGAACTATCAATCATTACCGGAACACGAGCAATATCAGGTTCGGCAGCAATTAGATTTAGGAATTTAGTCATAGCGTAAACTCCATCTAACATTCCTTCATCCATGTTTACGTCGATAATTTGCGCACCACCTTCAACTTGAGCACGCGCAATATCGAGCGCTTCATCGTATTTTTCTTCTTTAATTAATCGAAGAAATTTTCTAGAACCTGTAACATTAGTACGTTCTCCAACATTAACAAAATTAGTTTCTGGAGTTACGATCAAAGGTTCTAAACCTGATAATTTTAAATATTTATTACAATCTACCTCTGTCATTATGCTACTACTTCAACTGTTCTAGGCTTAAATTCTTTTGCAACTTGTGCTATTAATTTAATATGATCTGGAGTTGTACCGCAGCAACCTCCAATGATATTAATTAAATTTTCTTGTAAATACTCACGGATTAATTCCTGCATTTCTTCAGGAGTTTGGTCATATTGTCCAAAAGCATTTGGTAGTCCTGCATTTGGATGTGCCGAAATATTCAATTGTGTATTATGAGCAAGCTCTTTTAAATAAGGTTTTAACTGATCAGCTCCAAGGGCACAATTGAACCCAACACTCAATAAAGGAATATGCGAAATAGAAATCAAAAATGCTTCTACCGTTTGACCAGATAAAGTTCTTCCAGAAGCATCTGTAATTGTTCCTGAAACCATAACCGGAATATCTAAATTGCGTTCTTCTTTTACTTCTTCGATAGCAAACAAAGCCGCTTTAGCATTTAATGTATCGAAAATGGTTTCTACTAAAAGTAAATCACATCCACCATCAATTAAAGCTTCTACTTGTTGTCTGTAAGCAACTTTTAAATCATCAAAAGTCACCGCACGAAATCCTGGGTCATTAACATCTGGTGACATTGAAGCCGTTCTGTTTGTTGGTCCGATAGAACCTGCTACAAATCTTGGTTTATCGGTAAATTCATCCGCAACTTCACGAGCGATTTTTGCCGATTGAAAATTCAATTCGTAAACTAAATCTTCCATATGGTAATCCGCCATTCCTATAGTCGTTCCTGAAAAAGTATTGGTTTCTACAATATCAGCACCAGCCTGAAAATACAAACGATGTACTTCTTTTACCGCTTCGGGTTGCGTAAGTGACAACAAATCGTTATTCCCTTTAAGAGGATGCGGAAAATCTTTAAAGCGTTCGCCTCTAAAATCTTCTTCTTCAAACTTATATCGTTGCAACATCGTTCCCATAGCTCCATCGAGTACGAGAATTCTATTTTTAATTTCTTCTTGAATTTTTGACATTTTTCTTTCTTCCTTAAGAACTATACTAGCTCTACCATTATTTTCAATTTGTTATCGCAGAAAACCAGAAAGAAATTCTAACGTTATCTTTTTCCGATAAAATCGAAATAGAATGTAGCACCTTCTACAAGTGTAGGGTTGCTAAGCTTTCGCAGGGTCTATTCCCTCCAGCTTTCGTGATAACAAACATTATACCTATGAACACTGCAAAAGTAATACTATTATTTTATTTTCGAAACATATTCTAAAAAAACAAATACAAACTCATTTTATTAGAATATATTTCTACATCAACTTAAAAAATTAAACTTTTTACAACCAAAATGTACTAAACCTGATTTAAAGCCTGATCCAAATCAGCAATTACATCTCTAACCGTCTCTAATCCAACAGAAATTCGGACTAAACCATCAGTAATACTAACCGCTAAACGTTCTTCTTCTGTTAACTTGCTATGCGTTGTTGAAGCTGGATGCGTAACAATAGAACGCGTATCTCCTAAATTAGCTGACAACGAACACAACTTGATTTTATCTAAAAATTGTCTTCCTGCCTCGATTCCTCCTTTGATTTCAAAAGCCACAATATTTCCACCTAATTTCATTTGTCGTTTTGCTACTTCATATTGTGGATGCGATTTCAAAAATGGATATTTCACAGAAGCGACATTCGGATGATTTTCTAAAAACTCGGCCACTTTTAAAGCATTTTCGCAATGTTTTTCGATACGAACTGGCAAGTTTTCTAAACTTTTTGACAACACCCAAGCATTAAAAGGCGACAAAGCGGGTCCGGTATTACGAGAAAATAAATAAATTTCACGAATTAAATCAGAACGCCCAACGGTTACTCCACCTAAAACTCGACCTTGACCATCAATCAATTTCGTAGCAGAATGAATTACTAAATCAGCACCAAATTGTATTGGATTTTGCAAATAAGGTGTTGCGAAACAGTTATCGACTACAAAAATCAACTTATGCTTTTTAGCAATTTTGCCTAAATATTCTAAATCCAAAATATCCACCGCCGGGTTAGTTGGAGATTCTACGTAAAGAATTTTAGTATTCTCTTGAATTTTAGACTCAATTTCTTCCGGATGATTTACATCGAAATATGTAGTTTGAATATTCCATTTTGGAAAATATTTGGTAAACAACGTATGCGTTGAACCAAAAACACTTCCTACAGAAACAATGTGATCACCCGCATTCAACAACGTTGCTAATGTTCCGTAAACTGCTGCCATACCAGTTGCAAAAGCAAAACCATCTTCTGCTCCTTCCATGATACAGATTTTCTCTACAAATTCAGAAGTATTTGGATTTGAAAAGCGACTGTATAAATTTCGTTCCTTATCTTCGGCGAATGAAGCACGCATATCTTCTGCGTCTTCAAATATAAAGCTTGACGTTAAGTACAACGGAACGGAATGCTCTTGAAATTCTGTTCGTTCCACTTGCGTGCGAATAATTTGTGTTTCTAATCCTAGTTTGTTTTGTGTGCTCATTTGTTTGTTTATTTTTTTTCGGAAAGTCTTAAAATATCACCAAAAACGCCTCTTGCTGTTACCGAAGCTCCAGCTCCAGCTCCTTGAATAACGATAGGCTGTTCTCCGTAAGATTCTGTATAAATTTCGAAAATAGAATCGGAACCTTTAAGCGAACCTAAAGCTGAACTTACTGAAACGGAAACTAATTTTACTTCTAAATTTCCTTTATCTTGTTGTAAATCGCCCGATAATTCACCGATATAACGCAATACTTCATCCGATTTTTTTGAAGCTTTTATTTCATCATAAATTCCGTCTAATTCAGTTAATTTATCTAAGAAACTTGCAGCACTTCCTTCGCGTAAAGCTTCTGGAATTAAGTTTTGAATTTTAATTTCGTCAAACTCATTTTGCAAATCCAATTCGCGAGCCAAGATTAATAACTTTCTACCAACGTCATTTCCGTTTAAATCTTCTCTTGGATCGGGTTCTGTAAATCCATTATCGATTGCTTCTTTTAAAACTTCGCTGAATTTCTTGTCTTGAACTGAAAAATTATTAAACAAATAACTCAATGTTCCAGAGAAAACACCTTTGATTTTGGTTATATTTTCACCTGATAAATGCAGTAATTTAATCGTATCAATCAATGGCAAACCTGCACCAACATTAGTTTCATACAAATATTCCTTTTGATTTTCAGCTAATACTTTTCGAAGTTTTTTATAGAAATCATAACTTACAGTATTGGCTACTTTATTAGACGAAATTAAATCGAAACTATTTTCTGCCAAAGCAATGTAATTCTCTATAAAAGTAGCACTTGCCGTATTATCAATTGCGATTAAATTTTCTAAATGATGTTCTTTCGCGTAAGCAATAATATCTTCTACTTTATATTCTTGACCTTTATCTTCTAATACCGCTTTCCAGTTTTCGCCTATTCCAAATTTATTCAACAATACTTCTTTAGAATTTGCAATCGCAAACACATTCAGTTTAATTCCTTTTCGTTTTTCGATATTTTTTGCTGATTCTAAAATTTGGTTAATTAAAGTTCCACCAACAGTTCCATGTCCAAAAATAGCAATGTTGATTTTTTTTGCCACACCAAAAACTTCACCATGAATTACGTTTAATGCGCGTTTGAATTCCTCTTTACTGATTACCAAACTGATATTTCTACCCGTAACCGTATTGTTTAATAAAATAGGTGTGATTTTATTTCGGATTAAAGCCGTATAAGGTTTGTGGAAATTCGTTAAATCTTGCCCAATGATTGAAATAACTGCAATATTATCGTTAACCGTAATTTTGTTTACATCTTTTGTATAGAAATCATTTTCAAATTCTTTTTCTAATCCTACTAAAGCTTTTGAAGCCTTATCAGAACTTACCACTAAACCAATTCCTCTTTCTGAAGAACCTTGAGAAATAATACTTACACTAATATCGTTTTCTGCCATTACACTGAAAATTCGAGCATCAACTCCAGTTTTCCCTAGCAAACCTCTTCCTTCTAAATTGATTAGCGATACATTTGTTAAAACTGAAAGCGATTTAATTCCTTCGTTAGTTTGTTCTGAAGTAATTAATGTTCCGTTATTTTCAGGATTAAACGTGTTTAAAATACGTAACGGAATATTCTTTTCCACCAAAGGAATAATGGTTTTGGCATGTAAAATTTGTGCCCCAAAATTCGCTAACTCATTTGCTTCGTTAAAAGACAAACGCTCTATTTTCTTAGCATCTGCTACCAAATCAGGATTAGCAGTAAAAATCCCATCAACATGCGTATAATTTTGAAACTCTTCTGCATTTAGATAATTAGCAATTAAAGAAGCCGTATAATTACTACCATTTCTGCCTAAAGTTGTTGTTTCGTTAAGCACAGTTGAACCGATAAAACCTGTAATAATATTTACTTTATCACCATTTTTAACGAAATATTCCAATACATTTTGCTTTGAAGTAGCTTCTATTGGTTGTGCATTTCCAAAATTTGCATCGGTTTTAATTAATTGGCGTGAATCGACAAATTGTGCTTTAATACTGTTTTCATTTAAAACATAAGCGACATATTTTGCTGATAAAATTTCGCCATAAGCAATAACTTGATCTTTAATTTTATCGCTATAATCTCCTAAAAGCGAAACACCTTCTAATAACTTTTGAATTACTGTAAATTCTTCTTCAAAGATATTTTCTTTTAAACCTTCTAATTGGTATTTTTTAAATTGTTCAAAATCGTTTTGAAACTCAATTTTAGCTTGCGCTTTCTTTAGTAATATTACCAATTCGTCAGTTGCATTTCCTCTTGCAGAAACCACAACCGCGATAGGTTCGTTATTGAAATATTTTTGAGCAATCGTTTGAATTACCTTTTGCAATCCTTCTCCGTTTGCTAATGATTTTCCGCCAAATTTTAATATTTTCATCGTGAATTTTAATTGAATATAGGTTTAAGTATGTTGTTTAGTTGTTCAAATTCTATCAAGAAAGCATCGTGCCCGTGAATAGATTTGATTTCGTGATAAAATGCATTGTTTTTGTAGTTTTTGATTTCCTGAAAAGCAGTTTTGATTTCGTTTGCCGTAAAAAAATAATCGTTATCAACGCTTACTAAATGAATGTTTGACGTAATGTTTTTTATAACTTCAGATTGGTTGCGATTTCTAAAAATATCGGTAGTTTTCAACAAATGATTCATCAGTTTGTATGCCGAAAGTTGAAATCTGTTTTGCAATTTTTCTCCGTGATGCAACAACCAACTTTCTACTTGAAATAATCCTTCTGCACTTTGCAATTTTGTATTGAATTTATCTTGCAATGATTCAGGTGTTCGGTACAATAACATGGCGTGAATTCGTGCATCGTGAATTGGATTTTTGGAATTATTCAGAATCAAATCTTGAATTAACACATTTCCAATCAACCAATCAGAAGCTTTCCAATTTGTTGCTACCGGAATTAAATTCGCAATCGCTTTTGGTCGAATCGCTGCCATTTCCCACGCAATTGCTCCACCTAAACTTCCGCCAATGACTGCAAAAACTTGATTCACTTTAAACGAATCGATTCCTTTCCAAAATAAATTAGCAATATCATAAGTGGTAAAATCTTGATAGTTTTCAATTAGATTATTTTCATCTTGATAACCATTTCCTGGAATGTTGAAAACTAAAACTGTATACTTATTTGTATTAATTGTCTTTTGTTCTCCAATTAAAGATTCCCACCAACCATTTTCTCCAATAACTTGCGAATTGCCTGTTAACGCATGATTTACCAAAACTAAAGGCGCTGTTCCAATAGACTGCCCGAACAATTGATAAGAAAGAATAACCTTTGATTGCAACACTCCATTTTGCAATTGGAAATCCTCGAACACTATTTTTTGAATATAACTCATCTTACTTTTTAAAAAAGACTGCCTTTAGGTAGGTTTTCTATCGGCAGTCTTCAAACAAACAAAAATCTAAACTGTTGTATTTACGGCAAGTTTTTCAAAAACCGCTTGTAAATCGGATTTTAAATCTTCTATATCTTCTAAACCAACTGACAAACGAATTAAATCTTGTGTCACGCCAGTAGTTTTTTGCTGTTCTTCTGTCAATTGTTGGTGAGTTGTACTCGCTGGGTGAATGATTAACGATTTGGTATCCCCAATATTCGCTAATAAAGAAAATAATTGCGTTTCATTAGCCACTTTTTTAGCTGCATCAAATCCACCTTTTAGACCGAAGGTTACAATTCCTGATTGCCCTTTTGGTAAATACTGTTGCGCCAAATCGTAATATTTACTCGATTTTAATCCTGGATAATTTACCCAAGCTACTTCGTCTTGTTCGCTTAACCATTTTGCTAAAGCCAAAGCATTTTCACTATGTTTTTTGATTCGGATTTCCAAAGTTTCTAAGCTTTGTAAAATTTGGAATGCATTAAACGGACTTAATGCCGCTCCTAAATCACGTAATCCTTCAATTCTTGCTTTCGCTATAAACGAAGCCGCTCCTAACGCTTCATAATATTTTAATCCGTGGTAACCTGCTGATGGCTCCGTAAATTCGGGGAATTTTCCACTGCTCCAGTCAAAATTTCCGGCATCGATAATTACACCACCTAATGAAGTTCCGTTTCCACCAATATATTTGGTCAACGAATGAATGACGATATCTGCTCCAAACTGAATTGGGTTTAACAAATAAGGAGAAGGTACCGTATTGTCTACTATAAATGGAACTTTGAATGCTTTTGCTTCGCTAGCAATAGTTTCTAGATCGATTATATCTAATTTTGGATTTCCTAAAGTTTCTGCGAAAAATGCTCTGGTATTGTCTTGAGCCGCATCGGTAAAGTTTTTAGCATCCGAAGGATCTACAAAAGTGGTCGTAATTCCTAGTCTTGGCAATGTAACATTCAGTAAATTATAGGTTCCGCCATATAAACTATTGGAAGCCACAATATGATCGCCCGTTTTTAGTAAAGTTAGTAAAGTGGTAGAAATAGCCGAAGCTCCCGATGCAGTTACCACCGCTCCAATTCCTCCTTCTAGTGCTGCTAAACGTTGTTCCAAAACATCATTCGTTGGATTGTTTAATCTTGTATAAATATAACCGGGTTCTGCTAAACCAAATAAATTAGCGGCATGATCTGCATCGTTAAAAACATACGATGTAGTTTGATAAATTGGAATAGCTCTTGTTCCTCTATTTTGTTTCACGTCATAACCTGCGTGAAGGGCGTTTGTTGCAAATTTTTGTGTGCTCATAATTTTTTATTTTTTAATGAATGTATTATTGATTTTATTCTCCTAGAGTCTAGTCTAGGCAACACATTCGGCAACATCGCCTCGGCAAATACACTTTCATTTTTATGAGTTTTAATTATAAAAAAACCTCTGCAAAAGCAGAGGTTTTATGGATTATAGTTTTTTGAAAAATAGTTACTTTATGCCATAGTGTTCCTCTGCGGATTGTTCCACATCATCATACACATATTGCACATAGTTAATTTCATTTTTTCGTTTTTTTACAAGGCAAATTTAGAACTATTTTCTATTTAAAAAAATAAATAGTTGTTTTTTCTAAATTTTACTTATTTTGAACTAAAATATAGTTTTTAAAACCGTTTAGGTTTAGTTTAAATAAATTATTATTCTATTAAAAGAGAACTTCTCTTTAAAACAATCCTTCAATTGAAAGGTAACGCTCTCCCGTGTCGTAGTTGAATGTTAAAACGACTGCATCATCCGGAAGGCTTTCGATTTTTTTAGACACTGCCGCTAAAGAAGCTCCTGTTGAAATTCCGACTAAAATTCCTTCTTCTTTGGCGATATTTCTAGCATAATCAAACGCTTCGTCTTTACCCACAGTGATTACTTCATCAATTAATTCAGGTCTGTACACTTTAGGAAAAAATCCAGCTCCAATTCCTTGTAATGGATGCGGTCCCGGTTCACCACCACTCAACACCGGCGAAGCTTCTGGTTCTACAGCGATTACTTTTACATTCGGAAATTTTTCTTTTAAAACCGAAGCCACACCTGTAATGTGTCCACCTGTTCCAACGCCTGTAATTAGGTAATCTACACCTTCAGGAAAATCGGCTAAAATTTCTTGAGCAGTTGTTCGTTGGTGCACTTCCACATTGGCAGGATTATCAAATTGAGAAGGCGACCATGCATTTGGAATTTCTTTTACCAATTCGGCAGCGCGTTCAATAGCACCTTTCATTCCTTTTTCACGTGGTGTTAAATCAAATTCGGCTCCATAAATTTCCATCAATTTTCTTCGTTCCACACTCATGGATTCTGGCATGACTAAAATCACTTTATATCCTTTCACCGCAGCTACTAAAGCCAGTCCGATTCCCGTATTACCAGAAGTAGGCTCAACAATAACGCTGTCCGGTTTCAATAAACCTTTAGCTTCAGCATCTTCAATCATTGCCAAAGCAATTCTGTCTTTAATACTATTTCCAGGATTTGTTCTTTCTAGTTTGATGAATACATTTTTATTAGCACCAAACAATTTGTTCAATTTAACTACTGGTGTATTCCCGATAGTTTCTAAAATATTATTTGCTTTCATATTTATTGGTTTTATTATTCTACAATTATATACTGAAATCGATTATTTTACTGGTATCGATTTTATCTTTCACAATGACTTCACTTTTATGAAAAACCAAAGTTTGAGAAGGAACACTTTCGGTTAACCAAACATTTCCGCCAATTACGGAACCTTTTCCTACGATTGTTTTCCCTCCTAAAATGGTTGCATTCGCATAAATAATCACACCATCTTCAATAGTCGGATGTCTTTTTTGCTCGGCTTTGTCTTTGCTTACACTTAAAGCTCCAAGCGTAACTCCCTGATAAATTTTTACATCGTTTCCTATTTCTGCGGTTTCGCCAATTACTACTCCCGTTCCATGATCGATAAAAAAGCGCTCTCCAATTTTAGCCGCCGGATGAATATCTATTCCTGTTTTAGAATGTGCATATTCTGAAAGAACTCTTGGAAAAACCGGCACTTCTTTGTTCCAAAAAAAGTAGGCTATTCTATGAACTACTATGGTAAAAAAACCAGGATAAGACATCAACACTTCACTACGTGATTTTGCTGCCGGATCAAACTCCAATATAGCATCTAAATCAGCCAGCAAAAGCTTGTGAATAGTTGGTAATTCTTCAAAAAATGAAGCTGTAACTTCTGAAGCTTTTTCAACTTTTAATTGCTTCAAAAAAATAGTTAGTTCACTTTTCAACTCGGTTACTTTTTCTTCAAACAAATCAAAGCGACAACTTTCTTCACCTGCTAAAAACAACCATTTAAAAAGTTCTTCGCTCCAAATTTCTGCTTTGAACTTATCAAACAAAAAAAGCTGTTGTTGCTGTTTGAAATCAAATAATTCTTTTAGTTTATTTTTCATTTGTTTTTCGAATAGGATTGAAAATAAAAAAGCCTCTGTGGATTTTCACAGAGGCTTTCATATATAAAGTTTGTTTAACTAAATGCAATAGCGTTCCTCTGCGGATGTTTTCCCCATACAAGTACACGCGCTACAACAAGTAAATCTCATTTTTTCTTCATTTTGTATTGTAAAATTAGTTTAATTACTTTAAACATCAAAACTTATAACAAAATTTTCACAATTAAACCATAACCTTCCTAATTTAATAGAAATTTTAAAGCTATTTAAGCAACTCACAGAAAATGAATCTAATTCATATTATCACTCTAAAGCATTAACAGGAACATAAATCATAATTTTTTCAAAAAAATATTTGGATTTCATTTCCATTTCATAACTTTGTAGCCTAATTAGAGGAAAAATTTGAACTGATTGCAACCTCATAAAAAAATGCTAAAGCAGTACAATTACTCCTTTTAGCTTTTTCCTGCAATAAATTTTCCCTCACTTATCTAATAAATTAAATTATTATGGCTTATTTATTTACGTCAGAATCTGTTAGTGAAGGACATCCGGATAAAATTGCGGATCAAATTTCAGATGCATTAATTGATAACTTTTTAGCCTTTGACGCAGAGTCAAAAGTAGCTTGTGAAACTCTAGTTACTACTGGTCAAGTTATTTTAGCTGGTGAAGTTAAATCAAAAACTTATTTAGATGTTCAACAAATTGCTAGAGATGTAATCAAGAAAATTGGTTACACGAAAAGCGAATACATGTTTGAAGCTAACTCATGTGGTGTTCTATCTGCTATTCACGAACAATCTCAAGATATTAATCAAGGTGTTGACAGAGCTAGTAAAGAAGAACAAGGTGCTGGTGACCAAGGAATGATGTTTGGTTATGCAACTAGCGAAACTGAAGAATACATGCCACTTGCCTTGAAATTATCTCACCAACTTTTACAAGAATTAGCTGCTTTACGAAGAGAAAATTCAGCTATTACTTATTTAAGACCCGATGCTAAAGCGCAAGTTACTTTAGAATATTCTGATGATAACAAACCGGTTCGTATAGATGCCATTGTGGTTTCTACACAACATGATGAGTTTGCTGACGAACCAACGATGTTAGCTAAAATCAAAAAAGATATAATTGAAATTTTGATTCCTAGAGTTATTGCTAAAAATGAGCAATATGCACATTTGTTCAATAGCGATATTAAATATCACATTAATCCAACCGGGAAATTCGTAATTGGCGGACCACATGGAGATACTGGTTTAACTGGAAGAAAAATTATCGTTGATACTTACGGCGGAAAAGGAGCTCATGGTGGTGGTGCTTTTTCTGGTAAAGATCCAAGTAAAGTAGACCGTTCTGCTGCTTACGCAACTCGTCATATTGCTAAAAACTTAGTTGCTGCAGGTGTTGCTGATGAAGTTTTAGTTCAGGTTTCTTACGCTATTGGTGTCGCAGAACCGACAAACATCTATGTTAACACTTATGGAACTGCAAAAGTGGCTTTAAACGACGGTGAAATTGCTAAAAAGGTTGCCGAAATTTTTGACATGAGACCTTATTTCATTGAACAACGTTTAAAACTACGTAATCCAATTTATAGTGAAACAGCTGCTTACGGACACATGGGAAGAACTCCTGAAATTGTATCCAAAACTTTTACTTCGCCAAGCGGAGAAACTGTTACAACAGAAGTTGAATTATTTACTTGGGAAAAATTAGACTTTGTAGATAAAATTAAAGAAGTATTTCATACATAAAAAAAGGAGCTTTTAAAGCTCCTTTTTTTTATAAATTATATTTTAAACTTAGAATAATATATCTTGGTTGGACCACATAACTAGAAAAACTACTAGTTCCGCCTAATTGATTGAAACTATTAGAATTTAATCCTTTTGTTTCTAGCAAATTGGTTCCGGATAATTTCCATTCCCATTTACTATTTTTCTTTTGATACATTACACTAGCCGATAAGAAATCGTATTCAGAATCGATAGTTTTACCTTTATTTCTATTATGATAATAACTGTATTCTGAAACAAAAGAAAAAGCATCTAAAAAGTAATATTCTAATTCGACCGAGGGATTATCGGTATAGAAAACGTCACTTGAGTTATCGTTAATAGTAAAACCATATTTTAAACTTAAATTAGGAAGCTTTTTATAATTTGTAGAAAAACTAACATTATAATTTTGAGTAAACGATTCAGTTGTTTGCACCACTTCTTCAGTTGGGAAAACACGAATGTTATTAAACTTACTCCAATTTAAACTTAAACCTGCTGAAGCTTTGTAATATTTTTTAAATGATCTTCCGTAGTTTCCTGCTGCGGTAAAAGTTTCATCAGCAAAATTAGAATTCATATTTACTGCGGTTGAAACTTGATTAATACTTGTTAACAAAGCCTTGTTTTTAACCGCATCTACTTGTTTTGTGTAATTTAAAGCCGCAAATATATTTTCGAAATTAAACATATTATATTTAAAATATCTTAGGCTATGTACTTGTGAAAGTGAATTTTCTAAATATCTATTCCCGCTAAATAAACTATTGTAATTTGAAAACACATAACCTTCAGAAAGTTTAACTATATCGGTAAAATTATTAGTTAGGGAAAAGTTATAGGTTAATGTTTCCGATTTTTTTATTTGCCATTGCGCAAAAACATCAGGCAATATTCTATTAAAATTTGTAGTATGATCTGTTCCTAATTGTGAATCCTTAGTATTATAATGATGCAAACTTACACCTGGATTAAATGTAAATTCTCCTATTAAAAACTTATAATGCAATCCTAAAAAAACATCGTTAAAACTATAATCTACATTATTTGTATTTGCCTCATCATCTAGATTATTGACATTTCCATTATCGAGAATTTGAAAGATAGAAGAATCAAAATTTTGATACGAATAGGTATTTCCTAAAGTTAGATTAATATTACTCTTTGGTGTTAGCATGTAATAATAATCGAATTTAGCGTCTAACTTATTGGTTTTTACAAAACGGTTTTGAGAAATATCATCTCTATTTTGAGTAGTATCATAACCCGAAAGTGCAAAAGGAAGTGTTTCTAAATTTGCATTATAAAACGGGTCTTCTTGTTGAAATAAATGTTGGGTTTCAAAAGCAAAAACATTTTTATCGTTTAGCGTATAATAATAATTTAAGTTCTGATTGATGCTAAACGGTTTTTGTTCTTTGTTTGTATAGATTTCTCCAATTTCTGAAGAAATAACTTGTTGGTCTTCTTTTTGATTAGAAAATTTAGAAAAAACATCATAATCAAAATGAACTTTTGTAGAAGGAACATAACTCGAACTTAGTTTAAAAATCCCTAAATTACTTTGTTGTTCCGATACTTCGTTTCGTGTTTCTTTATCATTTGTTGAAGCACCTTCTGGCAAATCGTTAACACTATTAGTTACAATATTTGTTTTATTTCCCAAGAAAATCCCGAAACCGCTTAATGTCCAAGATTTTGAAGGATTATAACTAAAATTAGCCGCACCAAATTTTGTATCAATATTAGCTGCTTGATCGTTTCGTAATCCTAAAATCCCTAAATCATTTGAAGAAACATTAAAAGCAGAACCTCCTTTTTGCATCATGTTTTTAAATCCTCCTGTGAATTTAAAATAATCGCGCATGGTTAAAGGAAGTTCGCCAATATTATTAATATTTCCAATTACATTTATACTGTATTTTGGACTATAATAAAACAACTTAGGATTTACAATATATCGATCTTCTTCGTGTCCAACTCCAATACCAGCGCTAATATCTCCAAACCAAAAATTCTTTTTACCTTCCTTTAATTTGATATTAATAGCTATATTTTCATTAGAATTATTCTCCAAACCTTTTAAATTAGAAACTTCATTGTAATTACGAAGTACTTGAATTTTGTCTAATGCATCTGCAGGAATGTTTTTTGTAGCAATTTTAGTATCGCCATCAAAAAAATCTTTTCCTTCGACCATTACTTTTTGAACTGTTTTCCCTTCAACTTGAATTTCTCCGTCTTTATTAACCTCAACTCCCGGAAGCTTTTTTAATACATCTTCCAGTTTACGTTCAGTTCCATTTGTAAAAGAATCGGAATTATACACAATAGTATCTCCAGAAATTGTTACAGGCATTTCATACACAACTTCAACATCTTTTAACTGCACACCCTGACTCATACTTATATCATAAGTCATATTTTGAGAACTTGTAGTAACGTTTTTCTCGTAAGAAGAAAAACCGATATAACTCGCTTTAATAGTGTAAGGTGTATTTGCTTTTAAGGTTAAAAAGTACTTTCCTTTTTCATTTGTAATAGCATAAGAATCCATAGCTTTTGTTTGATTATTTACAGCCATTACATTCGCCATATCTAATCCATTCCCTAATGAATCTTTAACAAAACCCTCGAACTTTATATTTTGAGCAAAAGCATTACAACTTAATACCATTGTCAATAGAAATAGAATTTTTTTCATATACGATTATCTTGGACCAAAACCGTGTCCCCCACCTCTATTATTACGAAACATTTCCTGCATTTCTTCTATTTTTGCTTTTAAAGTTTCGTCAAACTCTTTTTGCGAAACTTCTTTACCTTTATTTGGTTCTTTAATTTCAACTCTTTCTTTAGAATTTAGTACAATTTTAGAACACAAAATAGTAGTGCTTCCATCATTTACTTCTAAAATTAAACCTGGTAATCCCCAATAATTTTCTGGACCTTGATTTACTGGAATTTCAGGAGCATACCAAGCTACAACCGTTTTCTCTTTTGGTTTTTCTATTTGATCCATAAAATTCGTTTTTGATGAACTTGCAGAATCTTTTTTCACTTCACTATTTTCCTTATTTCCTCTAAATCTAAAACTTCTAAAATCGGAATCGGAAACAGGAACTACAGCAGTGGCTTTAAAACAAGTATAATTTCCAATTTGTCTTGTTTCACTTTCCATTTTCCAATTAAAATTAGTCAAAGTATCTTTAATTAAGAATTGTTTTCCAAAAACTTCTTTATCTACAACATATCTTTTCTCTTTTACATTTTTGAAATTAGTTCCTCCATTTCCTGTCATGCTCATCATCATTCGCGCCCCTTGATTACTTTGACCAGGCGCATCTAATTTTTCTTCTTCTTTGTAGATTGATGTAGTTTTATCAAAATTTAAAACATAGGTTCTCTCAAACATTTTTTTCAAACGTTCCTCCATGCCTTTTTGCATTTCTGGAGTTACATCTTTTGGTTTTGGCATGTTTTTCATCATTTCAGCAGTACTTGTTTTAGATTCGTAAACTGCCATTCCTTGAAAGTTTTGAGCGTCAACAGAAACTGTTAAAAGACTAATAAAAAAGATGTAAAGTATTTTTTTCATTACAGTAAAATTTATTTATATATTAAAAGACTAACAAAAGCGTTATTTGTTACAATAATTTATAGATTTTAAGAGTTAAAATAGTACTTTAGACTGTTCAAAACAAAAATGGATTAAATAGATGCCTAAATTTTTTAATTATTTTTTTTACTATTCACTTTTATTTGCTTTTCGCAAGAAGTAATTCAGACAACTATTATAGATTCTATCCCATTTGAAGCAGAAAAATTTATTGGAACTGATGCTTATAAAAATTATTATTTCATTAAAAAAAACACCTTAGTAAAAGTAAATAACAACAAAAGCATTTCATATCAAAACTTAACTTTAGGCAAAATAACCTTTGTAGATATTCAAAATCCGTTACAAATAGTTTTGTTCTATAAAGATTTCAACACCATTGTCTTACTTGACAATCAGTTAAACGAAACCACACAAGTAAATGGAAACAACTTTGGTTTAATATGGGAAACTATTGGATTATCAAGACAAAACTCTTTATGGTTTTTTGACACCAATTCTATGAAATTTGGTTTATTTAATTTAATTGAAAACAAATTCCAGCTCATCTCAAATCCACTAAACGAAAAAATAAAATTAACTCGTTCAAGCTACAATAATTTCTACTGGCTCAATGAAGAAAATGAACTTTTTAGTATTAATTATTTTGGCAAAATAAATTCTTACGAAAAAATTCCAGATGCTGAAAATTATGAAATAATTAGCCAAAATGATTATTTATACTCAAAAAATCAAAAAATTTTCTATTTCCCTAACAATAAAACATATGAAATTGTTGTTGATAAAAATACCTTTTCAAATTTTTGTTATAAAGATGGAATTTTGTCTATTTTTACCAACAACTTTGTTATTAATTATAAAATAAAATTACCATAATGCATATTGCTGTTGCTGGAAATATTGGTGCTGGAAAAACAACCCTTACTAGGCTTTTAGCCAAACATTTTAAGTGGGAAGCACATTTTGAAGACGTTGTAGACAACCCTTATTTAGATGACTTTTACAATCAAATGGAGCGTTGGAGTTTTAATCTTCAAATTTACTTCTTGAATAGTCGTTTTAGACAAGTTCTTCAAATTAGAGAAACGGGAAAAACAACTATTCAAGACAGAACCATATACGAAGATGCGCATATTTTTGCGCCCAACTTGCATACAATGGGATTAATGACGAACAGAGATTTCAATAATTACATTTCATTATTTGAGCTAATGGAAGATTTAGTTGGTGCTCCTGATTTGTTAATTTACTTAAGAAGTTCGATACCTAATTTAGTAAGCCAAATTCACAAAAGAGGTCGCGATTATGAAAACAGCATTTCTATCGATTATTTAAGTCGTTTAAATGAGCGTTATGAAGCCTGGGTTCAAACTTACGATAAAGGGAAATTATTAATTATAGATGTAGACAACATTAATTTTGTTGATAATCCTGAAGATTTGGGAAATATTATCAATAGAATTGATGCTGAAATAAACGGTTTATTCTAATGATTTTAACCATTATAGCCGCAGCGGCAGAAAATAATGCTTTAGGCAAAGACAATGATTTAGTTTGGCATTTACCCGATGATTTTAAGCGCTTTAAAACTTTAACTTCTGGCCACTTTATAATTATGGGGCGCAAAACTTTTGAAAGTTTTCCAAAACCATTACCAAATAGAACACATGTAATTATTACACGTCAAAAAGACTATCCGGTTCCCGAAGGTTGCATTGTTGTAGAAAGTATTGAAGATGCAATTAAAATCGCCGTCACTTCGAGCGGAGTCGAGAAGCCCGAAAATGAGGAAGTTTTTATTATTGGTGGTGGCGAAATCTATAAACAATCGATAAATATTGCCAATAAAATTGAATTAACTCGAGTTCATACTGAAGTTGAAGCTGATACTTTTTTCCTGAAATAGATGGAAATGACTGGAAATTAATTGAAGAAGAATATCACCCTAAAGACGAAAAACATCAATTTAACTTTACATACCTAACTTACATAAGAAAGTAATTTTAAGTATAACTTAAATAGTTGTATTTTTGCCTATCAAAAAAAATAAAATGTCAAAAAATATTACGCCATATAAAGACTCATCACTTGGTAAAAAAGAACAAGTAGCTCAAATGTTTGATACTATTTCGGGAAACTACGACGGCTTAAACCGCGTAATTTCATTTGGAATTGATGTAAAGTGGCGCAAAAAAGTTTTGAAATTAGTTGCAGCTAAAAACCCAAAAACAGTTCTTGATATCGCAACTGGAACTGGAGATTTAGCCATTTTAATGACCAATACTTCTGCTGAGAAAATAGTAGGATTAGATATTTCTGCTGGAATGCTAGAAGTTGGGGAAAAAAAAATCAAAGAAAAAGAATTAGATTCTAAAATAGAAATGGTTTTAGGCGACAGCGAAAATATTCCGTTTCCTGACAATCATTTTGATGCCATTACAGTAGCTTTTGGCGTTAGAAATTTTGAAACTTTAGAAAAAGGGTTAGCCGAAATTTTAAGAGTTTTAAAACCTAACGGAATTTTTGTAATCTTAGAAACTTCAGTTCCTACAAAGTTTCCTTACAAACAAGGTTATGCTTTTTATACGAGCTACATTTTACCAGCTATTGGAAAATTATTTTCTAAAGACAAAGTTGCTTATAAATATTTATCAGATTCAGCAAATGAATTTCCTTTTGGTGAAGCCTTAAACAATATTTTGAGAAAAGTTGGGTTTATAGAAGTAAAGCATTTACCACAAACTTTTGGCGTGGCAACTATTTATCATGCTTCAAAAAAATAACATGAAGAAGATTTTATTCCTATTATTACTATCATCATCTGCATTTGCTCAATTTGGTTTATTTGGCAAAGATCCGCTTATTAACAAAGAAAACTTTGATAAGCAACGTGTACATTGGGGATATTATCTTGGATTTAATAATTTAGATTTCAAATTCGATTATTTGTCGGTTACCAAAGATGTTGAAGTACAATCTCAAATTGGTTTCAACGTAGGATTAATAGGTAATTTACGTTTAACAAATCACTTAGATTTTCGTTTTGAACCTGGACTTTACATTACACAACGAAATCTTACTTTTCCTAATTTCACCGAAGAAAGAGATGCGTTAAGAGAAGTAAAATCTACTTATATATTTTTTCCAGCGTTATTAAAATTTTCTGCAAAAAGAACTGGAAATATAAAACCTTATTTAATTGGTGGATTATCAACTGCATTAAATATGGGAAGTAATTCGGAAGCGAAAGACGATAATTACAGTCAAAGATTTAGAATGACAAAATGGTCTTCTTTTTACGAAATTGGTGTTGGCGTTGATATTTATTTTGAATATTTCAAATTTTCTCCATCTATTAGAGGTGTATTTAGTACAAAAGATGAATTAATTCGCGACAATGATCCAAACAGTCCATGGACAGGAAACGTAGGTAGTATGCAAACTAGAGGCTTTTTTATCAATTTTGCATTTCATTAATTCCGTCTAAATTCACTTAGAATAATTGCTGTAGCTGTAGCAACATTCAGACTTTCTGTAGCTTGAAGTTTTCCAAACCTAGGAATTGATATTTTATTTTTTGCAATTTTTTCAATTTCAACTGAGATGCCATTAGCTTCATTTCCCATTACTATTATACCTTCTTTAGGTAGCTCTTTTTTATAAATATTCTCTCCATCCATAAAAGTCCCAAAAACTGGTAACGAAGTAGTTTTTAAAATTTCTACAATATTTCCATAAACAACATTTACTCTAGAAATTGAACCCATAGTTGCCTGCACTACTTTTGGATTATAAACATCAACAGTTTCTTCAGAGCATAAAAGTGTTTCTATTCCAAACCAATCGCATAAACGAATAATTGTTCCTAAATTCCCTGGATCGCGAATATCATCTAAAGCTACAATTAAGCCTTTTAATTCTTTATTTTCTCTTTCTTCAGGAATTCTAAAAACTGCCAAACAATTAGTCGCGGTAGTTAAAACACTAATTTTCTTAATTTCAGTATCGGTTACTTGATAAACTTTATTTTTATCTACATTTTTAAAATTTAAATCTCCAACGCAAAACAACCATTCTAAATCAAAATTTGGCAATAATTCTTCAATAACTTTTTTACCTTCAGCAATAAATAATTGATGCTGTTTTCTATATTTTTTTGAGATAAACTCGTTATTATTTTAATTTGATTTTTACTTAGCATAAAAGTTGTATTTTTGACTAACTATAATGATTATCTTGAGAAATTTTTTACCAAAAATAGCAATACTATTTCTATTTGTAGCACTTTATTCTTCTTGTACTTCTACAAAGAAAGTTCCAGAAGACAAACAACTACTTACCAAAAATATAATTTCTGTAAACGATACCATTATAAAAAATGAAAAAATTGAGAGTTTACTTTATCAAAAGAAGAATAGTTCAATTCTTGGTTTTCCATTACGATTAAATCTTTACAATTTAGCAAAAGAAAATGCCGATAGCTCATATTATGCTTGGTTAAATCGCAAACCAAATAGAAGAAAAAACTTAGCAAAGCTATTATCTGAAAAACAGGTGGATCGATTAAGTCAATCATTCTTTGTTTCCGGTTTAAGTAGTTTCTTAAAAAGAACAGGAGAACCACCTGTAATTATTGACGCTAAAAAAGCAGACAAATCTACTAGTAAATTAAAAAGTTATTATACTTATTACAAAGGTTTTTTTGATGTTGAAGTAAAAAACAAAATAGATTCTACTGGACATAAAAAAGGAAAAGTAACTTACACCATAAACACAGGAAGAGCTTATACTTTAGATACACTTTCTAGAGAAATTGAAACACCTAAACTAGATAGTTTATATACGACAATTGAAAAGAGATCTTTACTGAAAAAAGGCGATGTTTTTAACCTCGAAAATTTTGATAATGAAAGAGCTCGCATTACTAATTATTTCAGAAATAATGGGGTTTATCATTTTCAAGTTAACAATGTTGGTTATGACATTTACGACACTTTAAATCCGCATAAAACTTATAAATTAAATGCGATTACGCGAATAGAAAACAGAAGTGTTAAAAAAGGAGACACTATTGTAAAAGAGCCATTTAAAATTTTCAAAATTAGTCAAGTTAATATTTTTACAAATGGTTCAAAAAGAAACAATATAACTGTTAATGATAGTGTCAACTTTAGAGATTACACCATTTATAGTAACGGAAAATTAAATTATAAACCGAAAGCATTAACAGATGCGGTTTTTATAAACAAAGGTGATTTATTTAGCGACGATAAACGAAAACTAACCTCAACCGCAATCAATAATTTAAAAGTTTTCAACTTTCCAACTATTGAATATGTAGAAGACACTATTAATGGAAAAGAAAATTTAATTGCCAATGTTTATTTGGTTCCAAGAAAAAAATACAGTTGGTCGCCTTACATAGATTTTACCCATTCTAACATACAAGATTTTGGTATAACTGGCGGTATGGGATTCACTTTTAGAAATTTATTTAGAGGAGCCGAAATTTTAGAAATTTCAGGTAAAGGTAATATTGGTTCTTCTCAAGATTTAGCGAATCCAAACAATACTTTCTTCAATATTTCAGAATATGGTGGAACAGTAAAATTAAGTTTTCCAAGAATATTTTTCCCATTAAAAACAACCTCAATAATTAAAAAGGAAATGTTTCCTTCAACTCAAATCAATGTTGGTTTTGCCATTCAAAACAACATTGGTCTAGACAAACAAAGTTTATCTGGAGGAATTAATTATAATTGGTCTACTACAAACAATCGAAATCATTACAAATTTGAACTTATTGGCATAAATTATGTCCGAAATTTGAATGTAGCCAATTATTTCAATGTTTATCAAAATTCTTACAGTAGACTAAATTTTATTGCAGACACTTACAATACAAATCCTGATAATGTTAACGCAAATGGCGATTTAACACAAACAGGAGCTATTAGTTTTATGGAGGAAGTTTTAAACAACCAAACTTCTTTAAATCCAAACAACGAAGAATATAAATCGGTTTCAAGTATTTATGAAAGATATTTAAGGCTAATTGAAGACAACCTTATTGTTTCATCAAGTTTTACATTCAATAGATCAACAAAATTTGGGCTAACCGACAGAAACTATTACAACTTTAGAGCGAAACTTGAATCAGCTGGTAATTTGTTATCATTAATTGGTGGAACCGTTAAAAAAGAAGATGGAACAAGTGCTTCAGGTAATAAAACATTATTTGGTATTGAATATGCTCAATACATCAAAGGAGAAGTTGAGTATGTAAAACATTGGAATTTAGGAAAGAAAAATAGTTTTGCCATGAGAACTTTTGGTGGTATTGCAATTCCTTACGGAAACGGTTCATCAATTCCTTTTTCGCGAAGTTATTTTGCAGGTGGCTCTAACGATAATCGTGGTTGGCAAGCCTACAGTTTAGGCCCTGGAAAAAGCGGCAGTTTATTCGATTTTAATGAAGCCAACATGAAATTAGGTTTAAGCACCGAATTTAGATATAATATCCTAGGTCAATTAAATGGTGCACTTTTCACCGATATTGGAAACATTTGGAACATTTTCGACAATGTTAAAGATACTAATTACACTTTCAACGGATTAGAATCCTTTAAAGATTTAGCTGTTGGTTCGGGTATAGGATTCCGATATGACTTTAATTATTTCATTTTCCGACTAGATTTTGGTTACAAAATGTACAATCCTGCTAAGATTGAAGGAGAAAGATGGTTCAAAGATGTAAGTTTAGCAAAAACAGTTTTAAATTTTGGTATTAATTATCCTTTCTAATTTTTTTAATTCTTATTTTTGCAGACTAAACCAAAAACAATTTACTATGAGTCACAATATTAAACCGGGCGTTGCTACTGGAGATCAAGTTCAAGAAATATTTAATTATGCAAAGGCAAAAGGTTTTGCCTTACCTGCTGTAAATGTTGTTGGATCGAGTACAATTAACGGTGTTCTTGAAACTGCTGCAAAACTTAATGCTCCAGTTATTATTCAGTTTTCAAATGGTGGAGCACAATTTAATGCGGGAAAAGGATTAAGTAATGAAAATCAAAGAGCTGCAATCTTAGGTGCTGTTGCAGGCGCAAAACATATTCATACTCTTGCAGAAGCGTATGGCGCAACAGTAATTTTACATACTGACCACTGTGCAAAAAATTTATTACCATGGATTGATGGTTTATTAGATGCTTCAGAAAAACACTTTGCTGAAACAGGAAAATCACTATTCAGTTCACACATGATTGATTTATCTGAAGAACCTTTAGCTGAAAATATTGAAATTTCTAAAAAATATTTAGAAAGAATGAGCAAAATAGGGATGACTCTAGAAATTGAATTAGGAATTACAGGTGGTGAAGAAGATGGTGTTGACAACTCTGATGTTGACAGCTCAAAACTATATACACAACCAGAAGAAGTTGCTTTTGCTTATGAAGAATTAATGAAAGTAAGTCCTAAATTTACTATTGCTGCAGCTTTCGGAAACGTTCACGGTGTTTATAAACCAGGAAACGTAAAATTAACTCCAAAAATTTTAAGAAATTCTCAAGAATACGTTCAAAACAAATACAACACAGGTGCAAATCCAGTTGATTTTGTTTTCCACGGTGGTTCTGGTTCTACTTTAGAAGAAATTAGAGAGGCAATTTCTTATGGTGTAATCAAAATGAACATTGATACTGACTTACAATTTGCATTTACAGAAGGTATTCGTGATTACATGAACGAAAAAATCGATTATTTAAGAACACAAATTGGTAACCCCGAAGGTCCAGAGAGTCCAAATAAAAAATTCTATGACCCAAGAGCTTGGGTAAGAAAAGGGGAAGTTACTTTTAATCAAAGATTAGAACAAGCTTTTGCCGATTTAAACAACGTTAATACTTTATAAGTTTATTGTTTATAGTTCATCATTAAAACCAAAAACTATAAACCATTAACAATAAAACAAGAAACAAATTATGGCTTGGTTTAAAAGAAAAGAAAAAGGGATTCAAACACCAACTGAAGAGAAAAAAGACGTTCCTAAAGGTCTTTGGTACAAATCGCCTACAGGAAAAATTATTGATACTGAAGAATTAGCGAAAAACCTTTGGGTTAGTCCAGAAGATGATTTTCATGTAAGAATTGGTAGTGCTGAATATTTTCAAATTTTATTTGACGACAATAAGTTCAAAGAATTAGATGCAAAAATGACATCTAAAGATCCTTTAAAGTTTGAGGATACAAAAAAATACAACGAGCGTTTAAAAGATGTAATGGCAAAAACTAATTTGAAAGATGCCGTTAGAACGGGAGTTGGAAAATCTAAAGGAAAAGATTTAGTTGTTGCTTGTATGGATTTTGCTTTTATTGGTGGTTCAATGGGTGCTGTTGTAGGTGAAAAAATCGCAAGAGCTATTGATTATGCTATTGAAAATAAAGTTCCTTTTGTAATGATTTCTAAATCTGGTGGAGCTCGTATGATGGAAGCAGCTTATTCGTTAATGCAGTTAGCTAAAACTTCTGCAAAATTAGCGCAATTAGCTGAAGCTAAAATTCCTTACATCTCTTTATGTACTGATCCTACAACTGGAGGAACTACTGCATCTTATGCCATGTTAGGAGATATTAATATTGGAGAACCTGGAGCTTTAATTGGTTTTGCTGGCCCGCGTGTTGTAAAAGACACAACTGGAAAAGATTTACCTGATGGTTTCCAAACTTCAGAATTCTTATTAGAGCACGGTTTCTTAGACTTTATTGTGCATAGAAAAGAATTAAAAGATAGAATTAACTTGTATATTGACTTAATCGAAAACAACGAAATTAGATCATAAAAAAATCCCGCAAAAGCGGGATTTTCTTTTTTTAAAATTTTGCTCTAACACCAACAATAAAATTTCTTCCTGGTGCTACTAATCCAGAACTATAAGGTCGATAACGTTGATCGGTAATATTTTCTAAACCAGCTGTTACATTAAACGTTTTATTAAACTTATAATCAGTTTTTAGATTTAAGGTGTACCAACCCGGAGAATAAGGATTTCCATTACCATCAATGGCATAAATTTCTGGCTTTCCTCTTTCTTCTTCTGGTAAATCTTCATAATCTTTCTTCGCACTATATTGTGTATATATTTGTAATTCTAACTTTTCATGAGTAAAAGTTAGTCGGCTTACACCAAAAAATGGAGCGGCATGTCTAGATGGGCTTTTTTCTCCATTATCCAATTCTTCTTCACCTTTTTGAAAATTCAGATCTGTTGAAAATACAAAATCTTTAGATAGCTTTGCTTCTACCCCAAATTGAACTCCGTAAACAGTTGCTTTAGCTGCATTTTGAATAGCTTGCACTTGACTTAATTCGCCGTCATACATAATTTGACTAGAACCATTTAAAGTATAATCTCTTCTTACTAAAGCATCTTCTAACCAAGTATAATAAGTAGATAAATCTAATTTAAAATTAGAACCAAATACTTTTGCTATATTAAAATCAACATTATATGCATATTCCGCTTTTAAATTAGGATTAGGAACTACAACAGAACCAGGTTCAGAATCGAAAACTTTTCCTACGTCGTCAACATTTGGTGAACGAAAAGCTGTGGAAACATTTGAACTTAAAACCCAAGAATTTGAAGGTTTATACACAACACCTAAACTTCCAGTTAAAGCACCATCATTTAATTTAGCTTCCGTAAATGGAAATGGATAAAACGTTGTATCAAACTCCGCATTTAAAATATATTGATTATATCGCAATCCTGCAGAAAGTAAAACTTTGTCTGTAATTGTATATTGATCATTTAGATAAATACCAATTGATTGCCAATCGGCTTGTGGATATCTCGCTGGACCTTCAACTTGAACTCCACTAGTAATATCTTCATCTATTCCTTCAGAGTTTACTTTATCAAAAACATATTCTACTCCATAGAACAATTTGTTCTTGGTTCCAATTTTTTTATTAAAATCGATATTGAACGAATAAGCATCTACTTTTTCAATTCTTATTTCTCTATTTACGTTATTCAAATTTCTACTAATTCTACTTTCTTCAAAATTTTGATAAGCGAAACGTATAGTCATTTCATCATATAAATTTCCTTTAGCAAAATTTGAAATTTCTAAAGCATTCATCATCCATTTTTGCGGACCATAATTCCATTCTGCATAACGTGGTAAACCGTTTCGCATTCTTAAGTGTCTATCGTAACGAGAATAATCGGATGTTTCTGAATAATGAAAACCATATTGAAAATCCCAATTTTCATTTGGTGCAAAACGCACTTTTTGCGTAACGTTATATTGTGTATAGGCTGAAGGTTTTTGAACCAAGGCATTTTCATTGGTTAAAACCTCATCGGAACCGTCAAAATTTGGAACCACATAATACGTTTTAAGATATTCATTTGGACCATGAGTTCCCATACGCAAATCTCCAAAATCATTATAACTAATACTTGTGTAGGAAGCCCATTTTTTCCATCCTAATTGCACGTCAAAGTGCCCGGTTTTTTCATCATTTGCAGAAGAAAATCTCGAAAAAACATTTCCAGAAACACTCGTGTTTTCATTCGTAGAAAACTTTGGCTTTACCGTTTGAAAACTCATTACCCCGCCAATAGCATCACTACCGTAGATTACAGAATTTGGACCAAAAAGCACCTCAACATTCTCCATTGCAAATCCGTCTAAAGAAATTACATTTTGAATATTTCCGCCTCGAAAAATTGCAGTATTCATTCGAACTCCGTCTACCGTATACAACAAGCGATTTGTTGCAAAACCTCTAATCATTGGGCTACCACCACCTTGTTGACTTTTTTGAATAAAAACTTTCCCCGAAACACTTAATAAATCGGCTGCAGTTTGTGGATTTTGAAGCTCAATTGCTTCCTTTGAAATTGACGCTATTTTATATGGAAGATCTTCCTTTTTTTGCTTCCATTTTGTAGCTACAACCACTTCATCTAAAGTTGTAACTTTTATTGTGTCTTGTTCGGTTTGAGAATATATAATACCACTAAACACAAATAAAATTATTGTGTAAATTCTTTTCATTTTTGTTAAATCTAAATAATTAAAAAATTGCATCAATGATGCATAATACTAATTATTAAACAAAAATGGGCGGTTGAATTTCAGCATTTTTATACTGAAAAAAGTAATTATTTATATAGTAGGATTTACTAGATACTGTCTTAAATAGTTGATTAAAAGTAATTAAATCAGCATTTTGAAAAAATAAAGATTTATAAAAATTGAGAACCAAATCATTTTTCAATTTTAAAGGAACATCATTTTGATAAACATCTGTAAGTAGTGACTTCAACCTTCTATTTAATTCTGTTTCTTCTTCGTCTAACCAACAAAAGAAACGAATAGAATCGTTTATAATTTCCTTTTCAACAACATCATACATTTTTCCTTCAAATTCAAATTCTTTTGAATGTTCCCATTCAACTTTTTGATCTACTTCTTGATGATGAAATTGTAAGATTTGAAGTTCTAATTTGTTTATTCCAGCTATTATATTTTGCTTTACTTCCTTTTTTACCACATGTTTTCTATGTTGAAGCCAAGAAAAAGTAACAACTGCTGGCAACAACAAAACAATGAAAAGAAATAAACTAATAGCTTGTGTCTTCAAATAAATTGGTTTTCGGCAAATGTAATAAAATATTACATTCCCGAACGAATAGCTTCCACCGGATCAAGTTTTGATGCCGATATTGCAGGAATAATTCCAGAAACCAAACCAATAACAGCCGCTAATCCTGTTCCTAATAATATATTTTGTGTGCTTAGTACAAACTCAAAATCTAGAGCCGAACTCAAAATTAGAGCTATTATCCAAACTAAAAACATTCCAACAATACCACCAATTACAGAAAGTATAATTGCTTCGAATAAAAATTGGAATAATATAAATTTATTTTTGGCACCCAATGCTTTTTGAATTCCTATTAAATTGGTTCTCTCTTTAACCGAAACAAACATAATATTCGCAATTCCAAATCCTCCAACAAGTAAAGAAAAACCACTTATAAGCCATCCTACAAGATTCATTTGCCCAATGATATTATCAATAAAATCTGTAAAACCAGATAAAACATTAAGAAAAAAATTATTGATTTCTCCTGGTTTTATACCTCTAAAAGTTCTCAATTTTTGTGCTAAATCTGCCTTAAACTCTTCAATATCTATTCCTTTTTCCGGCTTAATTAAAATTGCAGGAGTTAACATATCGCTATTATCACCATATAATCTTCTAATAAAGTTAACTGGAAAAAAAACAGCAACATCATTACTATCCCCAAACATACCCTCTCCTTGCTTTTTTAAAACACCTATGACAGTAAATTTTTGCCCGTATAATCTAATTTTTTTACCAATAGGCTCTGAATTTCCAAATAATCCTTCAGCTACTTCGCTTCCTATCACAATTACAGGATTTCCTGAATTTGACTCCGCTTCATTAAAATAACGGCCTTTTTCTACTTTAATAGGCTCAATATCAATAAATTCGTAAGTTGAAGGTTTTACTCTAATAGAACTTACTGTTTTGTCTCCATACTTAATATTTTCGTTTCTAGTGAACATGTTGAATGACATTTTATCAATACCATTCACTGACCTTCTTAAATATTCATATTCTTCATAGGTAACATCAGGGAATTGTTCACGTTTCCAACGAGGAACATCCGATGGGCCAAAAGAAAAACGAATTAAGTATATAGTATTCATATCCATATCACTTAAATCTTCTTTGATTTTTTTATCCATAGAATCTACTGCCGCTAAGACTGCAATAATGGAAAAAATACCAATTGTAACACCCAAAAGCGACAAAAAAGTCCGCAGCTTATTTGTCCGCAAAGCATTTAATGCAAAACCAAAACTTTCTTTAAGTAACCTAAGATATAAAAGCATGATGTAAAATTCTTATTATAAGTAGAAACATTAAAAAAATTGTTACAATTTATAGAAACAAATTTTAGTTTTCATTGGTAACTTTTAAAAGTATAATTACTTTTGCAACTTAAATAAAAACAACACAATGACTACAACAAAAAACATCAAATCTGCATTAATTTCAGTATTTGACAAAACTGGTTTAGAGCCAATAGTTAAAGCACTTCATCAAAATCAAGTAACTATTTATTCAACAGGCGGAACTGAAGCTTTTATTAAAGGTTTAGGTGTTCCTGTAGTTCCTGTAGAAACAGTTACTGATTATCCTTCAATTCTAGGAGGTCGTGTAAAAACTTTACATCCAAAAATTTTTGGTGGCATCTTAAACAGACAAGATAATGAAAGTGATGTACAACAAATGGAAGAATTCAATATTCCACAAATTGATTTAGTTATTGTTGATTTATATCCTTTTGAAAAAACAGTTGCTTCTGGAGCAAGTGAAGCTGATATTATTGAGAAAATTGATATTGGAGGAATTTCTTTAATCCGTGCAGCTGCTAAAAATTTTAAAGACACCGTTATTGTTGCTTCTGTTGAGCAATATGCAGAATTTTTAAATTACTATACTGAAGAAAAAGGGGCTACAACTATTGAACAAAGAAGAGTTTTAGCAACTAAAGCATTCCACGTTTCTTCAAATTACGATACTGCTATTTTCAATTATTTTAACGCAGACGAAACTTATTACAAAGCAAGTGTAGCAAACGGTCAAACATTACGATATGGAGAAAATCCACATCAAAAAGGATTTTTCTTTGGAGATTTTGATGCAATGTTTACAAAATTGAATGGTAAAGAATTGTCGTACAACAATTTACTAGATGTTGATGCTGCTGTAAATTTAATGAACGAATTTAAGGGTGATCTACCAACATTTGCCATTTTAAAACACAACAATGCATGTGGTATTGCTACAAGAAGTTCTATGAAAGAAGCTTATGTTGATGCATTAGCTGGTGATCCAACATCTGCTTTTGGTGGAGTATTAATTGCAAATGGAAATATCGATTTAGCAACTGCAGAAGAAATTCATAGTTTATTTTGCGAAGTAATTATTGCGCCATCATTTGATGAAGATGCTGTTCAATTATTAATTGAAAAGAAAAATAGAATTATTTTAGTTATAAATGAAGTAGAATTACCTGAAAAACAAGTTAGAACATGTTTAAATGGAGTTTTAGTTCAAGAAAAAGATAACATTACAGACAATAAAGAGCATTTAAAAACCGTTACAAAAACAGAACCTACTAATCAAGAAATTGAAGATTTGTTATTTGCTTCTAAAATTTGTAAACACACCAAATCTAACACAATTGTTTTAGCAAAAAACAAACAACTTTGTGCTTCTGGAACTGGTCAAACATCAAGAGTAGACGCGTTAAGACAAGCAATTGAAAAGGCAAATGCTTTTAATTTCGATTTAAAAGGTGCTGTTATGGCTAGCGATGCATTTTTCCCATTTCCCGACTGTGTTGAAATAGCAGATAATGCAGGAATAAAAGCTGTTATTCAACCAGGTGGCTCTATAAAAGATGAATTGAGTATTAACTATTGTGACGAACACAAAATGGGTATGGTATTTACTGGTGTTCGCCATTTTAAACATTAATTTTTTTTAAAGGTTTATTTTTTGTAATTTGTGTGACAAAGTTTTACTGTTAGGCGAATTCTATGTCGTTAATTTGTGTAATTTTGTGAGTTCATTTTGTAAATTATAAACCTTTATAAACACTTTATAAAAGCGTATGGCATTTTTTGATTTTATGACCGAGGATATTGCAATTGACCTTGGTACTGCTAACACCTTAATCATTCACAACGACAAAGTTGTAATCGATAGCCCATCGATTGTAGCTCGAGATCGTATTACGGGGAAAATTACTGCCGTAGGTAAAGAAGCTAACATGATGCAAGGTAAAACTCATGAAAACATAAAAACAATACGCCCTTTGAAGGATGGAGTTATTGCCGACTTTGATGCTTCTGAAAAAATGCTTCAAATGTTCATTAAAAGTATTCCAGCTTTAAAGAAAAAATTGTTTACACCAGCTTTAAGATTAGTAATTTGTATTCCATCAGGAATTACTGAAGTTGAAATGCGCGCTGTAAAGGAATCTGCTGAACGCGTAAATGGTAAAGAGGTTTATTTAATTCACGAACCAATGGCTGCTGCGATTGGAATTGGTGTTGACATTATGCAACCAAAAGGAAACATGATTGTTGACATCGGAGGTGGTACAACAGAAATTGCCGTAATTGCACTAGGTGGAATTGTTTGTGATAAATCAGTAAAAATTGCGGGTGACGTTTTCACAAATGACATTATTTATTACATGAGAACGCAACACAATTTATTTGTGGGTGAGACAACTGCCGAAAAAATAAAAATACAAATTGGTGCGGCGACGGAAGATTTAGACAGTCCACCAGATGAAATGTCAGTTCAAGGAAGAGACTTATTAACAGGTAAACCAAAACAAGTTGATGTTTCTTTCCGTGAAATTGCAAAAGCATTAGACAAATCAATCCAACGAATTGAAGATGCTGTAATGGAAACTTTATCTCAAACTCCTCCAGAATTAGCAGCCGATATTTACAACACAGGCATTTATCTTGCAGGAGGTGGATCTATGTTAAGAGGATTAGACAAACGAATATCATTAAAAACCGACTTACCGGTTTATATCGCAGAAGATCCTTTAAGAGCTGTAGTAAGAGGAACAGGAATTGCTCTTAAAAACTTAAACAAATACAAAAGTATCCTTATAAAATAAAGCAATAGTCCATGCAGCAAATAATAAATTTTTTAGTAAAAAACAGCTATAGATTGCTGTTTTTGCTGCTTTTGGGCATTAGCTTAATTCTTACCATAAAATCGCATTCTTATCATAGAAGTGAATACATAAATTCAGCAAATGCGGTAAGCGGAGGAATTTATAAAAAGGTAAATGAAGCTGATGAGTATTTGAGCTTGAAAGAGAAAAACGCGCAATTAGCTGAAGAAAACGCTAGATTAAAACAAGTGCTTTTTAATAAAAAAGACACATTGTTAAATTCTAAAACATCTTTTAATACTGAAACTGATATATTTTCAGTTAAAAAAGCAAAGGTCATAAAAAACAAATTCAATACACGAGAAAATTACCTTACGTTAAATATTGGTTCCAAAGACAGTATAAAAACTGACATGGGTGTAATTAATGACAAAGGAATTGTTGGGATAATTGAAAAAACTAGTACTAATTACTCTACAGTTTTAAGTATTTTAAATACTAAATCTAGAATTAACGCAAAAATCAAAAATTCTAATCATTTTGGTTCACTTATTTGGGATGGAAAAAATGTGGGTTATGCACAATTAATCGATGTTCCGCGATTGGCCTCGCTTAAAAAAGGTGACTCCATTGTAACCGGAGCTGAATCCGAAATTTTCCCTGAAAATATTCCTATTGGTAAAATCGATAAAGTTTACGTAGATACAAAAACCAATTATTATACTATTAATGTGCGTCTTTTTAACGACATGACCGCATTAGGTTATGTGTACATAATTGAAAACAAACACAAAAAAGAGAAGCTAAAATTAGAAACCAAACAAACTGACAAATAATTGAATACGCTAGTTTTAAACATATTTCGATTTTTAATTTTGTTGACTTTACAAATATTGTTATTCAACAACATTAATCTGTTTGGTTACATCAACCCTTATCCTTACCTCTTATTTGTGCTGCTATTCCCCGTTAATGGCAATCGATTTAGTTTACTGTTTTTTAGTTTTTTAATTGGCTTGTCGGTTGATATTTTTGCGGAATCTGGAGGAGTACATGCCTTTGCTTCTACAATATTAGCTTTTGTTAGACCAAATTTATTCCGATTTTCATTTGGTTTAAGTTATGAATATCAAACCATAAAAATTGCTGAAAACCTATCGCCTGAAAGAATAACATTTATACTGCTGGCTATTTTTATTCATCATATTTGTTTGTTCTTTTTAGAAGCTTTCCGTTTCGATTTGTTCTTCGACGTGATATTAAAAACTCTATACACGAGTATTTTTACTTTAATCATTTGTTTACTAATTATTTATTTAATAAAACCTAGTAAGCGATGAGAAAATTACTTTTGCCTATACTAATAATCGTTGGAGCTTTAATACTCATAAGCCGTTTCTTTTACTTACAAGTAATTGACGAAACCTATAAATTAAAAGCCGAAAATATTGCGATTAAGAAAGTTTACGATTTTCCAGAGCGTGGTTATATCTACGATAGAAATGGCAAATTATTAGTAGCCAACCAACCCTCTTATGATATCATGGTTGTTCCTGCAGAAATAAAAAATATTGACACACTAGAGTTTTGTAATTTATTAGGAATTACTAAAGAATATTTCGACAAGAAAATTGCCAAAGCAATAGTTTACAGTCGAAGATTACCCTCAGTATTTATTTCGCAATTAAATAAAAGAGAATACGCCGCTTTTCAAGAAAAAGAAAGAAAGTTTGAAGGTTTTTATACTCAAAAAAGAGCTTTGCGAGATTACCAAGTAAATTATGGAGCTAATATTTTTGGATTCATTACACAAGCGAGTGAGTTTGAAATTGAAAAAAATCCATATTACAACAGTGGTGATTTAATAGGAAAACAAGGTGTTGAAAAGCAGTATGAAGAAATTTTAAGGGGAATAAAGGGAGTTAAATACTTATTGAGAGACAAACATAATAAAATTATTGGGCCGTATAAAGAAGGTAAATATGATACGATTGCCCAACAAGGAAAAGACTTGGTTTTAACTATTGATGGTGAACTACAAAAATACGGTACAGAATTGATGGCTAACAAAAGAGGTGGAATTGTAGCAATTGAACCTAGTTCTGGTGAAATTTTAGCACTTATTTCTATGCCAACTTATGATCCTTCTTTGCTAGTAGGTAGAAAAAGATCTGAAAATTACACAAAACTATATTACGATTCTATTGCAAAACCACTTTACGACAGAGGTTTATTGGCACAATATCCTCCAGGATCACCTTTTAAAATTGTAACTGGATTAATTGGTTTACAAGAAGAAGTTATTAACGAAGAAACTAGTTTTGTGTGTCATCATGGGTTTTACTATGGAAGAGGTGCATTCATGAAATGTCACGATGCTGGCGTTTCTAAACTAAATAATGGAATTTATCAATCATGTAATACCTATTTTGCAAATGTTTACAAAAGAACGATTGATAAGTACAAAAACCCAAGTGTGAGTGTCGATAAATGGTCTACAAATGTAAAAAGTTTTGGATTAGGCCAGTTTTTAGGAACCGATATGCCAATTGGAGCTAAAGGACTAGTTCCAACTTCTAAAACTTACGAAAGAGCATATCCAAATGGTGGATGGCGAAGTACAACCATTATATCTAACTCCATTGGTCAAGGTGAAGTTTTAACAACACCAATTCAATTAGCAAATATGATGGCAGCAGTTGCTAATAAGGGATATTACTACACCCCTCACATTGTAAAAGAAATTAAAGGTGAAAAATTAGATAAGAAGTTTGTTACCAAACATCAAACTACAATTGATGAAAAATATTTTGATCCGGTTATTAGAGGCTTAGCCGATGTTTATAACCGTGGAACTGCTGCATCGTTAAAAGTTGATAGTTTACAAATTTGTGGTAAAACGGGTACGGCCGAAAATAAAATTAGAGTTGCAGGAAAAACTTATCAATTAAAAGACCATTCCATATTTGTGGCTTTTGCTCCTGCTGAAAATCCTAAAATTGCGATTGCCGTTTTTGTGGAAAATGGTTATTGGGGAAATCGATGGGCTGGACCTATAGCTACCTTAATGATTGAAAAATACGTGAAAGGTAAAATCACGAGAAAAGATTTAGAAAACAGAATGCTAAACGGAAGTTTGGAAGACGAATACAAGAAAATTGAAAACATTATTTATCAGCGAGCTCAAGAACCTGTAAAGGATACCATAAAATCGGAAGCAATTAAAAACGAAGAAGAGGAAGTAAACTAAAATGCGAAATCAAAGTGTAAATAGAAGTATCGACTGGTTAACACTATTCTTATATATCACTCTTGTGAGTATGGGATGGATGACTATTTATTCGGCATCATTACCAGTTGAAGGCGCTTCTGTTTTTGATTTCAGCCAAAATTATGGCCGTCAAATGATTTTTATCTTTTTGAGTATTCCGTTAATTTTTATTTTACTTTTTATTGATGCTAAAATATTTGAACGCCTTTCCTTTGTCTTTTACGGTTTAGGTATTTTACTTTTGTTAGGTTTATTTGTCTTTGGTGTTACCAAAAAAGGACAAACCAACTGGTACCAATTTGGTGGATTTGGATTTCAACCTTCAGAATTCGTAAAAACCGCAACAGCTTTATTATTAGCTAAATACTTAAGTTATTCTCAAATAAACTTAAAACTTTGGAAACATCAATTAATTGCATTTGCTATTATTGGTTTACCCGTTTTATTAATTCAAATGCAACCTGATACTGGAAGTGCTTTAATCTTTTTATCGTTAGTTTTTGTTTTAAATAGAGAAGGATTACCGAGTTGGTACTTAATTGCTGGAGCAACGGCAATAGGGTTGTTTTTTGCAGCACTGTTATTTAATCCATTATATATCATTATCATCTTTACAGTATTAGCAATACTTCACTTTTTAAACAATAGAAAAATTTCAAGAAATCCATTTGTATATCTATTTGTTTTAGCAGTAGTTGCAGGTTTTGTTTACTCGGTAAACTTTGTTTATAATGAAGTATTAGAACCGCATCAAAAAGACAGAATCGACGTTTTAATAGGTGAAGAAGTGGACATGAAAAAAGAAGGATACAATTTAAATCAGTCGATGATTGCAATTGGTTCTGGTGGTTTATTAGGAAAAGGTTATTTAGAAGGAACTCAAACTAAGGGAGGATTTGTACCCGAACAACACACCGATTATATTTTTACAACTGTTGGCGAAGAATGGGGTTTTGTAGGAGTTGTTGTAGTCATCTTATTATTTGTTTCGTTATTCTTGCGAATAATTTATCTCGCCGAAAATCAAAAAACAAAATTTAGTCGTGTTTACGGTTATTGTGTAGCGACTTATTTATTCATACACTTTTTTGTAAATATTGCCATGCTTGTAAAATTATTCCCGACAATTGGAGTGCCACTACCCTTTTTCTCGTACGGAGGTTCAAGTTTATGGGCATTCACTATTATGCTATTTATTTTTATAAAACTAGATGCCAATAAAGTAAATGAATGGTAGTTACTAAAAACTCCATTCTTTATAATCTCCTTTCGATTCTAATCTATTTTCAAGTTCATCATCGAGTTCTGGAAAAAAATCAATTCCTGTCATTTTTTCAATAGTATCAACAGGAACAACAAACTCATACAACGGTTTATCAGAATCTTTATGGGGAACCAAAAAACCAATCATTCTCGTTTTATCTTTGGTAAGCAAAACTTTATAAAAATATTTTGGCACCGCTACCTTTTCAAAACCAATTGTTTTTAAATTATCTGAAAGCACACCAGCAGTTATTACATAAATACCATCATATTTTTTGCCCAATAACGTACTTTTTGTTCCAATCTATTCCAAACACCACTATTAAACTCATAAGTTTGAGGCGAAATATTTGACGTTAAAAAAGTTTCTTCAAAATCCTTATAACTTCCTCTTCTATCGCCTGCTGGACATAAATGTCCTTTATTATAACCTGAGTTTTTATAATTTTTCCAATGTGCCGAACCTGTTACTACAGCTTCATCAATTTCAAAAAAAGGACGATCAAAATTGACCTCTTTAATATCTGTAGGTTCTAAACTGTAAGCAACCCATTCTGCTTGTTCGTAATCTTCTACATAAGATAATGTGTACGTAGCATGTTTATAAATAGCATTTGAAGTAGATGTTGGCAGAAAATCAAATTCAGATAAAACTGAAGATTCTACAGAAACATTTTCAATTGTCTCAATATCAGTATCAACAATTGTTTCATCAATTTGCTTACATGAAACAATTGTCAATAAAAAAATAAAAAAGGGATAAAATCTCATTATTTTGGCATGCATTTAGCTATATCTTTGTAAAAATAAATAAAACACATGAATATGAAAACTTATTTGGCAGCTATTACCTTATTGTTAATGGTAAATTTAGGATTTTCTCAAGAAATTGTTTCTGATTCTCTTATAGCAAAACAAAATCAAGAAAAACTAGAAAAGGAAAGAAAAGAATTAGAAGAAAAACACAATGAAGCTTTAGAAAAAGCAGAAAAAGAAAGAAAAAAATAGAAAAAGAGCGCGATAAAGCAGAAAAGGAAAGAAAGAAAATTGAAAAAGAACAAAAAAGCTAGAAAAAGCAAATGATAATGTTGAGAAATTAAACAAAAAATTAAATCGCAACATAAAGATATTGCACAGCAAAAAGAAAAATTAGAAAAACTAGAACGCAAAGGAAAACTTTCTCCAGAAGATAAAATTAAAATGAATGAGAAAATCCTGAAAAAGGAAAAAAACTAAACGATTTACATAAAGATTTAGATAAAGCAGAAAAAAAATTACGCAAACTGCATTAAATTTAACAAAATGTACAGAAAATCTGTATCCAACTTAGCTAAGAAACATCTTAATTTTGATACAGGTTAATAGCAGTAATTTTATTTCTTAACAAGAACATGAGCCCCGCAACACTTCTTAGCGGGGCTTTTTGTAGAGAAATTAATTAAAACTTTATCCACTTTGATTACACATTGTATTTTAAATAGTCGCGAATAATTAATTTACAACCTTGCAAGGATGTGTAATTGAAATATGTAAAAACAAAAATAATTTAAAGAAAATTTAATTTAACTTATGAAAAAAAATAATTTATATTTAGTACTAACACTTACATTTTTATCTTTTATTTTATTTAATTGTTCAAATGAAAATCTAGTTTCCAAAGAACAAAATGCAAAAACAACTTTTATTGATGTTACGTCCACATCTCAAAATTCTTCATCTGCTAAAAAAGGTTGGTGGGTTATAGCTGACTGGGATTGGGGTAGAGAAAGTAGACAATGTAAAAGTGGTTTTGGAGTTTGCCATTGGGATTGGTTTCCTGGTTGGAAGTTAGCTACAACCACATTAAAGGATGGTAAAGTAAGAACTCCTATATTATTTGATGATCAATTAAATATTCATTACGTTGAGTTTCTTTTAGAAGAAGGTTCAGCTAAAGAAGAATTTTTAACCATTGACAATGATTTATCAATGGATGTAACTATTGATAATGAAACTGAAAGAATAACTTTTGGTGCTGGTCAATATAGCTTCGATGCTTCTGTAGGTCAAAATGGTGGTTATAGAGTAAATGCAAAATAAATATTTAACAATATGGTTAAATTATTGTCAATTATATTTTTATTAATTTGGTTAAATTGTTTTTCACAAACTGATAAAATAGAAAAAGTATCTATTGAGAGTGTTCATTATATGAATGAAGAAAGATTTTTTGCAGAAGACAAAAAATCCTTAGGTAATGTAAAATTATACAAGATAGATAATATTTCCTTATTGGAGATGATTAATAAATCCGAAAAAAACTTAAAATTGTTTTATTTTATGGTTTTTGGTGTCCTCCTTGTAAAGAAATGCTCCCCAAATTAATAGAACTTTCAAAAAAAATGAGGATAATATAGATTTATTTTTAATAACAGCAGAACAAGACCAAAGGTTTGATAAAGTCTTTAGTTATTTAAAACAATTAAACTTAGACAATCCAAGTTTTATAATTGATACAAAAAAATATGGCAATGAAAAAAAACCATTTATACGAACTGAAAAATTAATTCAAGAAATTTGCAAAGAATGTGATTATGAAAAAATGGGTTTCCCAAGTTTTATTATTTATAATCAACAAAATGAAATGGTTTTTGATGCAACTTATGAAAATACAAATGAGTATAATTATAATCAAATCGAATTTAATTTACGAAAGTAAATAAACTTGAATTTCTTAACTTAAGAGGCTGTCCAAAAAGCAACGGATAGTCTCTTTTTTTTATAACCCGAGATGTGCGGAATTGTATTTCGTGTTTAGAAACTTTTCAACAATTCCAACGCTTTCGTTACACTTTTTACATTATCAAAAGTCAACAATAAACGCAAACCATTTTTAGTTTGTTTTTCTTTTAGTTTGCAAATGTTTCCGTTTTGTTGGGCAAATTGCAACACTTTCATAAAACGGTTACTTTGGTAAAAATCGCTTTGTTGGTCGCTAATAAAATAACCCACCATTTTACCTTGTTTTAAAATCAATCTTTCAATTCCCATTGCGGTTGCTTTCCACTTAATGCGAACGCTATTTAAAAGTGCTAAAACTGGCTTAGGCAACGCTCCAAAACGATCGACTAATCTTTGCTCAAAACGTTCTAATTCTTCTTCCGTTTTAATGTTACTTAACTCGTTGTAAAGGTTCAAACGCTCCGAAATATTGTTAATATATTCATCCGGAAACAACAACTCAAAATCAGAATCAATTTGTATTTCTTTTACAAATTCTTTAGTTTCAATATTGTTTTCTTCGGTATATAAATCTTTAAATTCGTTTTCTTTCAGTTCTTCAATGGCTTCATTCATGATTTTTTGGTAGGTTTCAAAACCAATTTCATTAATAAAACCACTTTGTTCGCCGCCTAATAAATCTCCAGCACCACGAATTTCCAAATCTTTCATGGCAATATTAAAACCGCTTCCTAATTCGCTAAACTGCTCTAAAGCAGTTATACGTTTTTGCGCTTCGCTCGTCATCATAGAATAAGGCGGCGTTATAAAATAACAAAACGCTTTTTTATTGCTTCGACCTACACGACCACGCATTTGGTGTAAATCGGAAAGTCCGAAATTATTCGCATTATTAATGAAAATCGTATTCGCATTTGGTACATCTAAACCACTTTCAATAATAGTAGTTGCTACTAAAACATCAAATTCCCCTTCCATAAAAGCCAGCATTAATTCCTCTAACTTTTTACCATCCATTTGTCCGTGACCAATGCCCACTTTTGCACCAGGTACCAATCGTTGAATCATTCCTGCAACCTCCTTAATATTTTCAATGCGGTTGTTAATGAAATAGACTTGTCCACCACGTTGAATTTCATACGAAATTGCATCGCGAATAATCTCTTCGTTAAATCGGATAACTTGCGTTTCAATAGGATATCGATTTGGCGGTGGCGTAGTAATCACTGATAAATCTCGAGCAGCCATTAATGAAAATTGTAATGTTCTCGGAATTGGTGTTGCGGTTAACGTCAACGTATCAACATTAGTAGCAATAGTTTTTAATTTATCTTTTACGTTTACGCCAAATTTCTGTTCTTCGTCAATAATTAATAAACCAAGATTTTTGAACTGTACATTTTTATTAACCAATTGATGCGTTCCAATGATAATATCTACTTTTCCTTCTTCAAGCGCTTTTAACGTTTCTGATTTTTGCTTTGCCGTTCTAAATCGGTTTAGGTAGTTTACCGTAACAGGCATGTCTTTTAAACGTTCGGAAAAGGTGCGATAATGTTGGTACGCCAAAATGGTTGTTGGAACTAGAACAGCGACTTGTTTTCCATTGTCAACTGCTTTAAATGCAGCACGAATAGCCACTTCTGTTTTTCCAAAACCAACATCGCCACAAACCAATCGATCCATCGGACGTTCGCTTTCCATATCAGCTTTTACATCAGCTGTTGCTGTAATTTGATCGGGTGTGTCTTCATAAATAAACGAACTTTCTAATTCTTTTTGTAAATAGCTATCAGGCGCATATTGAAAACCTTTATCCAATCGTCTTTTTGCATACAGCTGAATCAAATTGAAGGCAATGTGCTTAACACGCGCTTTGGTTTTTTGTTTTAAGGTTTTCCAAGCACTACTTCCTAATTTGTAAATCTTAGGAGGCGCTCCATCTTTTCCGTTGTATTTTGAAATTTTATGAAGCGAATGAATACTAACATACACAATATCATTATCGGCATAAACCAATTTAATCGCTTCTTGTGTTTTGCCTTCAACTTCAATTTTTTGTAAACCGCCAAATTTCCCAATTCCGTGATCGATATGCGTTACATAATCGCCAACAGAAAGCGACGTTAGTTCTTTTAACGTTATGGTTTGCTTTTTAGAATAACCATTCTTAATGCTAAACTTATGGTAACGTTCAAATATTTGATGATCGGTATAACAAACGATGCGGTTTTCATCGTCTATAAATCCTTGGTATAAAGGTAAAACGATGGTTTTATATTGCTTACGAATACTTTCGTGTTGTTCTTCGTCTATAGATTCAAAAATATCATGAAAACGATTCGCCTGATTTTCATTGGAACAACACAAATAATTGGTGTAGCCGTTGAAATGATTTTCGCTTAAATTATTCAACAACAAATCGAATTGTTTATTGAACGATGGTTGCGGTTGTATGTGAAACTCGAATTTCTTTTCTGCTTTAAAAACAGAATTTTTATCTAATTCTATTACTGCAAAATCTAAAGCTTTCTTTAAAAATGACTTTTGATTTACAAATAATTCTTCTGGTTTACTGTGTTTAATATCAGTCGATAGTTTATCAAAAGCTTCATTTGCTCTCACATATAATTTATCCAATTGTTGTCCAAGAAAATCAGTGTTTTGAATAATTAAAACCGTTTTTTCATTGATATAATCTAGAAAACTTTCACGATTTTCTTCTAATAATTTATTCTCGACATTTGGAATAATATTAATTTTCTTCAGTTTTTCAACGGAAAGTTGGGTTTCAACATCAAATGTTCGAATACTATCTACTTCATCACCAAAAAACTCAATACGATACGGATTATCATTAGAAAACGAAAACACATCGATAATTCCACCACGAACGGAAAATTCTCCTGGTTCAGTTACAAAATCGACACGTTTAAAATTGTATTCAAAAAGTGTTTCGTTTATAAAATCAATCGATAAATTATCACCAACTTGAATTTTTAATGTATTCTTTTCAAGTTCTTTTCGAGTAACTACTTTTTCAAAAACTGCTTCTACATAAGAAACAATAATGGCTGGTTTTTTTCGAGAATTAATGCGATTTAAAACCTCAGCACGCAATAATACATTGGCATTATCAGTTTCTTCAATTTGATAAGGTCTTCTATAAGATGCAGGATAAAACAATACATCATCTTTTGAAACTAATTGTTCTAAGTCGTTTAAATAATAAGCCGCTTCTTCTTTATCATTAAATAATAATAAAAAAGGCAATTCGCTTTTTCAAATAAAGTAGAAGTTAAAAAAGATAATGATGAACCTGTTAAACCATTTACAGCAATTTTTTTTCGAGAATTAAATGTATCAACAATTTGACCTGCTTTTACATTTTTGCTATAAATCGATGCAATATCTGACTTACTCAAAACAATTTATTTTTTTAAAAAAGGTTTTCTTTTTGGTTTTTCATTTACTGAATCCATCTTTTTTAAGTTATCATCAAAGACTTTTTCAGTAGCCATTCTAGAAGTATCGAGCGCTTTAATTAAATCGGCTTCACCAATTTCCATTGGAATTGCTTCTTTTATGATAATTTCTTCAAGTTGTTTATAAACACTTTTAATTTCTCCATTTACACTATTGATAAGTGTAATTACTTTTTTTTCAGGAATTACCTGTAAATGCATATAAGTATTTAAAGAATTTAATTGTGTGTCTAATGTAATCAAGCGGCTTCTAACTTGAGGATTATTGAATTTTGCTGGAACTGTTAAATAAAGACTGTCTGCTCTTTTAGACACATTTTCAATTTTCATTTGAAAAGCCAACAAAGATGTTTTAGGTTTTTGTTCCAATTCATTTTGAAATTGTTGCCAATCTTTCCATTCATTTAATGCTGTATGAATTTCGGGTTTAGTACTTGGAAAAACAAAATTCCATTCTTTAGAAATAGCTTTAAATACCGCTTCATTGCGTTGTTTATTTTTTTCAGATTCAGCATTTAAATCGGAAAAATCATTGCAAGAAACCAAAACTAAAAGTAAAAGAAAACTATAAAAGAATTTCATCTTCATTAAAAATTGTTTTTAAGTTGTAAAGATACCGCAAAAGTATAAATGTTTGGGTTAAAAAATTCACAAATAGACGCTTAAAACTATATTAAAATTTATTAAATTCTCAATAATCGCTTTTAAAAATAATTATATTTGTAAAGGCAAACTTAACTAAACAATAATGGACACCAAAATATTAATAATTGGCGCTTGTGGTCAAATTGGGACCGAACTAACAAAAACACTTCGAGCTACTTATGGCGTTGAAAATGTTATAGCTTCAGATATTAGAAAGCTAAACAATGATGTGGTTAACGATGGTATTTTTGAAGTTGTAAATGCTCTCGATTATAATCAAATTGAGCATTTAATTGAACAATATAATATTACTGATGTTTATTTAATGGCAGCCTTGCTTTCGGCAACTGCTGAGAAAAATCCGGCTTTTGCTTGGGATTTAAATATGAATTCACTTTTCCATGTTTTAAATTTAGCAAAAGCAGGAAAAATTCAAAAAATATTTTGGCCTTCTAGTATTGCAGTTTTTGGACCTACAACTCCACGTCATAACACGCCGCAATACACTATTATGGAACCTACTACAGTTTACGGAATTTCGAAACAATGTGGTGAAAGATGGTGCGAATATTACTATGCACAATATGGAGTTGATGTAAGAAGTATTCGCTATCCAGGTTTAATTAGCTGGAGTACTGAAGCAGGTGGAGGCACTACAGATTATGCTGTTGACATTTACCATAAAGCCATAACTGAAGGAACTTTCACAAGCTTTTTAGGTAAAAACTCGGAATTGCCTATGATGTATATGGACGATGCTATTAAAGCTACTATTGAAATTATGCAAGCTCCTAAAGAGAATATTAAAATTAGATCTTCTTATAATTTAGCTGCAATGAGTTTTACTCCGAAACAAATTGGTGAAGAAATTAAAAAACATTATCCAAACTTCACTTTAGATTATGAACCTGATTTTCGTCAGAAAATTGCCGACAGTTGGCCAGCAAGCATTGATGACACTTCAGCAAGAGAAGATTGGGGTTGGAAAAACGACTACGATTTAGAAAATATGACCGTTGAAATGTTCAAGAATTTGAAGAAGCATATTTACAACTAATTTATTTCGATTGTAACTTATTTATTAAAGCGTCTTCTGTAGGCGCTTTAATTTTTACAACCTCATTTACATTATCGTTTGGAACAGTCATAGACAAAACATAATGTTTAATTTTCCATTCGCTTCCAACTTTTTGCAACACACCACTTCCTCTACAAATTTTCATTTGAGTGTTCAATAATTCATCAAACCAAGCGGTTTTACCATCTTCAGAAAAATAAATATTTCTTTCTAAAGCTGTAAAACTCCAAGCGTGACCTTTATCGAAATAAGGCTTTGCAAAAGCAATAAATTGTGCTTTGTTCCAATTTTCAGTTGCATCGGTTCCAATGAAAATAGATTCTTCTGACATCGCATTAAAATAATTGTCAAAATTAGCTTCGGCTGCAGCTTTGTGCCAATTGTCTAAAAGTTGATTAATGCTGTTTTTTTCGCAAGAAATATCTTTAGTTGAAGAACAACTTACAAGAATTATTGCGAATAAGAATGCTATTTTTTTCATAGGTTATTTATTTATAAAAAAACTTGTCACTCCGAATTTTTGAAGAATCACATAATCAAAATTATGAGATTTCTCGACTTCGCTCGAAATGACAAGTTTTTGCGTTTAATTCTTTTTTAAAATTACAACTCACTCATTAGCTTAGAAATTTCATCTAATTTAGGTGTTAAGATAATTTCGATTCTTCTATTTTTTGCTTTTCCTTCAGCAGTTTCATTTCCTGCTAATGGAGCAAACTCACTACGACCAGCAGCAGTTAAATTCTTTTTATCGATTCCTTTATTTTCAGATAAAATGTTTACAATCGCAGTAGCACGTTTTGTAGATAAATCCCAGTTATTTTCTACTCCACCACCAATAGAACCAACAATTTTATCGTTATCGGTATGTCCTTCAATTAGCACAGAAATATCTGGATTTTCTGCTAAAACATTCCCTAGAGCTTTAACTGCTTTTTTTCCTTCCGTTCCAACTGTCCAACTTCCAGATTCGAATAACAATTTATTCTCCATAGAAACATATACTTTTCCATTTCTATGTTCTACTGACAAACCTTTACCTTCGAATGCATATAAAGCTTTTGACAATGATTCTTTTAATTTATTCATTGCCGCTTCTTTATCAGCCATCATTTTTCTAATTCTGCTAAACGAGTAGAAGAAGCTTCTAAATCAGTTTTTAATTTATTTAAACGTTCTTGTTCTGCACTTAAAGCTTTTTGTTTTGCTTCTAATTCTGCTAACAATTCTCGATTTTTTTTCATGTTGCTTTCTAAAGCATCATTACTATTTTTTTCTAATGCATTATAAGAAGATTTTAAATTATCTAAGCTTTTCTTCGTAGCAGCATAATCATTTGCTAATTTATCGCGTTCCGCTTTTGCTTTATCTAATTCAGCTTGAAGACTATTTTTATCTAATTCTAATTGATTTTTTGTTGCTGTTAAATTTTCATTTTCATCAGCCAAAGCATTACGCTCTTTTTTCAAATCGGCATATTTACTTTCTAAATCTTGATAGATTTTTTTAGACACACATGAAGTAGTTAATCCTAAAACTACCACGGCAAGGGCAACTTTTTTTATCATAATTGGTTATTATTTTCTTTAATTTAACTCTACTAAAACTGGACAATGATCGGAATGTTTTGCCTCAGGCAAAATAAGTGCTCTTTGAATTTTATCTTTCAAAGGCTCTGCTGCCAAGCAATAGTCTATTCTCCATCCTTTATTATTATTTCTTGCATTTGCACGATAACTCCACCAACTGTAATTGTGAGGTTCTTTATTTAGAAATCTAAAAGTATCTACAAATCCGCTTTTCATAAAACCATCTAACCAAGCGCGTTCTTCGGGTAAAAAACCAGATACTTTAGCATTTCTAATAGGATCATGAATATCAATTGCTTCGTGGCAAATATTATAATCACCACAAATGACTAAGTTTGGAATCTCTTTTTTAAGATTATCGACATACTTTTGAAAGTCGAACATATATTGAAACTTATGATCTAACCTATCAATATTCGTACCAGAAGGCAAATACAAACTCATTACTGAAACATTTTCAAAATCGGCTCTAAGATTACGACCTTCTTTATCCATATAATCAATACCAGTTCCGTAAACTACATTTTTAGGTTCTATTTTAGAAAGTATTGCTACTCCACTATAACCTTTTTTCTCTGCAGGAAAATAATATTGATAAGGATAACCCGCTAATTCAATTTCTAATTTTGGGATTTGTTCTTCTGTAGCTTTAATTTCTTGTAAACATATTACATCAGGATTTGCACTTTGTAACCAATCTAAAAATCCTTTAGTAATTGCTGCTCTAATTCCATTAACATTATAAGAAATTATCTTCATCTATTTTTGGTTTGAATTCGTTCAAAAATAATAAAAAAAAGCTATCTATTACTACTATTCTACACTAATCCTTAAACTATTTACAATCAAAACAATGTAACAATTTCCTTAAGTTTTCTTCTATATTTAGAGGTAAAAGAAAATTTAATTGACAATTATTTTTATCTTTGTTTTTCGCTCAATTCAAAAATTAAATGGGATTAGTTACAGCCAAAGAGGTAGCAAAAGCTATAAATGCAGATAAATACGGCTTTTTAGGAACGTTTTCAGGGTGGTTACTCATGAAAGTTCTAAAAATTTCTACCCTAAACGATATATACAACCGCAATAAACATTTAGAAGATTTAGCTTTTTTAAATGCTATTTTAGATGAATTTCAAATAAAATTTGAAATACCTGAAGAAGATTTAAAACGTTTACCAAAAGAAGGCCCGTACATCACCATTTCAAATCACCCACTTGGTGGTATTGATGGTATTTTATTATTAAAATTAATGCTTGAAAAAGAGCCTAATTTTAAAATTATTGCCAATTTTTTATTACATAGAATTGAACCTATGAAACCCTACATAATGCCGGTTAATCCTTTTGAAAATCATAAGGATGCAAAATCGAGTGTTGTAGGAATTAAGGAAACATTACGTCATTTAGCAGATGGAAAACCGCTAGGTATTTTCCCCGCTGGAGAAGTTTCAACTTATAAAGATGGAAAATTAGTAGTTGATAAACCTTGGGAAGAAAGTGCAATTAAGATTATTAAAAAAGCAAATGTTCCTGTTGTACCTATATATTTCCATGCTAAAAATAGTAAGCTATTCTATTTCTTATCTAACTTAAATGATACACTTAGAACAGCAAAACTTCCAAGTGAATTGTTAACACAAAAAGATAGAGTAATTAAGGTTAGAATTGGTAAACCTATTTCAGTTGCAGAACAGAGCGAACATGCTTCTCTTGAAGAATATGGCGATTTTTTGAGAAGAAAAACTTACATGTTATCTAATGCTTTTGAAAAAGAAAACACCAAATTAATCTCCACTCCTTCTTTAAAAGTTACCAAGCAGCCCAAACAAATTGCAAAACCTGCAAATCATGAACAAATTCTTGAAGAAATTAATTTTGTTCGTGAAGGTGATTATAGATTACTACAAAGTAAAAACTATGAAGTTTTTCTAGTTACTGCTGATAAAATTCCAAATATTTTACACGAAATTGGTCGATTAAGAGAAATCACATTTAGAGAAGTTGGAGAAGGAACAAATGAATCAATTGATTTAGATCAATACGACAAATATTACCACCATATGTTTTTGTGGGATGAAGAACTTCAACAAATTGCTGGTGCTTATAGAATGGGATTAGGTTCGGAAATTTATTCAAAACATGGAATAGATGGATTTTATTTACACGAACTTTTTAGATTTGAACCTGAGCTTTACGATTTAATGAGTCAGTCAATAGAAATGGGACGCGCCTTTATTTGTAAAGAATATCAGCAAAAGCCGATGCCTTTATTTTTACTTTGGAAAGGCATTGTGCATACAACATTACGCTATCCAGAACATAAATATTTAATTGGTGGAGTAAGTATTAGCAATCAATTTTCAGATTTCTCAAAATCCTTAATGATTGAATTTATGAAATCGCATTACTACGACCCTTACATTGCACAATATGTTCGTCCTAAAAAAGAATATAAAGTACAACTTAAAGATGCTGATAAAGATTTTGTTTTCAATGAAGCCGAAGCAGATTTAAATAAGTTTGATAAAATTATTGATGAGGTTGAACCAGGAAATTTACGTTTACCTGTTTTAATTAAAAAGTACATTAAACAAAATGCAAGAGTTATTGCTTTTAATGTTGACCCTTTGTTTAACAACGCTGTAGATGGCTTAATGTATATAAAAATTGCCGATTTACCTGAAAGCACTGTTAAACCAGTTATGGAAGAATTTCAAGCCGAACTAGAAAGAAAAGAAAGAAACTAATTTTTTAGATTCTTATAAATAAAAAATCCCGCAATTGCGGGATTTTCTTTTTATCATTACTTGTTATTATTCAACAACAATTTTCTTAGTAACTTTCTTAGAACCGTTTTCAATAGTAACTAAATAAATACCTGATTGAGCACTTTGTAAATTAACTACTTCATTTACTAAACCTGTAGCATTCACTTTTCGATCTGCCATTAATCTTCCTCTAATATCAAAAACTTTTATTGATGTATTCTCCTCCAATAGATTCATTTGAATATTAAAAGTTCCATTATTTGGATTTGGATATAACACTAAATCTTCTAAACTAGAAAATGAATTTACAGATAACGTTGGAATAATTGTACATATTTCAATTTCAAATGTATCAATATTTCCAGTATCTCCATTGTAATTATCATTTGCTGTAATTGTCCAAGTTGTATTAGGATCTTTGCCATTAAAAACAGATAATACACTAGCTGGTACATATGTTCCAGAAACAGGATTAGTACATACTAAAGTAGCCCCAGAATCGTCAAACGTGATATTAAAACCACTTGGCGTTGAATTATTACAATTTCTAGCTAATAAATTTGATACAGCCCCTTCTCCTTGGTGAGTTAAAAATACATTTAAATCCCAAAAATAACTATGTCCACTGGTTACATGCACATTGACATCCGAAATTATACCTTGAATTCCAGTGGTCACAATTGATTTAGATACATTTCCACCGCTAACATTTGCACCTAACCCATCAGGAATAGGCAAAGCCGTATTATTTGAATATGTTTGACAAACTGTTGACAATGTATAACCAACTGCAAATGGTTGAGAAATATTAAAGAAAACATTACCACTTGCTTTAACCATAAATCTACAATATGGCGCAGCAACACCAGCCGGTAAAGTTACAACCTCAGAACCGTCATTATTGGTTGCAGTTAATAAAGTTGACCAAGTAACTCCATTGTCAGATGAAAACAAAATATCTACATTATTTCCGCCTGCAATAGTACTATGACCATTAGCTCCAGTTGCGCCTGTCCAAACTACTGTTTGAGATGAACCTACTGGATAACTAGTACCCGCTGCCATTGTTACATTTAGTGCAGTTTTATTTGCTACTGTAACGATAACATCATCAAAATTAGTTTGTCCTTGACCAGCAACATTATCTCTAGCTGTTAGTCTAAAATTTAATGTTCTTGCAACAGAACTTAATGCTTCCATTGTCACTCCAACACCAGCCGTAGTTGTACTTCCATTTAAAATAGAAGAATAGGTTGGAAAATATCTATAAGGATTAACAGAAGCTGGATAGCAAACAAAATTCGGACCTTCTGTTTTTGTTGGACTAGCCACACTTGCAGCATTAATATTAGCGCCACCATCATCATTTTGTTCCCAAGTATAAGTTAAACCACTTGCACCTCCAGCATCTGTAGCAGAACCAGTTAAAATAAATGGAGTACTTAATGGAATCGTATAATCTGCACCAGCATTTACAACAGGAGCACTATGAGTGATTGGAGTACTAGTAGGACATGTTTTTCCAACCATATTAGCCTGAACTTGAGCAATACTTGCCGAATGGAAAACATCAATAGAATTCATATGAGTATTATAATTTGTTATTCCTGCATAACCCATAACAGTTACACCTCCACCAACTTCTTTATTTACCCCATATCCTTCATTAGAATGAGAGAAAGTGTGATTTGCTCCAAATTGATGACCTAATTCATGAGCAACATAATCGATATCAAAAGTATCACCCATTGGAACTCCATCTGCTGGAGAAGTAATTCCTCTTCCTTTAGTAGCTCCAGTACCTGAAGCCGTACCATTAACACAAACACAACCAATACAACCAGCACTACCTCCACCACCAGTAGCACCAAACATATGACCAACATCATAAGCAGCATTATTAGCAGCTAATGAAGTTGAAGGACCTGTTAAAGTAGTGTTTAAAGCTTGTTGAAGTTGAGTATTCCAACTCGCTAAAGTTGTATATGGATCTGTTGCAGGATTATAATAAATAACATTTGTAGTAGAAGCAACAATATTCATATGAATTGCAAAATCTTTTTCAAAAACACCATTAACACGTGTCATAGTTGCATTAAAAGCTGCTAAAACATTTGCTACTTGAGCTGCACTTGTTGCTCCAAAATAATTTGCGTATTCACCATTACATGAAAGTGCTAATCTAAAATTTAACAGTGTTCCAGTGCTAGATCTTGAAATAACATCGTTTGATGACAATTTATCTGTCATAATTTGTTCTGGAGTTGAACATGTAAAAGGTAGCTTGCCCTTTTTTCTAGCAGAGTTGTAAACAGCATAAACTTTACCATCTTCTGAATAAGGCTCCATAAATTCAGCTGATTTATCTGCTCTAAAAACCATCGTTTGAATACCTCTTGCATCCAAACTTAATCTAAGTACTGCAGTTTTATCTTCAATTCCTTGACCAGCATATGATCTAATTTCAGGAAATTGAGCCTGTAAACTTGGTTCAAAATTTGAGGCTTCAAAAATTTCAAAACGTTCTAGTTTACCTTCAGCATTTGGCAAAGAAATAATAACTCCCTGCGCACTTCTAGATAATCTATCAGGCACATTTTGCAATGTTTGTTTAAAAGCATTCAAATCTAGAAGCACTAATTCAAATACTTCTGGAAAAGACTCCCTTTCAACAGTTTTGTTTTTTGTAACATTTCTATCGGAAACAGATTTCCAAGGTCCTTTTACTTGCGAAAAAGTAAAATTTACTGCTAATGTACAAAATGAGATTAGTAATAATTTTTTCATTTGGTTATAATTTGGTTATTAAATTGTTAGCAAATATATAAAAAGCATCTTATTTTTTTAAAAAATCACTAATACTATTTCAAATATTTAACCATTTATATAAGATAAATTTATAAAACAAATAGAATTATTAAACTTTGTTGAATTAACATTCTTAAAAAAATAAAAACAATTAATTTTAGTAAATTGCAAATATATTATTAAACCCAAAACAGATGAAAAAAATTACTTTATTAAGTTTCTTGTTATTAGGAATTACATTAACTAATGCACAAGAAACTCAAAAAAGTCATCGCCACTTTGGCAAGGTGATTTCTTCAGAAAATTTAACTCCAACTGGACATATTCGTTGTTTATCTACGGAATATGAAGAATTTTTGCAAGAACAAAACCCTAAAAGACTTTCAAACGATCAATTTGAGAACTGGATAGCTCCACTTATTGAAAATTATAAACAAGAACAAATGGTTAGCTCGCAATCAGGAGGAATTATTCGTATTCCAGTTGTTGTTCATGTTATTCACAATGGTGATGCTTATGGTGTAAATGAAAACATTACAGACGAGCAAGTTCAATCTCAAATTACTGTAATGACCCAAGATTTCAGAAGAATGGCTGGAACTCCTGGTTATAACTCTAGCTCAGTAGGAGCTGACACAACTATAGAGTTTGTTTTAGCAAAGGTAGATCCTAATGGAAATCCTACAAACGGAATTAATCGAGTAAACTTATGTGAAGACTCTTGGTCTACAACTGACATAAACACTATAGTAAAGCCTAATACAATTTGGGACCCTACCCAATATATGAATATGTGGTCAGTTAATTTCACAGATTCGACTCTTTTAGGATATGCTCAATTCCCTGACGCATCTGGACTAGGTGGTCTAAACACAATTGGAGGCGCTGCTAACACTGACGGAGTAGTTGCAGGTTATAGCTTCTTTGGTAGTTCTGATTTAGCTACTGGAAATTTTTCTGCTCCATATGACAAAGGTAGAACTATGACACATGAAGTAGGACACTATTTAGGTTTAAGACACATTTGGGGAGATGCAACATGTGGTACGGATTATTGTAATGATACACCCGTACATAATTCCGCAAATGATGGTTGTCCAACACATCCAAAATCTAACACTTGTGGTACAAGCGATGAAATGTTTGAAAACTACATGGATTATACAGATGATGCATGTATGAATATTTTTACACAAGATCAAAAAACAAGAATTTTAACTGTAATGAACAATTCTCCAAGAAGAGCTTCATTAAAAACTTCTACAAAAGATTTAGCAATTACATTATTTGCTAATGATGCAGAAGTTATAATTGAAAATTCTTGTAATATTGATGCAAGTTGTGCTAATCTAAATCCTTCAATTCCTTTAAAAGTAATTTCACTTTACAACAGAGGTACGTCAAATTTAACGTCAGCTACAATAAGCTACAACATGAACGGCGGAACTAATTATGTTTATAATTTTGTTGGCAATTTAGCTCCAAATAAATTTGCATACATTTCGTTACCATACACTGATGTAAATGGAACATTAAACACTACTGTAACTACGGCAAATGGTGTAGCTGACCAAAGAGCTTCAAACAATGTAAGTTCAAAAACTTTTAGTTTTACCCCTGGTACTATTCCTAATTATAATTATTCAAATTATACTTTTAATTTAATTGGTGATCCTTTTGGAGACGAAACATCTTGGGAAATTAGAAATAGTTCTAATGCAATAGTATATTCGGGAGGACCTTACACATTCACTGGAGCTGCTGGAACACAAGTTTTAGAGAGTGGAATGACTTGGACTTTAGCTCCAGATTGTTATATTTTCACTATTTTTGATTCTTATGGTGATGGCCTAGCTGGAAGTAGTTCAGGAGGAGTTTCAAATAATGATCAAGGAAGTTGGACAATTACTACAAATGGAGGCGCTATAACTGTTGGATCAGGTGGAGACGATTTTGGAGATAGTGAATCTATAACATTTACAAATACCTCTTTAAGTGCTACAAACTTTGGTTTAGATGCAATTTCTTTATATCCAAACCCAACTAAAGATGTTTTAAACATTTCTGTGCCAAGTGAATTAGGAAATAAAACTTCTTACGAAGTAATTAACTATTTAGGTCAATCTGTAGTAAAATCAAATTCATCTAATTCTAATTTTACTGTTAATACTTCTAATTTTGCTTCTGGTGTGTATTTTATAAAATTACAAACAGAAAATGGAGCTAAAACTTTAAAATTCATTAAAGAATAAATTTCAACTAAATACTTTAAAAAGAGAATCAATATTGATTCTCTTTTTTTTATATTCCTATTTTTGTAAAAAATTATCCTTTTGAAAATTTACAACAACCTTCAGGACTTTAAAAGCGAAAAAAATAGCATTATTACGCTAGGTACTTTTGATGGAGTTCATTTAGGACATAAAGCAATATTAGACAAACTTGTTACGCAAGCAAGTGAGAAAAACTTAGAAAGTTTAGTCTTAACTTTTTTTCCGCATCCAAGAATGGTTTTACAAAAAGATCATAATCTTAAATTATTGAATACTATTGAAGAGAAATCGGAATTGTTAAACAAAATTGGCATTCAAAATTTAATAATCCATCCTTTTGATAACGAATTTTCAAGATTATCCGCTGAAGAATTTGTAAAAAATATTTTAGTAGATAAACTTCATATTAAAAAAATCATAATCGGTTACGACCATAGATTTGGAAGAAATAGAACTGCAACAATAGATGATTTAATCGATTTTGGTAAAATTTATGATTTTGAAGTTGAACAAATTTCTGCCGAAGAACTAAATGAAGTAACAATAAGTTCAACTAAAATTAGAAATGCACTTGATAATGGTGATATTGAACTTGCAAATCAATATTTAGGTTACGATTATTTCCTTTCAGGCAAAGTTATTGGTGGTAAAAAAATTGGTAGAACTATTGGTTTCCCAACTGCTAACATTGAGATTCCAGAAGATTATAAATTAGTTCCAAAAAATGGAGTTTATATTGTTTCTTCTTTATACAAAGGGCAAACAATTTATGGAATGATTAACATTGGTAATAATCCAACCTTTACTGATAAAGACTATTCTTTAGAAGTTTATTTTTTAGATTTTGATGAAGATTTATACGACCAAACTCTTACGATTTCCTTTATAAAATACATTAGAAAAGAATTAAAATTTGATTCGGTTGAAGAATTAAAAGTTCAGATAGAAAAGGATAAAGAATTTACTTTGTCATATCTTAATCTCTAAAATGAATAAACTATTATTCAAAAATATTGATGGCGTTGCCTTAATTATTTTCCGAATATTACTTGGTTTTTTAATTACTTGCGAAAGTTTAATGGCCATTTTTCATGGCTGGATTGAAGCAATTTTAATTCAACCCAAATTTACCTTCAATTTTATTGGTTTCGATTGGCTCCAACCGCTTCCTGGGAATGGAATGTATTTTTATTTCGGGTTAATTGGCTTAACTGGAATTGGCATCATGTTAGGTTTTAGATATCGATTTAATATTATACTTTTTACCATTTTACTTAGTGGAGTTTACTTCATGCAAAAAGATGTTTATTACAATCATTATTATTTACTATTGGTAATTAGTTCTATAATGATTTTCTTACCTGCAAATCAAGAAAAATCTTTAGATGTAAAATTGGGTTATGTAAAAAAAGCCACCACAATTCCTCAATGGATAATATTCTTCTTTATCTCATTAATTGGTATTGTTTATACTTATGCCGCATTTGCAAAATTTTATCCTGATTGGCTAGACGGAGCATTTGCAAAAATCTTACTTCAAAGAATTACATCAAGACCTAATTTTTTAGAATTATTTTCTCAAAAATGGTTTTACCTTTCATTTGCTTATGCGGGTATTTTATTCGATTCTTACACGTTGCGAATTGGCATTTTTCCATACATAGCATTAAGTTTTTCAGTGTTTTTTTTCGAACCCAAAAAAATAAGAAAGTTATTCTTTAAAGAAGAAAATGAAATTGTTAACACAACAAATGATTCAAGTAAGAAATTGGTCTATTATTTTGCTTTACCATTTTTAATACTTCAACTTCTATTACCATTGAGACATTATTTAATAAAAGGCGATGTATTATGGTCAGAAGAAGGGCATCGATTAAGTTGGCGTGTAATGCTGCGTGAAAGAACTGGTGATATTAAAATTAAAATCGTTGATAATGAAACCCAAAAAGAATTTCAATACGATTATCTTAAAAATTTAACCTACATTCAAGCAAAACAATTAGCAGTAAAACCTGATTTTATTTGGCAATACTGCCAGAGAATTAAAAAAGAATACGAAGGAAAAAACATCTCAATTTACATAGATTGTAAAAACTCCATTAATGACAAACCTAAACAAGTTTTAATCGATCCCAACTATGACATGGCAAAAGCCGAATGGAATTATTTTGCTCATAATGAATGGATTTTACTTTATTAGAAAAAGATAAAGATATTCATTAATGTCTTTTATAAGTCTTACATGGGATATGTACGGGATATGTACGGGATATGTATGAGATAAGTATTAAACATATAATAACTGACAACAAACAAAAAATCCCGATTTACATCGGGATTTTTATTATTTGCTCATTTCAGTAAAATACTTATAGAATAATGGAATCGTTTCAATTCCTTTTAAATAATTGAAAACTCCAAAATGTTCGTTTGGAGAGTGAATTGCATCACTGTCTAACCCAAATCCCATTAAAATGGTTTTACTCTTTAATTCCTTCTCAAATAACGCCACAATTGGAATACTTCCTCCTGAACGAACTGGAATTGCGGGAACTCCAAAAGTTTCTGTATACGCTTTATTCGCAGCTTGGTATCCAATGCTGTCAATTGGGGTTACATAACCTTGTCCACCATGATGAGGCGTTACTTTTACTTTTACTGCTTTTGGAGCTATACTTTCAAAATGTTTTGTAAACAATTCTGTAATTTCTTCCCAATCTTGATTTGGCACTAAACGCATCGAAATTTTAGCATACGCTTTACTTGCAATAACCGTTTTGGCTCCTTCACCAGTATAACCACCCCAAATTCCGTTTACATCTAAAGTAGGTCGAATTGAGTTACGCTCATTGGTAACATAACCAGTTTCACCATAAACATCAGCTATATCTAAAGCCTTTTTATAATTTTCTAAAGAAAAAGGTGCTTTTGCCATTTCAGCTCTCTCTTCAGCAGATAATTCTTCTACCTTATCATAAAATCCTGGAATCGTAATATGATTATTTTCATCGTGAAGTGAAGCAATCATCTTAGCTAAAATATTAATTGGATTTGCCACTGCTCCACCATATAATCCTGAATGTAAATCGCGATTTGGACCTGTAACCTCAACTTCTACATAACTTAAACCACGTAAACCAGTAGTAATTGATGGTTGCGTATTAGAAATCATTCCAGTATCAGAAATTAAAATAACATCGTTTGCTAATTTCTCTTGATTACGTTCTACAAACCAACCTAAGCTTTTAGAACCAACTTCTTCTTCACCTTCAATCATAAACTTCACATTACATGGCAAGCAATTGTTTTGAATCATATATTCAAATGCTTTTACATGCATGTACATTTGTCCTTTGTCGTCACAAGCACCACGAGCAAAAATTGCCCCTTCAGGATGAATATCAGTTGTTTTAATCACTGGTTCAAAAGGAGGCGATGTCCATAAATCCATTGGATCTGGTGGTTGCACATCATAATGACCATAAACCAAAACTGTTGGCAGGTTTTTATCAATAATCTTTTCAGCGTAAACGATAGGATAACCTGGTGTTTCACAAAGTTCTGCGAAATCAACTCCAGCTTTTTCAAGACTTTCTTTTATCACTTCCGCTGTAGCGATAACATCATGAGCATAAGCACTATCAGCACTTACTGAAGGAATTTTTAAAAGTTCAATTAATTCATTTATAAAACGCTCTTTATTTTGTTGAACGTATTGTTTTATATTTTCCATTGTTATTTTTTGAATAATTCCAAAATTACAAAAAAAGCTGCACTTACCTAAAATAAAAAAGCCCAATCGTGAGATTGAGCTTTTTTAAAAAATCATATAATACTTAGAAAATTATCTTTTTGGCAACTTTCTCACCATTTGAAAGCTGAATTTTAACAATTAAAGCTTGGTTTGAAACTGTTAATCCTTTTACTCTATATTCGTTAGCTTTTAAATTTTCTTGAAACAAAATTTTACCTTGAATATCAAAAACTTGGATGTTTGCAATTTTTTCTGATGTTGAATTAATTACAATTTGTCCGTTATTTTTAAATACTAAAACTTCATTTTCATTTGAAACTATTTCAGTAGATGCTTTTTTGTAAACCAATTCAAATCTGTTTTTGAAATCTCCAGCTTCTGAAATAAATGAATAACCGCTTTCTTTTAAATTATGAGTAGTTCCAATAAATTTATCTTTGATAAAGATATCTTGAGCTGAAAAAACACCATCTACATTATCTAAATTAATAACATAAGTTCCTTTTTCTAATGCTTTAAATCCTAAAGCTACTACATCAGTATCATTAAATGGTAAAGCACGACCTTGAATAACATAAGCTTCATTATTTAAAACAGAGTAAATCATTGGTTTAGTATCGTCTAATATCTTACCATCAATCGCATTGTCAACAGCATTTGTTGCACCTTCCATGTAACCTACAAGAATTTAGTTATAAGAAGTATTGTTATCATTTAAGTTTAACCAAACTCTATGTTTTTCAACTGGAGTAACTGTAGTTCTATTAGCTTGAGATGTTCTAAAGAATTGAGATGTAACGGAAGCATTTACTCTTTGATCATTTGTGAAAATAGCACTTCCAAAATCATATGCTCTTACAAAGAACCCTTGTCATGTTTGAATAGTTTTGTTTGGAATCTTTGAACTTCCAAATGCAGCAGTTCCACCTAAAATTGTATAAGAAGCATAATTTGTTTGAGCTACATAAGATGCATCTTGTGGCACATTATGAGTCCAATAATATAAAGCATCAATCTTAGGGTTTCTCAATAAAACCATATTTGCGTCAATTGGTGACGGATAAGGGTTTCCAATTAAATTATATCCAATGCCAACAGGAGTTTTTACAATTTCGTTATTTGGAACTCCAGTAAATTGCCCATTATAAACCGTTGGTGTTGAAGAAGACCAGTTGTTAGCTACTCTAATCATATAACCTTTACCTTTAGCAAAACTATTAGTTGTTGGATCAATTGATTGATAAGCTGTTGGTGTAGTTGTACCCGTGTATAAATATTGATAAAAACGAGTTGTCACCGTATTTGGTGAAAACGCTAATAAATTTTGTGAAGCAACTGGTGAAGACCATGCTGTATAATCTAAACGAATCATTGGAGTAGAACTTCTCTTCACAATAATATTTCCTGAATTTGTTGCAGTATTAGAAAACTGAACTAAAGCTGCATTATTTTCAATTGTTAAAGAGGCAGTTGGAGCTACTGTAACTCCTTCTCCTACTTTTAAAGAATGTCCAGGATTGATTACTACTTGAGCTGTACCATTAACAGTAAAAGAACAAGCTTCGATATCTCCTGTTGAAGATAAATTTCCATTTACTATTGCAGCAACTCTTTTTGAAGGAGCGCCATTTGACCAAGAAGAACCATTCCAAGTAGTGGTAATCACCCCACAAGCATTTGGAGCTTCTGTAATAGTTGTATCACTAGTACATACTTCTAAAACTAGAGAATTTAATGTTCCTGTATCACCTTGAAAATAATCAGCAGCTAAAAACTGCCAAGTCCCATTTGCTTGTTTCCCATTAAAAATATTAAAAGAAGATGAAGGCTGAAATGGTCCTGCCCCAATTACACTATTTGTATTCGTACCACAATTTATAGTATTTGTTGCTTGTGAGTCTAAATCGGTATTATTAAAGCCATTTCTATTTGAACAAACATTATCTATATATAATAATTGAGTTCCATCAGGATGATTTAAAACTAAAGTAACATCTGACATATAAGTATGGGTCATATTTAAATCTAAAATATTTACATCTGAAATAGTATCTGTCATTGGAATATTTGTATTAAAACCAACAACCGTTCCATAACCACCGCTTGCTTGACCATCAGGAATTGCTAAATTTGGAGTAAATGAATATTGGTCACATGTAGTATTTGTAGTAACTGTATAGCCAATTGCAAAATCATTTGTATTTATTGCGTAAAAATCATTTCCTGTAGGTTCAATCAAAATTCTACAAAATGGAGCAGAGACATTCGGTATAGTAACTGTTTGTGTTCCATCATTTGCAGTATTAGCTACTAATGTAATTGGAAACGTTTGACCTCCATCAGTAGACAACTTAATGTTTACATTAGCAGCACCAGTCATAGTATTCGTATTATTTACCGACCAAGTAACTGTTTGGGTTGAACCTTGAGTATAACTAATACCAGATATGTTTTGTGATGTGACTAAAAATGGACCACGATTTCTGTCAAAAGTAACAGCTACATTAGCACCTTTATTATTACCTCCACCAGCACGATTATCTCTAACTGTTAACCTGAAATTTAATGTTCTATTTGCACTTGGATTATTTGGCACGATTTCCCATGGATTACCTGTAATACCATTTTTTACATGGTCAGCGAGTCTTGGGAAATTTCTAGAACCATAGTTTTTTGGCATAAAAGATCTAAAATTTGGTCCATTTGTTTTAGTTTCTGAAGGATATGAAGCAGCAGCACCAACCGTTGAAGCATCATCTACTTGCTCCCAAGAATAAGACAAAACATCTTTAATATCAGCGTCTGTTGCTGTGCCAGTTAATTTAAAAGCAGTTCCTCTAGGAAGAGTTTTTGTAGTGGCGGGTACAGTTACAACTGGGACAGCATTACCTGTGGGAATTTGAGCAGGACAAGATTTACTTTTTATGTTAGTTGTAATTTGATCTATCGATCCTGCGTGAAAAATTGGAATTGAATGTTCAGCCACATCAGTCGCACCTGTAATACCAGCATAACCCATAATAGTAACACCAGAACCAGGCTCCATATTTACAGCATTGTTTTCAGTACTAAATGAGAAAGTATGATTTCCTCCTAACTGATGACCAATTTCGTGTGCCACATAATCAACATCAAAATTATCTCCCATTGGAATTCCATCTGCTGGAGAAGTATATCCACTTCCTTTATAAGCGTTCGGATATGTTTGTCCCATGTATGAATAAGTTGACATATCATTACTACAAACGCAACCTATACAACCAGCATTACCACCACCGCCTGAGGCTCCAAACAAGTGACCAATATCAAAAGTTGAATTTCCTAAAACAGAACTTAACGTATTCATTAACTCTAAATTCCAAGGATCCATATTTGTTGAAGGGGAGTATGGATCTGTTGAAGCATTATAATAAATAACATTTACCGAGTTTGCTGTAATTTGCATTGTAGCATTAAAGTCCATTTCAAACAAGGCATTAACTCTTGTATAAGTAGCATTATATGCCGCTAAAACTAAATTTACTTGCGATGCATTGGTAGCTCCAAAATAATTTGCGTATTCTCCGGTACAAGATTGTGCCATTCTAAATCTTCTTAATTGGCTGTCATCAGCATCTCTTTGAGTATCATAACTATTCCCTTGAATATTTTGACCAAATTCTTTTACAGCTTCTTCTGTTGTTGTACAGTTAAATTTTTCGTTAGATTTACGCGCATAAACTCTGTCATAAACAACAACAGTTTTATAATCTAAAGAATAAGCATCTACTATATATGTAGACCCATCATTATTTCTAACTAAAGAACTAAAACCATTATAAGGCTATACACTAAATCTTATTACTGACCCTGAATTATCTACTGCATTACCTGCAAATGATCTAATTTCAGGAAATTTATCTTGTAAAATATCTTCAAAATTTGAAGCCTCAATAATTCTGTAGTCAGTTAGAGTTCCATCAGGATTTGGAACTGAAACAATTACACTTGACTGACCAAAAAATTCGCCTCTTTTTGGAACATTTATTAATTTACTTTTGAATTTTGTATAATCAAACTCAAAAAGTTTATAATCTGAAGGCATATTAGATTTTCTAACACCTTCCGAAATCCCAAGTCTTGGTTTTTCCACTTGTTTCCAAGCACTTCCTGTTTGAGAAAAGGAAACTAAACAACCAAAAAAAGCTACTAAACTAAGTAGTGTTTTTTTCTTTCTGAATAATTTGGGGTTAATAACTTCACTGTATTGAAAGGCAAATTTAAAAAAATTGTTTAAAAAACAGTCAAAGTGTAAAAAAAATCAATGAAATGCAAAAAAGGCTAGTAAACATTTACTAGCCTTTTGTTTTTTTATTAAAATTATGATTTTTAATAAATACTTTTTTAAAATATCTTAATTAAAATATAACTTTTCTTTCAACAGTTACACCGTTTTCTAATTCAACTCTTACAATTAGAACTTGGTTTCCTTTTACTAAACTTGAAACAAAATTTGGCGTATTATTTAATTTTTTATTTTCCAATAATTGACCAATTACATTATAAACTGTAACCGCCTTAATATTCAACTTATTTGAAGTTACATTTAAAGTTTCGTTACTGTATACTAGAATATCGTTATTATTTGTATCGAAATCTTCATTTGACAATGTTTCAGTTGTATATCTTAAAACAAATCTATCTTTAAATTCACCTGAAGCTATTGAAAAAGTGTAAGGCGACGTTCTTAAATCATGAATAATATTCAATTCGGTATCTTCTAAATAAATTTCTTGATTTTGTGTAAATAATCCATCTGTTGCTCCAATTCCAATTGAGTAATTTCCTGCTGTTGTAATGTTAACAGCAATTTGTACTTTATCGGTATTATCAAATGGTAAAGCTCTACCTTGAATAGTCATTCTTTCGTTATCTAGAACCGAATAAATATTCATAACATTCGCTAAAACATTGGTAACAGCATCATAAACTCTATCTTTTAGATATGTTGCACCAGTAACATAACCTACAAGTGTTCTAGCCGATTGATTGTTACTATTTATAATATCTAACCAAATTCTATTTTTCTCTTCTCCATTTGTATCTAATGCATCTCGAGTACTTGAATTTGAAGTTCTGTAAAATTGTTCGTTGTTATAGGTTCTGCTACGCATAGCATTATTAAATGTAACAGTACTTGTTGCGGCTGGTCCGTCTAACATACTAATCATAAAGCTTTGTCCTCCAGCAATAAAACCATTAAATCCTGCAGGACCTTCTAATGTACCCGTTCCATTGTAAACAATATAATCATTTGGCGTATAATTGTATACATAACTATCGTAGAAAGGATCTGATATAGATGTTGATGGATTTGTTCCATGTGTCCAAATTCTTACAGCTCCTTCAATATTAGTATTTAAAGTAATAAAATCTAAAGCTCTAATTGCAGATGGATATGGATTCCCTACCAAATTCCAGTTGTCGTCTTTATTAGTAATTGTAGTACCATTAGTACCCGCAAAATCTGGACCTGTATTATTAGCTCTGGCAATTGTAGGCTGAACCACTCCATTTCGTGCAACACCAGCAAAAGTTCTCGAAAAAACATCTCGCATAATATATCCTACTCCTGAAGCCATTGATGTGTTTCTAGATAAAATCCAATTACCCCAACCACCATTTGGATTAGCAACAGTAGGATTCCAACTGTAAATATATCCAGATGCAGGTGTATTTGCGCCTTCAACAGGAGATGACCAATATACATAATCTAAATTATTTCCTGTTGTGATTCTTTCATATGAAATGTCTCCTGTATTAACACCTGTATCATCCACTTGAATTAACGAACCGTCATCTAAAACATTAAATATTCCATTATTTGTTAAATCATGATTTACCTGAACATAATCATTACCGTTTACCGTAACTGTTTTACCTGCCACAACCAATAAGTCACCAGTAGCAATTAAATTATTAGACACACTTGTAGTAAAATCGTTATTCATTACTACATCGTAAAATATTTCTGTTCCTTCAGGAGCCACATTGCTTATAATTTGTGCCGCAGTTCCGTCAAAATGAATGGTTCCATTTCCTTCCTCAAAAGCTGTTTCATCTACATTATTTGTCCAATCACCGTATAAATGAATAGTTCCATCAGCAGTCCCAGCATTAGAGTCGTCCATATCAACTACACCTGTTGCCGTTATTACTAAATTGCCATATACATTTAAAATATTATTCGCATTTCCTTCTACAATTAGTTTTCTATCCGAAATTGTAATATCATTACAAACAGCAATATCACTATATAAATCAGAATAAGGTGCTGTAAAATCTACTTGAGCATCTCTAACGGAGCTTGAAGAAATTGTTACGTTTGTAGTTAATTTTGGCACAGCTAAACCTTCCCAATTGGCACAATCGAACCAGTTGGTATTCACATTTCCTACCCATTGACCAGGAGGATTACTTGGTCCTATTAAAAAAGTTTTCCCTGCTCTAGTTGACGATGAACTAGCTGGATCAATGGTATATCTTCCTGTTCCTAATGTCCAGTTATTGCTTACATCAGACAATGCCAATACAATTTGACGAATAGTCGAGATACCATGCTCTTTATCATTTTCATAAAATGCACTTACTGCATCTGAACTTGCATTTTCTACATTAAAACATGTTAATTCAGAAGGTAATCTTGACTCTCTTGAATTACCTCCTGAACTACCTCCATTACAAGCATCCGTTAAAGGTACCCAAGCAGCTCTATTGGTAATACCATGAAGCAAGGTCCCTGATAAATAATAATTGGCCTCATTTGCATCAAGTGTTCCATCAAAAGTAAAAGCACCTTGAATTAAAAACATTTGATCTGATCCCGAAGTAGAAATATTTGGACTGAAACTAGGATTAGTTGAGCCTGAAAAGTCAGCCGTAATATCAGTAATTGTTGTACCTATTGTTACTTCTACTGTACCAAACCAATTTCCACCACCATTTGTTTCAAAACGCAAAACAGAACCAGCAGGGATTATAGTTAAACCATTATAAGTAAGTTCTGCAACATATGGTGCTTCTTCTGCGAAGTCTCCTCCACCTCCCCATTTGTTCGTTCTAACATTTGCAGGAGCTCCAGCTTCGAAACGTGAATTTACTAATGTAAATGTTGTTCCCGGAATCATATCTACTAAAGTAGCAATAAGATATTCATCTGCAGCACCACCACCACTACCATTTACTTGACCATCATATCCTACAAACACTAACTCTCCTGGGTTAAATGAAGTTCCTGTAGCAGCTATTACACTTAAAGTTGCACTATTTGAAGTTACATTTCCACAAGCCGAAGTTACCACACATTGGTACACGTAACCATCCATAGTCAAGGTAGCATTTGAAATTGAAAGAGACGCTGTGTTACTCCCTGAATATTGTGGCCCATCGATTACATTTACAAAACCACTTCCTGTATCTACTTGCCACTGATAACTTAAACCCGTACCTGTTGTTGCAACAGTAAAACTCGCTCCTCCATTTTCAATTGTTGAAGCATCTATAGGCTGAGTTGTTATTGTTGCAGGCGTATTTATTGTAACCGTGTATGACCCAACCTCTGCTACAGACCAACAACTTGTTGCTGTATTAAAAGCCCTAACATAATAATCACCAGAAGTAGTTACTACTAATGGCGAATTTGCATTATTAGTTGTACTTGTTCCCATAGAAGTTGTTTGCCAATAAAATTCAACAGGGGCAACAGCAGATTCTGAATAAGTAAGCGTAGTTGAATTACAAGCCGGAGTTACACCTGAAATAGTTCCTACCGGATCAGCTGGTGGTGTACATGTTGGCCCACAATAAACATTTAAATTATCGATGTAATGTGTTCTATCATCAGCAGATCTATACAATCTCACCCTAACATTTGGCATGACTTGAACAACAGGAGGAAAAGATATGGTAAATGTTGTAAAAGATGTAGAAGTACATGTATCTTCCTGAACATCAACCCAAACACTTCCGTTAAAATATTGTACTTTGATTCTATTGTTAGAACTAGGAGAAGAACTTAAAGCAGCATCATAAGTAAGTAACGCAGGATTATTCAATGGTGGTAATTCCAAATAATCTCCTACATCATTCATCTGTATTTGCCCGCCACCAGCAAACATACTAACTGCCGTCCATGTACCATTTTCACTATGAGTCCAATCACCATATGCATGAGCCCAACCCGTAAAACTTGAAGTAAGACAAGGAGGTTCTGTAACCGTTAAAATAGCCACTGACGAAGTAACATTTCCACAAGGTGCATTACCAGTAACAACAACCTGATATTGATAACCACTCATAGCCAACGTAGTAGCTGGTGTAGTATAACTTGCAGATGTAGCACCACTAATATCACTCCAACCACTTCCTGTGTTAATTTGCCATTGATATCCAGCTCCATTAGAAGCAGTTACTGAAAAAGTAGCTGTGGCACCTACAGTAGTTGCTTGGTTTGAAGGCTGAGTGCTAATAACAATTGCATTTATAACTGTTACCGCTTGTGAAACAGTTCCAGTTGACCAACAAGTTCCATTAAAAGCTCTTACATAATATGTACCATTAGTTGTTACACTATAAGCCGATGTTGTTGGAAAAGTCGTACTCGTTCCTGTAGCAGAAGTTTGCCAATATAAAGATGCACTTGGCGCAGAATAATTTAAAGATGTATTCCCACAATTTTGAGTTGGAGTTATAGTTCCTGATGGTGTTACAGGAATCGCATTAACTGTTACACTTCCAGATACATTACTAGTTACTGGGCTCCCACAAGCTGCTGTAACCACACAATAGTAATATAATGTTCCAGCTGTTGCCGTACTAGGGGTATAACTAGCACTATTTGTACCAACTGGCGTTCCACCAGAATTTGTTGCTGTTGTATTACTATACCACTGATAAGACAATGTTGTACCTGTTGCTGTAACTGACAAAGTAGTTGCGCTATTTCCTTGACATAAATTTTGAACCGAAGTTGATGGATTTACAGTAATTGTTGCAGAATTCTGAACTGTTAAGTCAACCGTATTATTTGTACCAAAAACCGTAGGATTATTAGAAACTACTCTAATTCTGTAACCTGTTCCTGCAGCAGTTCCTGCTGGAATAGTTGCCGAAATTGTACCACTATTAGCATCACTAATCAAAGTTCCTATACTCACAGGAGAAGTAAAACTTCCAGCAGCATTTGATAATTGAGCTGTATAAGTATTCCCAGTAAATGTACCTGTACTTGTAAAAGGCACAGAAACAGAAGCACTAGTTGACGCATTAACACAAAAAGGACTACCTGAAATTGCAGTATTTGTTGTAATTGTATTTGAAGTTGCAGGAGAAATAGTCCCCCTATTGCCAAACCATATTGACCACTAGTTGGAGAATTAAAACCCCAACCACCAGTTGTAGTCTGTCCACTAGCATAATATCTTATTGTAATTGTGATAGCATCAGAAACATTTTGTAAAGCTGAAATACTTGACAAATTTATTTGTGTTAAAGTTGCTGGTGTACCAATTGTTATTTGAGACGAAGCTATTAAAGTAAAATTTGTTCCATCCAAACTATAAGCAAACTGAGAACTCACCCCAGGAGAGGCAGCAAAAGTTGCTGTTCCAGCAAATCTTGCATCTAAAGTAGTTAAAGACAATGTATTTCCGGCAGAAGCAGAAAGTGTAAATTGAAAATAATCGGTATTAGTTGTTGCAATACCATTATTTTGAAAACCAACTGTTCTAAAAGAATTACCAGCACCGCTATAAGCGGCCCCAGCACCTCTTGTCAACAAATTAGAAGCATCTAAAGAAGCATTGTAAACATCAGCTGTAGAAGTCGTATTTGTAGTCGAACCTTCACCAGTAAAATCCCATGCTGCTATTTGTCCCCAACTCAAAACCGAACAAAACAAGGCAACAATAAATAATTTTAATTTCATAAATTTGGATGATTAAATGAAAAATTTAGGGGTTAAAATTTGCCTTCCTCATTTAAAAAAAAGCCTACAAAGGTAAAACATAATTTTTTGTTTACGAAATATTTACTACATTATTAAATTGTTAACGAATTGAAAACTAACAAATCCACTTTTTCATTGAAAGAAATCTACCACAAAATGGAATACTTTTGTGCTTACCAAGAACGCTGTTACAAAGAAGTGGAAGAAAAATTATATTCGTTTTCTTTAAGCATTTCAGAAAAAGAACAAGTTTTAACCTATCTTATCGAAAACAACTTCATAAATGAAGCGCGTTTTGCTAAAAGTTTTGCTCGCGGAAAACACAATTATAAAAATTGGGGTAAAAATAGAATTACTCAAGAACTGAAATTTAGAGACATTAGTTCTAGAATTATAACCGAAGCTTTAAGTGAAATTCCAACTGAAACTTATTTTGATAATTTCAATTCACTAGCCGAGAAACATTGGCACTCTATCAAAGAACAAAAAGGTCCTAAAAAAAATAAAAAGTTTGTCGATTTTTTACTTCGTAAAGGTTACGAATCGAATTTAATTTTTGAAAAACTGAAGGAATTAGACAATTAGCCAATGAGGCTATATGGCAATGATAATAAATATATCGTCACTTCGAGTAGGATTTGCAACAAAGTGAAAAATCCATATCGAGAAGTTTTATGTTTTTTTAAGTTCTCGATACATTTTTTGTTTCATTTAATTACACAAAAAACACTCGAACTGACGCAATAACAGTAAAAGAACCTGAAACTAGTTCAGGTTGACAAAGATGTTATTATCTTTGCAAAAAATTTAAAGACATGTTAGAAGATAAAAATCAACCAAAAACACAATTAGAAAACTTAGGTGAATTTGGTTTAATAGAACATTTAACGAAAAACATTGAAATTACTCAAGAATCTACCATAAAAAGTATTGGAGACGATGCTGCCGTATTAGATTTTGGAACCAAAAAAGCAGTAGTTTCAACTGATTTATTAGTGGAAGGTGTTCATTTTGATTTGGCATACATGCCTTTAAAACATTTAGGCTACAAAGCAGTTGTGGCAAACGTATCGGATATTTGCGCAATGAATGCTACGCCAACTCAAATTACTATTTCTATAGCTGTTTCAAATCGTTTTCCATTGGAAGCTATTGAAGAATTGTACGAAGGAATGAAGTTGGCAGCCAAAATTTACAATGTAGATATTATAGGTGGCGATACTACATCTTCTCAAAAAGGATTAATTATTAGCATCACTGCCATTGGTGAAGCTAACTTAGACGATATTGTTTATAGAAATGGTGCACAGCAAAATGATTTGTTAGTAGTTACTGGAGATGTAGGTGCAGCCTATATGGGCTTACAAGTTTTGGAACGCGAAAAACAAGTATTTCAAGTAAATCCAAACAACCAACCCGATTTAGAACCTTATTCGTATTTAATAGAACGTCAATTAAAACCTGAGGCTCGAAAAGATATTAAAGAACTTTTAGAAAAATTAGAAGTTAAGCCAACATCTATGATTGATATTTCGGACGGACTTTCATCGGAAATTATTCATTTATGTAAACAAAGTAATGTGGGTTGTAATTTATTTGAAGAGAAAATTCCTGCCGATCCACAATTAATTAATGTTTGTGAAGAATTCAATATTGATATAACAACTGTAGCTTTAAACGGTGGTGAAGATTACGAATTGCTTTTCACTATTAAAATGGAAGATTTTGATAAAATAAAAGCAAATCCAAACTTTACAGTTATTGGTCACATGACTGAGGCTAAAGAAGGCATGCATTTAATTACAAGAGCCAATACTAAAATTGCTTTAAAAGCGCGTGGCTGGAATGCACTTTCTGAATAGTTGGCAGTCACAGTATTCAGTCGCAGTTTTAAAATAAAAAATCCCAAATGTGTCTTCGACAAGCTCAGACTGACATTTGGGATTTTTACTTTGTATATCTTACTTCGTAACTCGTACTTAGAACTTACATTTTCATTAACCAATTACGCATTGAAACTTCATTGTTGATAATTCCTCTTAATTCAGAAATTGCAACACGTTGTTGTTCCATTGTATCGCGGTGGCGAATAGTAACGGTTTTATCTTCTAATGTTTGATGATCTACAGTAATACAAAATGGCGTTCCTAATGCATCTTGACGACGGTAACGACGACCTACTGCATCTTTTTCGTCATAAGCGACATTGAAATCCCATTTTAAATCTTCTACAATTTCTCTTGCAACTTCAGGCAAACCATCTTTTTTAACTAATGGTAAAACTGCAGCTTTTGTTGGCGCTAAAACTGATGGTAAACGTAAAACTGTTCTTGTAGAACCATCTTCTAATGTTTCTTCTTGTAACGATTTTGAGAAAACTGCCAAGAACATTCTATCTAATCCAACAGAAGTTTCTACTACGTAAGGCACATAGTTTTTGTTTTCTTCAGTATCGAAATATTGTAATTTTTTACCAGAATATTGTTCGTGCGCTTTTAAATCGAAATCGGTTCTTGAGTGAATTCCTTCTAATTCTTTAAATCCAAATGGGAAATTAAACTCAATATCAGCAGCAGCATTTGCATAGTGTGCTAATTTTTCATGATCATGGAAACGGTAATTTTCAGCACCTAAACCAAGTGATTTATGCCAAGCCAAACGTGTTGTTTTCCAGTATTCGTACCATTTCATTTCTTCGCCTGGTTTCACAAAGAATTGCATTTCCATTTGTTCAAATTCACGCATACGGAAAATAAACTGACGCGCAACAATTTCGTTACGGAACGCTTTACCTGTTTGGGCAATACCAAAAGGAATTTTCATTCTTCCTGTTTTTTGAACGTTTAAGAAGTTCACAAAAATACCTTGAGCGGTTTCTGGACGTAAATATAAATCCATAGCAGTATCTGCAGAAGCCCCTAATTTTGTTCCAAACATTAAGTTGAATTGGCGAACTTCTGTCCAGTTTTTAGAACCAGATTCTGGACAAGCAATTTCTAATTCTTCGATTAATGCTTTAACATCAGCTAAATCTCCAGCATCTAAACCTTTCGCCATTCTTTGTAGAATCACCGTTTTTTGGTCTAAATATCCTTTAACTCTCTCATTAGTAGTTACAAATTGAGCTTCATCAAAAGCATCGCCAAAGCGAGCTTTAGCTTTTTCAATTTCCTTTTGTGCTTTTTGGTTTAATTTTTCAGCATAATCTTCAATTAAAACATCGGCACGATATCTTTTTTTAGAATCTTTATTGTCGATAAGTGGATCGTTGAATGCATCTACGTGACCCGAAGCTTTCCACGTTGTAGGATGCATAAAAATTGCAGCATCAATACCTACAATATTTTCATGCATTTGCACCATTGATTTCCACCAATAGTCGCGAATGTTTTTCTTTAATTCAACACCGTTTTGTGCATAATCGTAAACCGCACTTAATCCATCGTATATTTCGCTAGACGGAAAAATATATCCGTACTCTTTTGCATGCGAAATTACATTTTTGAAAATATCATCTTGTTTTGCCATCTTGCAAAAGTAAAAAAAGGGAATACAAATGTGAAAAGAATTTTAGGAATATTTTACTGATATTCGTATGTAGTAGCACCTATTTCATCAAAACCGTGAAATAATTTAACTTTATACACGCCTTTTACTGTTTTCTTTTTCTCTAAATCTACATAAACACAAACATCAGTGTCTTTTTGATTGTAAAATGTATTTACATGAGAACTATATTCTAATGTTTGATTACTAGCAACCGTATCTGTTAAAATATGTGAAGAAATGATTTGATCATTTGGATTTACAATTTGAACGAAAATCTTTTTATTTCCTTCTTTTACAAACTCATTTGCTTCGAGAGTGAAACAAACTCTAATTTCTTGGATTTTATTTTCTTTAGTGTTTTTGTAAAAATCAGACATTACTTTAACACCACGAGCATTTACATTTAATGCTTTAATTTTATCAACTATTTTTTCTCCGGCTTTGGTGTTTTTCTTTAAATCAACAATTGATTTGTTATTTTTATCAATTATGGTTTTTAACTCACTAATTTCTTTTTCGATTTTTTTATTTTGAATTTCTAATGCTTCCACACTAATTTCTTCATTTGTTAAAATCTCTGCCGATACATAGGAATCTGCCTCGATAACTTCTGGCGATTTAACATGAGATTTGTAAAGTTCCTGTTCACTTAATTTTATACTATCTTCTAGCTCTTCTAACTGAACTTTATAAATTTTCTTTTCTTCTTGAAGTAATTTGTTCAAATCTTCATTTTCTTTTTTAAGTTTATAAAAATTTACAAAAGAGAAGATAGCCACAAATGAGGTTATGACTAAAGAAAACATTAATATGTTTTTAGACTTAAAAGGCATGTGGGATGGGTTATTTTTACCAAATTAAGTTATTTTATATTTTTATTATAATCAAATTCGATAAAATGCTAAAAAATCTGTTGAATTTAATATATCCTCGTTTATGTGTGGGTTGCAATACGCTACTCCTTACAAATGAGACTACTATATGCAGTAAATGTTTACATCACCTACCTTATACCTATCATTGGAAAAACCATAAGAATGATACTACAAAAAAATTTGAAGGGTTACTGCCAATTGAATTTGGAATTTCCTTTTTATATTTTCAAAAAGAGGGCATCGTTCAAGAAGCCATACATAAATTAAAATATAAAGGAAAACAAGAAGTTGGAACTATTTTAGGGGACTTAATGTCGGCTGAAATTAAAGAATTTATCATCAATCAAAAAGTAGATGCTATTATTCCAGTTCCACTACATCCTAAACGTTTAAAAGAAAGAGGATACAACCAAGTAGAAAGTTTTGGAAAAGCCATTTCTAAAAACCTAAACATAACTTACAATGATAGTTTATTAATTAGAAATGTTTACACAAAAACTCAAACCCAAAAAAATAAAGACTCACGACAATATAATAAGGAAAATATTTTTGAGTGTAAGTTTCAAGAAAGCGATTACAACAAACACTACTTGCTCATTGACGACATCATTACAACAGGTGCAACTCTCGAAAAATGTGGTAAAGCCATTTTAAAAATTCCTAACTCGAAAGTGAGCATTTTAACCATTGGCTACACACAATCTTAAATTCAATTAAAAATTTGGCATAGTTAGAATAATAGTTGTTATTTTGTATCAAATTTATTTTCCATGAAGAACATTTATGTTTTAGTTTTCACGGTTTTTTTCATTGCCATTCTAACATTAGGAAGTTGTGCCAAAAGAGGAACAATCACAGGAGGTCCAAAAGACACCATTGCTCCAAAGATTGTAAATTCTTTCCCTGAAAACTATACTACCAACTTTGATGGAAAAGAAATAAAAATTGTCTTTAACGAATTGATTAAAATTAAAGACATTAACAAACAACTTATCATTTCACCTCCTCTAAAGAGTAAACCTATTATCGTTCCGCAAGGAAGTGCAAGTAAATTTATTTCGGTAAAGATATTAGACACTCTTCAACCTAATACGACTTATAGTTTAAATTTTGGTCAAAGTATTACCGATAATAACGAAGGAAATCCTTATTCTCAATATCGTTATGTGTTTTCAACAGGAAGCTACATCGATTCTTTAGCAATAATGGGAAAAATAAAAGACGCCGTAGAAATGAAACCTGATAATTTTGTATCGGTTCAACTATACGATGCACAAACTTTTTCTGATAGCACCGTATATAAAGAATCTCCTTTATATGTTACCAATACACTTGACAGTTTAAAATTATTTGCATTAGAAAATTTAAAAGCTGGTGATTATTATATTGTAGCTTTAAAAGACAAAAACAACAATTACAAGTTTGATCCAAAGCAAGATAAAATTGGTTTCCTTAAGAATAAAATTACTATTCCAAATGATACAGTTTTTGAATTAGAACTATTTAAAGAAAAAACTAAATTTAAAGCTCTTAAACCTACTCAAGAAACTGAAAATAAATTTTTCATGGGATTTGAGGGAAATCCTAAAAATGCCAAAATAATTGCAAAAAAAGGAGATGAAATTCTTCCAGTAATCTTCACCAAGTTTGCACAAGAAAAGAAAGATTCTATTCAATTATTTCTTCCTAAAATTGAAGCGGATTCATTAGAGTTTTTTGTAGAAAAAGATGATTTTAAAAAATCATTTGTTAGTAAATTGAAGAAAAACATTAAAGAAAAAGATACTTTAATTGTAGACTTAGCACAAAAAGGAACCATTCATTTTAGAGATACACTGCGTTTAAAAACAACGCTTCCATTAAAAAATATTGATAAAAGTAAAATAAGTTTAATTAATAAAGATTCTGTTGCTTTAGACTTTGGTTTAAACTATAAAGAATTTGAACAAGAAGTTCTATTTACTTTTAAGAAAGATGAAAACCAAAAATATTCTTTACAATTACTTCCAGCTAGTGTTGAAGATTATTTAGGCAACAAAAATGACACTTTAAAATTCAGTTTTAATACACGTTCACTATCTGATTATGGAAACTTATTTGTAAATCTAAAATCAGCAAAAAGATTTCCATTAATTCTTGAAGTACTAAATTCAAAAGGTGATGTTGTAGCGAGTGCCGTTTCAAAAGGTGAAAAAAATCTAGAATTTGAAGCATTGGAACCCAATATTTACACATTGCGCATTATTTATGACGACAATGGAAATGGAGTTTGGGATACTGGAAATTATTTAGAAAAACGACAAGCTGAAGAAATTCAATATTTCCCAACGACAATTGACATTAGAGCAAACTGGAATTGGGATCAAGATTTTTAAGCCTTAATCTAAAAGTTCAAAATTATCTTTATCATTTAGAAAATTAAACTTATTTCTAGAATCTTGCAACTTCTTTTTACTAAGGGTTACAACTTGAATGCCATTTTCTTCAAAAGGAGCTATTAATTCGTTTCCTAATTCATCTAAAACCTGAGAATGACCAATATAATCGTGTCCATTTACATCTTTACCAACTCGGTTAACTCCAACTACAAAAGTCATGTTTTCAATTGCTCTCGCTTTTAATAATGCATCCCAAGCTTGAGTTCTTATTTTAGGCCAATTGGCAACATAAACCAACAAATCGTAATCTTCTACATTTCTTACAAATACAGGAAAACGTAAATCGTAACAAACTTGCGGACAAATTTTCCAATCCTTATATTCAAAAATCACCTTTTCTGCTCCTTTAGTATAAACCTTTTCTTCGCCAGCTAAAGTAAATAAATGACGCTTATTATAATGTTGTACAGTTCCTTTTGGTGTTACAAAAACCAAACGATTGTAATATTGATTTTCTTCTTGAATTACTAAACTTCCTATAATTGCTGTTTTCTTTTGTTTAGCCAAACTTTTTAACCACTGAATAGTTTCATCTTGCATGGTTTCAGCAACGCGCTCAGGATTCATAGTAAAACCAGATGTAAACATTTCGGGCAAGACCAATAAATCAAATTTCTTATCAGACGAAAGTACTTTACTTTCAATTGTTAATCGGTTGTATATTGGATTTTCCCAAACTAAATCGGTTTGAAGAATAGCTACTTTCATAGAAAGGGTTTAATTTTTACAAATGTAATAGAAAAAAGGAAACCTGTTAACATTAAAGCTAACAGGTTTATATTTAGATTCTGAAACAAGTTCAGAATGACAAATAGTTTTATTTTAAACTTGCCGATAAATATTCACGGTTCATACGTGCGATATTTTCTAAAGAAATACCTTTAGGACATTCGATTTCACAAGCACCTGTATTGGTACAGTTACCAAATCCTTCTTCATCCATTTGACGTACCATGTTTAAAACACGTTGTGTTGCTTCAACTTTACCTTGAGGTAATAATGCATATTGAGAAACTTTTGCTCCTACGAATAACATTGCTGAACCATTTTTACATGTAGCAACACAAGCACCGCAACCTATACAAGCAGCAGCTTCAAAAGCTTTGTCTGCATCAGCTTTAGGAACCGGAATTGCATTTGCATCGATAGTATTTCCAGATGTATTCACAGAAACGAAACCACCCGCTTGTTGAATTCTATCGAAAGCACTTCTATCTACAACTAAATCTTTAATTACAGGAAACGCTTTACTTCTCCATGGTTCTACATAAATAGTATCACCATCGTTGAACATACGCATGTGTAATTGACAAGTTGTAATTCCTGTATCTGGTCCGTGAGCACGTCCATTAATATATAATGAACACATACCGCAAATTCCTTCGCGACAATCGTGATCAAATGCTACTGGTTCTTTTCTTTCGTTAACCAATTGTTCGTTCAATTGATCAAGCATTTCTAAAAATGAACTATCTGTAGAAACGTTATCCAATTTATAAGTTTCTAGTTGTCCTTTATCTTTAGCGTTTTTTTGACGCCAAATTTTTAGATTTATATTTATATTTTTTGAAGCCATAATTTTTCTTATTAAGTGATTAGTGATGAGCCTTTAGTGATTTGTAAATTTTAAAACCAATTACTATTTACTTTTTACTAATGACTAATTACTATTTATAATTTCTAGCTGCTATTTTGATGAATTCGTATTTCAATTCTTCTTTGTGTAATTCTTCTTTACTGATGTCGTCTCCTTTATATTCCCAAGCTCCAACGAATGAGAAATTTTCATCATCACGAAGAGTTTCACCTTCTGCATCTTGATATTCTTCTCTAAAGTGACCTCCACAAGATTCTTTACGTTGTAAAGCATCCATAGCCATTAATTGGCCTAATTCAATAAAGTCAGCCACACGAAGTGCTTTTTCTAATTCAGGGTTAAGTTCGTCGGCACTTCCTGGAACAAACACATCTTTATGGAATTCCTCTTTTAATTGAGCAATTTCCTCGATAGCTTCTTTTAATCCTTGTTCATTACGCCCCATACCAACTTTATTCCACATAATGTGACCTAATTTTTTATGGAAATGATCAACCGATTTAGAACCGTTATTATTTAAGAACTTATCTATTTGACCTTTAACCCTATTCTCTGCTTCTGCGAATTCTGGTAAATCAGTTGAGATTTTACCTGTACGAATTTCATCAGCTAGATAGTTGGAAACAGTATAAGGCAATACAAAATATCCATCAGCTAAACCTTGCATTAATGCAGAAGCCCCTAAACGATTTGCTCCGTGATCCGAGAAATTAGCCTCCCCTGCAACGAAACAACCAGGAATTGTAGATTGTAAATTATAATCAACCCAAACACCACCCATTGTATAGTGAACAGCAGGATATATTTTCATTGGAGTTTCATATGGATTTTCATTAGTAATTTTCTGATACATTTGGAATAAGTTACCATACTTTTCCTCAATCCATTCTTTACCTAATTTGATAATCTCTTCCTCAGATGGATTATGGTTACCTCTTGCATAAGCTACTTCTTTACCTTTATTTTTAATTTCAGTAGAGAAATCTAAGTAAACCCCTTCTTGAGTATCATTAGCTTCAATTCCATATCCTGCATCACAACGCTCTTTAGCAGCACGTGAAGCAACGTCACGAGGTACTAAGTTACCGAAAGCAGGATATCTTCTTTCTAAGTAATAATCTCTATCTTCTTCAGCAATTTGAGTTGGTTTTAATTTTCCAGCTCTAATAGCTTCAGCATCTTCTTTTTTCTTTGGAACCCAAATACGTCCTGAGTTACGTAATGA